>PALK01000020.1 GCA_002710765.1 Rickettsiales bacterium | reverse complement strand
AAAATTATTAAAAGTTGTTGTTTAGATTTTAATAAGTTTTTAACAAAATTTAATTCAATGTTTAAGGATTTTGAAAGTTTATTAAAAGAAAAACTATTCCAACCTTCTTTTTCAATTAGATCGAAAGAATATTTTATNAGTTCTGCTTGACTAAAAGTTTTTTTCTTCATCNTGTATTNAACTTTTAAATTGTATTTCAAGTATTTATATATATCATATATGTTTAAAAAATATATGGGAGTATTTAATTATGGTTAAACAAATTTTTCTTATTTCTACCATGCTTTGTCTAACACTTAACAATTCAAATTCATATGCTGCTGGACACGCGAAAGGAAAAAAAGTATTTAAAAAATGCGCAGCCTGTCATAATGTTGCAGAAGGAGNAAAACATAAAACTGGTCCAAACTTATGGGGAATAGTAGGATCCAAAGCTGGTGCTCAGGAAGGTTATAAATATTCTAAATGGCTTGCAAGTTCNAANATAGTNTGGGATGAAGAGTCATTAGCTAAATGGGTCTCTCCCAAAAAAATTAAAGTAAAACATTTTGGGAAAGATATTAAAAAAAGTAAGATGATATTTTCAGGTTTGAGAAAAGATGATCAAATATCTGATTTAATAAAGTACTTAAAAACACTAAAATAGATTTAACATTAAATTTGCTTATAAATTATTTTAAATGGAAATTGACAAATTAGAAAAGTTTATAAGTAAAGTTCCTGATTTTCCAAAGCCGGGAATTCTATTTTATGATATGTCTACGCTAATAAGTGATNCAAAAGCTTTTGATGNAGCAATAGGTCATCTTGAAGAAAAAATTAAAGGATATAATATAAATAAGATTGCTGCTATCGATGCAAGAGGATTCATTTTTGGTTCTGCTTTAGCTATTAAAATGAATCTAGGTTTAATAATGATCAGAAAAAAAAATAAAACACCTGGAAATCCNATTAGTTTTGAATACGAACTTGAATATGGAAAAGATTGTCTTGAAGTAAANCCAAAATTATGTGATAAAAATAATTTTGCACTAATTGATGATGTCTTAGCCACGGGGGGAACCGCGAATGCTGCTATTAATTTATTAAGAAAAGCAGGAGGGAATGTATGCTGTTTTGCAACACTCATAGAATTGAAATTTTTATCTGGAATTGAAAAAATTGATATTCCTTTTGAAACANTTATTAGATACTAGGAATTTTTAATATGACGAGAGATCATAAATTATTTTTAAAATGGTTGCTTCAATTTAGTATGATATTTTTTTTCTTCTATTTTTTGTGGGATAATGGGTTAATTAGTGAATTAATTTCCTCTGATAGAAGTTACATTTCAAGTACTATTTTATTCTTATTTTTTTTAATATGCAGTCACTGTGCGTATGTAACATTTATAATTTCATCAGAACTAAATAAAGTATATATAATAAAAAAAAGTCTTCTAAAAAGTGGTGTTAAATTAAAAATTATTGATGATCATTTAATTTTATCCTCCAAAGGTGAAATATCAGAAGGAATAGTCTCTGATTATTTTAAAGATTTATTAAATTTAAAAAAAAATAGTACAAACGGTCACACTAAAATTCTTGATTCTTATCAAAAAAAAACTAACGGTTTTTANGAAATTGGTTGGTTTAGTGCTGATTTAATGCTTAAGCTTGGTTTAATTGGAACAGTAATTGGTTTTATAATCATGTTAGGTTCTCTTTCTGATATAACAACATTTGATGTCACACTGCTTCAAGGAGTCTTAACTACAATGGGAAGTGGGATGGGAGTTGCACTTTATACAACTTTATCAGCTCTAGTAACAGGAGTCTTTATTGCGTTACAATATTTTAACCTAGAAAGTGGTTGTGAAGAACTTTTCTCAGTTTTAAATCAAATTTCTGAAGTTAGTCTAGATAAAAATAATTAAAAATGGCTTATTCAAATAGAAGGATAAAAGCAGATCCATTTACTGATTTATTATTTAATATATTGTTAGCTTTTACATTATTAATGTTTTTGGCAATTATTTTTATGAATCCTATTCCAAAAACAGGCGTCATTAATCCTAAAGCTGAATATATTATAACAGTAAGCTGGGAGGATAATAGTCCAGATGATATTGATACCTATGTTCAAAGTCCGACTGGAGATTTAGTTTGGTTTAGGGGNACAGAAGCAGGTTTTGTTCACCTTGANAGAGATGATAGAGGTTTACTAAATGATACAATCATGGTCAGTGGTAAAGAAATACAGAATCCACTAAATCAGGAAGTCGTTACATTGAGAGCAGTAGTTCCTGGTGAATATATTGTAAATGTTCATTATTATGCTTCAAAAACAAATAACCCAATTGATGTTAATGTTAAAGTAGAGAAGGTAAACCCTCAACTTGAGGTAATTTATTATGGAACTATAAATTTAGAAAAAAAAGGAGTAGAAAAAACTGCAACTAGGTTTAATATAACACAAGATGGTCAAGTAACTGTTACAGGTAACTTGTATAAACAATTAGTACCAAATAACTAAAAAAAATAGATTACAAAGGAGACTAAAATGGGTTCAACAGTTTTATCAATAATAGTAAGTTATATACTTCTGGGTTTCCTATTATTAATGTTTAATTTGAGAACAAGTTTTCATTGGTTGATTAAGTCATCTTTAATTATCTTAGTAACAGNATTTTANATTATAACTTANAATTCCTTTAANGGAATTCTTGGTTGGCCAACAAAAGATAACCTTCCAGATAGATTTAGATTAGTAGCAGCTCAAATATATGAACCAAATATTGTAATTAGTTCGGAGGGTTCAATTTATATATGGATTACAGATATGAATGAAAAATCTGGTCTTGGAATACCACGATCATTTGAATTACCCTATAGTAAAGAGGCTCATGAACAAATATCTAAAGCTTCAGTAAATCTAAAAAACGGTATACCTCAAATGGGAGAATCAATTGAAGAAGAAAAAGAAANTGGNATAATTTCTAAAATACTAGAAAAAAAGAAAACCGTTGCNAGCAGTGCCAAAGTNAAATTTTTTGATATGCCTAATCAATTNTTACCAGAAAAATAGTAATGAAAAGAAAACTATTTTTTTTGTTAGTTTTATTAATCTTAGCTAGTTGTAAAAAAGATAATCAGAAATACTTTCCTTTAAAAAATGGTCATATTTGGAATTACAATGTAGTTATCAATCCCGGTGTTGAAGATAAAATAAATTACAAGAAGATTAATTCCTCCATAGAAGGAACGTTAATAAAAAAACCTGGTATTGAGGAAACTATTCCAGTGCACCCAATTTTAAGAGAAGATGATAGCATATATTACTACTCTAAAAATAAAAATGGAATATTTAGAGAAGGTATTCAATTTAAAAGAGAGTCTCCAATTATTTTTGAAAAGAATAAGAAATATGTTCTTAAATATCCTATTAAAATTGGAACTAAATGGAATTCTGTAAGCAAAACTTTTTTAATTATCAGAAGATATGCTTACTTTGATTATCGAGCAACAACTATGTTTGATATAAATTATGAAATAAAGTCTCTAACTGAAACTATAAAGGTTCCAGCTGGGAATTTTAAAAACTGTGTTAAAGTAGTTGGTAAAGGTGAAACAACTTTTATTGGTGATAGAGAAATTGGTTCAATAAAAATTAAAATTATGACAAATGACTGGTATGCTCCTAAAGTAGGTCTTGTTAAAAGTATAAGATGGGAAGAAACTGATTCAGATCTTTTTGGAAAAAGTAAAATGGTTCAAGTTTTAGATGACTTTAAATAATAGGTTAAAATTGATTAAAAATAATAGTATCTACTTTTTTGTTCCAATATTTTTTCTAACACTTTATGTTGGGAAGTTTCTGCTCTTACCTTTGTTTTTTTCATTGTTTATATTTATCATTCTAAAATCTTTATCTAAAAAAATATCTCTTATTAAGTTTTTAAATTTTAGCCTTAATTATAAATATTGTTTTATTTTAGTTTCAATAATACTTATTTTTTTNATATATTTTTTTGGAGTTCTTTTAAAGTCTAATATAGAAAAAGTGACAGCTAATACTAATTTATATCAGGCTAATTTAAATACTATTTTTAATTTTATACAAAGCTCAAAGCTAAGTTTGTTACCAATTTCTTTTAACGATCTTATAGATAATATCAATTTTGCTAAAATCTTTTCAAATATACTAAATTCACTAACAAATATTGCAGGTAATTTATCATTAGTGNTTTTATATTTAATTTTTTTAGTAATAGAAGAAAAGTTTTTTATCCATAAAATATCTAAATTATCAAATAATAAAGCCACAAAAAATATTCTTTCAAAAATAAATTTACAAATTTTTAACTACTTTCAATTAAAAACTTTTACAAGTTTTCTAACTGGTATTTTAACCTTTTTCACTTTATTTTTATTTAAAAATGATTTAGCTATCTTTTTTGGGATTTTATCATTTATTTTGAATTTTATTCCATTTATAGGATCTATGATTTCGATTTTAATTCCTTTCATTTTTTCTATGATTCAGTTTCTAGATTTCTTCCAGTCTTTTATAGTTTTTATTCTATTATTTCTTGTTCAAATTTTTATTGGAAATTTTGTTGAACCAAAATTAATGGGAAAATCACTTAACTTGAGTCCAATAATTATGCTAATAACTTTAAGTATAATGAGTAAGCTATGGGGAATNAGNGGAATGTTTTTGAGTATTCCTATTCTTGTTATTTTACTNATTATTTTTAGTAATTTTAAAGAAACAAAAAAAATTGCCGTTTTCCTATCTGAAAAAGGGCAGATTAGTTAGATTATCCTCTTTTTGAATTTTATGACTTAGTTCTATTGATAAAAGTAATCCAAATCCAAAAAAATAAGATATCATTGCAGAACCTCCATATGATACTAAAGGTAGTGGTATACCTACTACTGGTGCCAAACCCATAACCATTGCCATATTTAGAACACCTGATAGAAAAAAATTTGTAATAATAGAAATACCAAGCACTTTTGAAAAAAAATTCTTTTCAATCGAATTACTAATCATATAACCAACTATGCATATTAAAATAAATAAACCAATAACCGATAATGTTCCTAAAAAACCAAATTCTTCACCTANCATAGAAAAAATAAAATCAGTTTTTTTCTCAGGTAAAAAATCTAAGTGAGATTGAGTACCTTTTAGCCAACCTTTCCCAAAAAAACCACCAGATCCTATAGCTATTTCCGACTGTATAATATGATATCCAGTACCAAGTGGATCTTTATAAGGATCAAAAAAGGTTAATAATCTCTGTTTCTGATAATCATGAAGTAGATTCCATAAAAATGGTGATGAGGCCAAAAAAATTAAAAAAGTGAATATAAATAATTTAATATTTACCCCAACAACAAAAAATACAACTGCCCCCAATATTAAAAGGATTATAGCCGTTCCAAGATCAGGTTGATTGAGTATNACAAAGAATGGCAAAATTATTAAAAAAATTGGAAAAATTAAGAATAGATAATCCCTTAAATTATCAAATTTTCTTTCATCAAAAAATTTAGATAAAGCTAAGATTAAAAAAATTTTCATTATTTCTGAAGGTTGAATGTTAATCCCCAAGAAATTAATCCATCTACGTGATCCTTTTCCAATATATCCATAAAAAGTTGCATAAATTAAAACTATTAATCCTAAAATATAAAATACAAATGAATATTTTTGCCAGAAATTAATATTTACTAGTCCTACACACATCATAATTGAAAAACCAAAAAGTAATTTAAATAATTGAGAATAAGTTGCAGTAAGACCTTCTGCCCTACTTGCACTATAAATCATAATTAGTCCCACTAATGAAAGAAAAGTGACCAGAAAAATAAGAGTCCAATGTAAGTTTCTTATTTTATAAATAATTTCATTCAAATTTTTAACCTAATAAACTTAAAGTAAAATCCATAATATCTCTTGAAATCGGAGCAGCAACTTTTGAACCGCTTCCGTGATGTTCAATCACCGTTGCAATTGCATATTTAGGATTATCAAAAGGAGCATAACCAGTGAATATAGAGTGATCCCTAAGTTTATATGGTAATTCTTTGTTCTCTAACACACCACTTTCTCTCTCTGAAATACTTATTCTTCTTACCTGTGAAGTTCCGGTTTTTCCTGCCATCTTATAATGTTTATTTTTTAACTTAGAGGAAAAAGCAGTCCCTTTATACTCATTAACAACTTGATACATAGTATTTCGGACAATCTCAAATGATTTTTCATTATAATTCAATTTATCAAAATCATTTGATAGTTTTTGCTTTATTGTAGGAATAATTTCTTTACCTGAAGCGATTCTTGCAGTCATAGTTGCAATTTGTAGCGGAGTTGACAAAGTAAATCCTTGACCAATTACCGCATTATAAGTCTCACCTAAATGCCAAGAATCATTTTTANTTTTCTTTTTCCAATTTTGATCTGGCATAAGTCCATTTGATTCGTTTGGTAAATCTATTTTAGTTTTTGTTCCAAAACCAAATTTGTTAGCAACTCTTGCTAAATTATCAATATTTATCTCATTAGCTAAAGAATAGAAATAACAATCACACGACTCTTTAATAGCCCTGTTTAAATCAACTGAACCATGACCTTTTCTTTTCCAACAATGGAATCTATGATTTCCTAAATCTACAAAACCTGAACAGAAAAAATTTTTTTCAACTTTAAAATCAGGTTTTTCGAGAATAGNCATAGCTACAACTAATTTAAAAGTAGATCCTGGTGAGTATAAACCTGAGATAGGTTTATTTAGTAAAGGATTCAGTAAATCTGATTGCAGTGATCTCCACGTAGAACTTTTTACACCATAACTAAACTCATTAATATCAAAGGATGGAGATGAGACTAGACCTAAAACTCCTCCGTTCAGACAGTCTAAGATAACAATGCTCCCACTCTTTCCATCAAGTTTTTGATATGCAAACTCTTGAATATCAGCGACTAAATGTGTTTTTAAGTTTCGACCAGACATGCTTTTCGATGTTTCAAGTTTTCTTATAATTTTACCACTGGAATTTGATTCAATTTTTTGCCATCCTTGAGATCCAATCAAAGTTTTATCGTAAACTTTTTCAATCCCTGTTTTACCAATTTTTAATTCAGGTGCTTTAATGGATTGTTTTTTTCTTGATTCATATCCAACATATCCAACAACATGAGAAAAAGCATAGTTATTTCTATAGCTTCTTACTTTTTCTTTTTTAATATTCAAAAAAGGNAAATGATGCGAAAAATATTCAAAGATTTCTAGTTCATTCCAGTTTAAGTTCTTTTTAATCGTAACAAAATCATCCAAAGTTTCTCTTTTAATATTTTTTTTAAAATGTAATAAATCTTCTTCTGAAATATTAATAATTTTTTTCAAATCTTTAATATTTGATTGAAGTTTATNTTTTTTTTCTTTTAAAAAAGTTATTTGATAATCAATCCTATTTTCAGCAATTTTTTGCCCAAATGAATCAAAAATAACTCCTCTTTCAGGATAAAGTATCTTAACCTTAATTCTATTTGTTTCTGATAATCTTCCAAATTTAAGTTTATTAAGAATTTGAAGATGATAGAGTTTACCTATTAATAAAANAGAGAAGAATGCCTTACCAGCTCCAAGAATAAAAATTCTTCTCTGAAATTTCTTATATTCTTCAATATCTTTATTCATTTAAATACTTAATTTTTTCATTTATAAAATTAACAAAAAAGAAAAGCATNGGAAACAAAACAATTGAAATAGCAAGTGAAAAAAAAATCTCAATAAAATCAAATTCTAAAAAATTAAGATTTAATTTATAAGAAATAAAGTTTGTAATATTATAAACTAGAAGAAAAATAATAAATTTAAACCAAGTATTACTGAAGTTATTTGATAGTAAATTATCATTACTTTTTCTTTGAATCAAAAATATTATAAGAAAAATTAATGATGAAAGACCAAAAATTATATTATTAAAAAGATCAATTAAACAACCAAAAATTAAAATAACTGTGGGCCTTAATCTTTGATTGTCTATGATTATCCATGAATAAATTATTATTAAACCAATCTGAGTTTTAAAAGAACTATAGTCTAAAATATAAAATGGAATGGAATCAATAAGAATACAAAAAAAACAAATNTATACTGGCGAAGTTCTTAAAAAAATTGAGGATAATTTCTCCAAGAAATTATTACTCATCTTTCTTCAAAATTTGGATGTTCTTTTTCATAGTCATATACTAAAACCTTCACAAAAACTGAGTCACTTTTCTTAGCTGATGGAATAATAAATATTTCTTCACTATTTTTAGCAATACTACCAACAATTATTCCCTCTTTAAAGTAACCTGAAACACTGGTAGTCAATACTAATTCGTTATCGATTAATCTTCTAATTTCTTCTAGATGCTTTATTTTTAAATGATTAGAATTACCCTGAACAAAGAACTTTAAATTAGTTTGTGCAGATAAAACTGGTAAATTAGATTTAGCATCTGTTATTAAAAGAACTTCAGAGGTATTTTTATTCACGTTAATAATCCTACCTAGCATTCCATTTTCGTTAAATACAGGGTTATTTAATTTCACATTATCTTCTTCTCCTACATCAATAAAAATATTTGACAAGGCAAAACTTGATGGATCAATTATTATTCTTGCAGTTATTTTTTTGGAAGCAGGTGGAGCTTTTAAATTTAATAAATTTCGTAGATTATAATTTTCCACCTTCAAAGCATACATTTCATTAAGTTGTTGTTTATAATTTATTATTTCTTTATCTAATTTATTGTTTCTCTCATCAATCTCAAAAAAATAATCTATTTTTTCAAAAAAAAATTTCATTTGACTTCCAGGTAAAGAAACAATGTTTGTAATGGGACTAAAATAATTAATTAAAGTCCTTCTTATTTCATTACTCTGATTCTGGTACAAGTACGACCAAATTATAAACGCAACTGAAACTAATATTGCAATAACAATTTCAATAAAAAAATAGTTAAAATAACTTGGTTTAAGAAAATTTGAGAAAGATGATCTGTATCCCATTTACAAAAGTTAATAACTGCTGGATAAAACTGAGCTAAGTGATTTTAAATTCTCAGCACACTTTCCTGTTCCTTGCACAACACAACTAAGAGGATCATCAGCTATTGTTACTGGTAAACCAGTTGAATCTCTTATTGTTTGATCAAGATCACCTAAAAGTGAACCACCTCCAGTTAAAACAATACCTTTATCAACTATATCTGCAGCTAACTCAGGATCAGAGTTTTCTAATGTATTTTTTACAGCTTCTATAATTGCTAAGACAGGTTCAGATAAAGCCTCTGCAATTTGCTTTTGATTTATAATTACTTCTTTCGGAACACCTTTTAATAAGTCTCTACCTTTTATATGAAGAACTTTCCCTTCACCATTTTGAGGAGGTGCTGCAATACCTATTGCTTTTTTAATTCTTTCAGCGCTGCTTTCCCCAACTAATAAATTATGGGCCCTTCTAATGTAGTTTATTATCGCTGAATCCATTGCATCACCACCAACTCTTACTGAGTGTGCATGAACTATACCTCCAAGCGCGAGTAATGCAACTTCCGTTGTTCCTCCACCTATATCTACCACCATAGAACCAGAAGGTTCAGTCACCGGCAAACCTGCACCAAGTGCAGCGGCCATTGGTTCATCAATTAAAAAAACTTTTCTTGCTCCTGCAGCAGCAGCAGATCCTTCAATTGCTCTTCTTTCCACAGAAGTAGCACCAGATGGAACACAGACAACCACTACTGGACTAAAAAAACTATTTTTAGAATGTGCTTTCCTAATAAAATGTTTGATCATTTCTTCTGCAACGTCAAAATCAGCGATTACTCCATCTCTCATAGGTCTTATAGCAGTAATATTCCCTGGAGTTCTTCCTAACATTGTTTTTGCTTCGTGACCAACTGCTAAAACTTTTGATTTTCCTTGTCTCTTATCATTAGATAAAGCTACAACTGAAGGCTCATTTAGAACAATACCTTTACCTTTTACATAAATTAGAGTATTAGCAGTACCCAAGTCAATTGCAATATCTTGCGAAAACAAACCAAATAAATCAAACATAATTAAACTCTTAAATCAAAATATACTTATAATGTAATTTTAAGGTAATTAATATATAAAAAAACTATATTGCATGTTTATCGATCGAATCATTCACTTTGGACCACTTTGAAGAAGGTGAAAATGCTTTTTCCCTTTTAACAATTAATTTGTTAAGTGCATTTATATAAGATTTAGCTGAAGCTACCATAGTATCAATATCCTTACCTATTCCCAAAACAGTAATCCCAGATTCTTCAAGTCTAACACTTACTTCTGCTTGTGCGTCAACGCCTTTGGTTATTGCATTAACTTGATATAGTATTAGTTTAGATTTATTAGGAATAATTTTTTTAATTGACTTAAATATTGCATCAATCGGACCTTGACCAATTGATGAGGAAGAAATAGTCTTATCAAAAACTAACATAGATATACTGGCACTAGCTTTTTCTTTATTTCCACATTTTACATCCAATTCTAAAAATTTAATTTTATTTTTTTCTAAAGACGACTGATCATCAATTAAAGCAATTAAATCTTCCTCAAAAATTTGTTTTTTTCTGTCAGCTAAATCTTTAAATTTTTTAAAAATATGATTTAATTCTTTTTCTGATAATTCAAAACCAAGTTCGTTTAATTTTACAGAAAAGGCATGTCTGCCAGAATGTTTTCCTAAAACTAATTCTGAAGAGGAGAGTCCCACAGATTCGGGGGTCATTATCTCATATGTATTTGAATGTTTCAACATACCGTCTTGGTGAATTCCTGACTCATGAGCAAATGCATTTTTACCCACAATTGCCTTATTCGGTTGAACATTGAAACCAGTCGTGGAAGAGACTAACTGAGAAATTTTAGAAATCTTCTTTGTGTCAATATTAGTATAATAAGGTAATATGTCTTTTCTAGTTTTTAAACACATTACTATTTCTTCTAACGCAGCATTACCTGCTCTCTCACCAATTCCATTAATTGTACACTCAACTTGCCTTGCTCCTGAGGAAAGTGCACTGATAGAATTAGAAACAGCCAAACCAAGATCATTATGACAATGAACAGAAATAATTGCTTCATCAATATTAATAACATTATTCTTTATTTTTTTAATTAGCTCGCCAAATTCGCTTGGCGTGGAATAACCAACTGTATCTGGAATATTTATTGTAGTTGCTCCACTTTTAATTGCTAATTCAATAGTCTTGTACAAAAAGTCTAGTTCAGTTCTAGAAGCATCTTCAGGTGACCATTCAACGTCATCTGTATATTTTTTTGCTCTTTTAACGCTTTTTTTAATAGCTTGAATAACGTCATCTCTTTTCATCTTTAGTTTATATTTCATATGAAGTTCACTCGTAGAAATAAAGGTATGAATTCTTGCCCTTTTAGCTCTCTTTAAAGCATCAGCAGCATTATCAATATCAGAAAACTGTGCTCTAGCTAATCCACAAACAATAGCATTCTTGCATAACTTTGAGATTTTAGATACTGCAGAAAAATCACCTTTTGAAGCATAAGGAAAACCAGCCTCAATTACATCAACATTCATGTTGTCCAATTTTTTGGCTATCACAATTTTATCTTCAACTGACATTGAAGCCCCTGCTGATTGCTCACCGTCTCTTAATGTTGTGTCAAAAATAATTATTTTATTTTCTTTAATCACTAAAAAATTCCTTACTGTTAATTTTTTTTCTTATCAACAATCTTATTAGCTGTTATCCAAGGCATCATAGTTCTCAATTTTTTTCCAACTTCCTCAATCTGCTTATTTTGTTGAATTTTTCTTTCTGCCTTAAAATTCAATTGTCCAGACTTACATTCTAAGATCCAATCTCGAGCAAATTTACCAGTTTGAATTTCAGCTAAAATCTTCTTCATTTCTAATTTTGTATCACTATTAATTACTCTAGGTCCTCTAGTCAAATCTCCATATTCAGCTGTATTTGAAATAGAATATCTCATATTTGCGATACCACCTTCATAAATTAAGTCTACTATTAACTTAACTTCATGTAAACACTCAAAATATGCCATTTCTGGAGCGTACCCAGCTTCAACAAGAGTTTCAAAACCATTTTGAATCAAAGCCGTTAAACCTCCACATAATACTGCCTGTTCACCAAATAAATCTGTTTCACATTCTTCCTTAAATGTAGTTTGAATAATTCCAGAACGACCTCCACCAATTGCAGACGCATAAGATAATCCTACCTCTAATGCATTTCCACTATAATCTTGATTTATTGCAATCAAACATGGAACGCCACCTCCACTTAAATATTGAGATCTTACTGTATGACCTGGTCCTTTTGGAGCAATCATAAATATATCAAGATCTTTTCTAGGTTCAATTAGTTGAAAATGAATTGCTAATCCGTGCGCAAATAGTAATGATGCTCCTTCTTTTAAATTTTTTGACAATTCATCGTTATATAAATCTGCTTGCAGTTCATCTGGGACTAAAATCATACAAATATCAGCCCATTTTGCAGCTTCAGAAACAGTTAATACTTTAAATTTTTCTGATTCTGCTTTTTTAATAGATTTTGATCCTTTCCTTAACGCAATAACTACATCGTTGACTCCACTATCTCTGAGATTTAGAGCATGAGCATGTCCTTGACTACCGTATCCGATTATAGCTACTTTCTTCTTTTTAATTATATTTAAATCCGCGTCACTATCATAAAAAACCTTCATATCTTGTCCTTTTAAAACTATTTTTTTATATAATCTGAATTAAAAGACATAGAAACTGTTCCAGATCTTGTTAATTCAATAATTCCCATTGGTCTAACTTTACTTATAAATTTTGATATTTCCAATGTTGTACCAATCATTTCAAAAATTAATTCATTGTTAGAGTCGAATAGAATACTAGCATTGAATTTATTGGCAATATCAAATGTTTTTTTTCTCATTTTTTTTTTTCCAGATAATTTAATTAAAATCAACTCTTTAGCAACAAAAGATTTTTCTTCCGTCAAGTCAATCAAATTATGAACTGGGATTAGTTTGAGTAATTGAGACTTAATTTGATCAACAATGATTTTTGTTCCTGAAGTTACAATTGTAACTCGAGACAAAAACTTATCTGAGTCAACCTCAGAAACAGACAAACTTTCAATATTATAACCTCTACCAGAAAAAAGACCAACTACTCTAGCTAGAACTCCTGGTTCATTATCAACCATTATTGAAATAATGTGTTTTTGAGAGCTTTTATTCATACTAGATTACTATACTAATACCATTCCATCCTCGGATACATTATCTTCAATTTCGTCATCTTGGCTTAATAACATTTGATCATGTGTTGCTCCAGATGGAATCATTGGAAAACAGTTTTCTTTTTGATCAACACATACGTCAAAAATTACCGGTCCTTTTATCTCAATCATTTCTTTAATCATTGAATCAAGTTCAGAAGGTTTGGTTGCTCTCAAACCAGTTGCTCCAAATGATTCAGCTAATTTAACAAAATCTGGTAAAGAATTCATATAAGATTCCGAAAGTCTATTTCCATGCATTAATTCCTGCCATTGTCTAACCATTCCCATATATTGATTATTCAATATGAAAACCTTAACTGGCAATTTAAACTGTTTTAAAGTAGACATCTCTTGTATATTCATCAAAATTGAAGCTTCGCCAGCAACATCTATAACCAGCTTTTTAGGATGTGCTATTTGTACACCCATGGCTGCGGGTAAACCATAACCCATTGTTCCAAGTCCCCCCGAAGTCATCCAATGTTTTGGTTTATTGAAGGTAAGATACTGTGCAGCCCACATTTGGTGTTGACCAACTTCAGTTGAAAAATACGGTGAAAAATCTTTCGTTAAAGCATCTAGTCTTTGTAATGCATATTGAGGCTTAATAATATTTTTATCTTTTTTGTAATTTAAACACTTTTTGTTTCGCCAGGTATTAATTCTATCCCACCATTTTTTATATTTAGAAGAAGAAAATCTAATTTTCTGTTTTTCAATAGTTTCAAGAATGTTTTTTAAAACATTTTTAATATCACCCTGAATAGTCAAATCAACCGAGACACTTTTATTAAAAGAAGAAGCATCAATGTCAATATGTATTTTTTTTGACTTTGGTGAAAAACCTGATACTTTTCCAGTTATCCTATCATCAAATCTAGCTCCTATACATAAGATAAGATCTGATTGATGCATAGCTAAATTAGACTCGTAAGTTCCATGCATTCCGAGCATACCTAAACTTTGTTTATCTGAGGTTGGAAACGCACCAAGTCCCATCAATGTTTGAGTACATGGAAAACCTGTTTTCTTTATTAATTTAAACAATAATTCTGATGCCTTTTCACCAGAATTAACAACTCCTCCACCAATATAAAAAATTGGTTTTACAGTTTTTTTTAACATTTCTATTAATTTTAAAACTGATTTCTGATCAGGATTTATTCTTGGTGAATAGAAACTAACTTTTTTTGTTAGTTTTTTTCCCAAATAATTAGTTTTAAATGTTTGTATATCTTTCGGGATATCAACTAAAACAGGACCAGGTCTTCCATGTTTAGCGATATAAAATGCAGAATGGATTGATCCAGCTAATAGATTAACAT
This sequence comes from Rickettsiales bacterium, assembly GCA_002710765.1. Lineage (GTDB taxonomy): Bacteria > Pseudomonadota > Alphaproteobacteria > Methylaequorales > Methylaequoraceae. The sequence goes on along the minus strand of PALK01000020.1, from coordinate 6,843 downwards.
CTTTTACCAAATAGTTATGTTTAGTACATGGTCTAGTTATGCCAACAATATCAGCTTCTTGAAAAGCATCATTTCCAATCATGTGAGTTGGTACTTGTCCTGAAATACAAACAACAGGAACTGAATCCATCATAGCATCAGTTAGACCAGTTACAGTATTTGTTGCTCCNGGACCTGAAGTTACTAATACAACACCAGTTTTTCCTGTTGATCTCGCGTACCCCTCAGCTGCGTGAACAGCAGCTTGTTCATGCCTAACTAAAATATGTCTAATTTTTTTTTGTTTAAATAATTCATCATATATTGGAAGAACCGCGCCTCCGGGATAACCAAATATAACTTTGACACCCTCTTCGATTAAACAGTTTATTACTAATTCAGCTCCTGTAAGTTTTTTTTTCATAATTTTTAAAATAAACTAAATATTACTTTTAAACATCTAAAAATTAAAATTTTTTAAATTCTTCAATATAAAAGTTTCAACTTGATCAAATTCTAAATAAATAGGATCCAAAGGTTGATGGTTAAACCATGTAATTTGTCTTTTTGCATAATTTCTTGTATCTTGTTTACTTAAACTTTTCATAACTTGAATACTTGTTTTCTTTTCTAAAAAATTATTTATATGTTTCAATCCTATTGCTTTATTTAGCGGATGTGAAGAAGGAACTTTCTTTGCAAAAAAACTCTTAGCTTCACTTAGAAGACCATTTTCAATCATTTCATCAAACCTTTTATTAATGTTTTTATATAAATCATCTCTTTTTGTTTTAATTACAATAAATAAAAACTTCTTATTTTTCATTTCAGAGGATTTTTTTTTATCTTTCCAAAAATTGATGTTTTTCCCTGTAAAAACTTTAACCTCAATAGCTCTTAATAATCTGTGAGAATCGTTTTTATTTATCTCCTTAAAAGAAATAGGATCAATTTTTCTCAACTTTTCATGTAAAAAATAATTTCCTTTAACCTTATGTATTGCTCTAACTTTTTTTCTAATTTTATTAGAAACTTTTGGAATATAAGAAATTTGATTTACTAAACCATTAAGATATAAGCCAGTACCACCTACAATTATTGGCATTTTACCCTTTAATTCGCAAATTTTAATTTCCTTTAAAGCACTTTGAACCCACCATCCTAAACTTGAAACTGTAGGAGTTTTTAATACTCCAAAAAGTTTATAATTAAATTTACTAATTTCTATATTAGATGGCCTATTAGTAATGATTTGCAAATCTTCATAGACTTGCATACTATCCGCATTTATTATTGTAGACGGAAATTTTGTAGATATTTTCTTAGCTATTTTTGTTTTTCCTGAAGCAGTAGGTCCAGCTATTATTATTCCATTTATATACAAAGATTAATTAATTTTAAGTGGAACAAACTTTGGGAATCCATCCTGAAAAACCTGAATCAAAACTGTACCAATTTTTTGATTTGAAGAATCATCTATTATTTTTTTAGCCTCTTTAACATTAGTAATATCAATTTGTGAAATCTGAGAGATTACATTACCAACTCTTAAACCTGCAGCAGAAGCTGGAGAATCATTTTTAATTCCAGTTATAACAACACCCTTTATATTTGGAGAAATATTAAACTGCTTTCTTAATTTTTGGCTAATATTTTTTAATCTTAAACCAACTTTTTCCATCTCAACTTCTATTTCAGAGGTTTCAGAATCATCTAAATCTTCATCTTTGGTAGCAACTTCATTAAATTTTTCGAGTTCTCCTAATTTAACTGTTAATTTTTTTATTTTTTTATTTCTCCAAACCGATACTGAAGCAGAACTTGACACTGCTGAGTCTGCAACGGTTCTTTGCAGTGTCCTTACATCTTTTATTTTTTTTCCGTTGAACTCCAATATAACATCGCCAGCTTTGATACCAGCTTTTTCAGCTGGCTCTCCAGGGTTAACCATAGAAATCAAAACCCCCTCTTCATTTTTCAATCCCAAACTTTTAGCAATTTCAGGGGTTATTTCCTGAATCCTGACTCCCAACCAACCTCTTTGAGTTTTTCCAAACTTTTTTAACTGTTCAATAATTGGTTTTGCTAAATTTGAAGGTATTGAAAATCCTATCCCAACACTACCACCTGTGGGTGAAAAAATGGCAGAGTTAATTCCAACAACCTTACCACTCAAATTAAACAATGGCCCTCCAGAATTTCCCTTATTAATTGAAGCATCTGTTTGAATAAAACTATCATACGGACCAGAATTTATATCTCTATTAAATGCTGATATAATGCCTGTAGTTACAGTTCCACCAAGTCCAAATGGGTTCCCAATAGCGATAACAGAATGCCCAACTCTTGACTTATCAGAATCAGCAAACTTAACATAGGGTAGTGGTTTTTTAGATTCAACCTTNAACAANGCAAGATCAGTTAATTTATCCTGACCAATTAATTTAGCCTTTAACTCTGTATCGTCTTGAAATTTTACTTTGATCTCATTAGCCTGAGATATAACATGTTGGTTAGTAACGATATAACCTGTTTTATCTATAACAAATCCTGAACCAAGAGCTTGTGGTTGCTTATTTTGTGGCTTGTTTCTATTTCCATCAGGTCCTCCAAATGGAAATCCAGGTGGTAAATTTTTAAAAAAATCTCGAAACTGAGGCGGTATTTCATCAAATGGCATTGGAGAATTCTGAGATTTCTGTTGCTTAATTTCTTGGGTTGTAAAAACATTGACAACTGCAGGTGATAATTTTTCAACTAAATTAGCTAAATCATCTGAAGAAGGATGTGCATTTAGTTGATCATATTTAGCGAAAATGAGCAGTATTAGAAATGAATAAATAAAGTAATTTAATTTATGAGTTAACCTTTTCATAATTAAAACCTATTGTGAACCTTTAGAATTATTAAAAAACTCAAGGAATTGACTATCAGGTGATAATATCATAGTTGTTCCATCTTCACCTAAAACACTATTGTAAGCTTGCATTGATCTNTAAAATGAATAAAAATCAGGATCTTTTTCAAATGCATTTGAATAAATAGAAATAGATTCTGATTCACCTTCTCCTTTTAATATTTCGCTTTTTCTTGATGCTTCAGCAAGTAATACTGTTTTTTCTTTATCCGCTTCAGCTCTAATTCTTTGCGCTTCTTCAGCACCCTTAGCTCTAAATTCTTTAGCTTCCCTTAACCTTTCACTTTTCATTCTATCAAATATAGCTTGACTATTTGCCTCTGGTAGGTCNGCTCTTCTAATTCTAACATCTATAACTTCAATTCCAAATCTTTTAGCCTCATCATTAACTTCAACTTTTATTCTATCCATTATCTTACTTCTTTCATCNGATAATAATTCATCTAAAGTAACTCTACCNACAACTCTTCTCAANGATGAAATAACATTTGAATTAAGTCTATTTCTTACNTTNANCTCATTACCAACGGTTTTATAAAATTCAAGAGGATCAATGATTTTAAATCTAGCAAAAGAATCAATCANCATTCTTTTCTTNTCAACAGCAATAACNTCTTCCACTGGAAGNTTNTATTCTAAAATTCTTTTNTCATATCTAACTACATTTTGAATCATTGGGATTTTAAAATGAAGACCTGAATCTTGAACNACACGTTTGGGTTCTCCAAATTGTAAAACTAAGCCCTGTTCTTTTTCATTCATCACAAAAAAACAACTCAGCGAAATAAAAATTATTATTATTAAAATGGAAGAAGTTATTACTGTTCTATTCATTATTCATCACTTTCATTAGTTTTTCTTCTTTTATTAACTTCAGGCAAAGGTAAATAAGGAACTACACCATTACCAACATTCTTATCCACGATAATCTTATTAACATTACTTAATGCTTTTTCAAGTGTCTCAAGATATATTCTTTGTCTTGTAACACCTTTAGATAATTTATAAGAATTATATACAGAAATNAACCTTTCAGCNTCACCTTTTGACTTAGCAACAACTTCTTGTTTATATCCTTCNGCCTCCTGAAGCATTTTTTCTGCTTCACCCCTNGCCCTAGGAATTATATCATTTCTNTANGCTTCAGCCTCATTTCTTANTCTTTGTTCATCTGTTTTTGCTCTTTGGACATCTCTGTAAGACTCAATCACAAGTTCTGGTGGATCTGCTTTTTGAAGTTGGACTTGAGTTACTACTATTCCAGCTTTATAAAAATCTAAAACCTCTTGAAGTTTTGCTTTAGCATCTTCTTCAACAATAGATTTACCTTCAGACAATATTGGATCAATAGGAGTTTGACCTATCTTTTCTCTCATTACACTCTCACCAATACTTTTGACTGTAATTTCAGGGTTTCTAACATTAAACAAGAAATCTTTGGCATCATTTATAATCCAAAATATTGTAAAATTAAGATCAACAATATTTTCATCACCTGTTAACATCAATGCCTCTTCAGGTACCTGTCTTATTTGTGAGTTTTGACTAAATTGAGATTGGGAAGTTCTAAAACCAACTTCTAACCTATTAACTTTAGTTACTTTAGGTTTTAAAACAGTTTCAATAGGCACCGGTAAATGGTAATGAAGTCCGGGTTCAGATGTTCTGACATATTCTCCAAATCTAGTTACAACTCCTTGTTCATCTGTTCCAACTCTATAAAAACCACTTGCAAGCCAAATCAATACTACAATCATAATTAAGATTGAAAAACTGGCGGGACTTTTATTAGAAAAAAAAGACTTTAGTTTCTCTTGAATTTTATTTAAGTAATCATCGTAATCATTTTGATTATTGTAACTACCATTACTTTTTTCAGAACCTTTTTTTTTGTTACCTCCACCCCACGGGCTTTGGTCTCCTCCATCATTTGGTGACCAAGACATAAAAGAATATCCTTTAAATTACATTAAAATCTTTCATTTATATATAAGAATTGTTTTAATCATGCAAAGGAATAATTTTCTTAAATTAATAATAAATATATATAATTGAAAAATATCAAACATATCATAGTTGTAAGTGCTGGAAAAGGTGGAGTAGGTAAATCTACGATTTCAGCAAATATTTCAGTATCTATGTCTAAGTTAGGTAAAAAAGTAGGCTTATTAGATGCTGATATTTACGGACCTTCTATTCCTAAAATGTTTGGTGAAAACTCCAAGCCAAAAGTTTCTGATAATAAAAAAATTCTGCCTTTTAATAAATTTGGAATAAAGTTTATGTCAATTGGAAATTTAATTCCAGAAGACAAACCTGTTATTTGGAGAGGAGCAATGGTTGTTGGAGCTCTTAATCAATTATTAAAAGATATAGAATGGGGTGAAATAGATTTTTTAATAATAGATTTACCTCCTGGAACAGGTGACGTACAATTATCTTTGTGTCAAACACTCCCCCTATCAGGAGCACTAGTTGTTTCAACCCCACAAGAAATTTCACTCATTGATGTTAGAAGAGCAATCAATATGTTTAAAAAAGTTAATGTACGTATTATTGGCATGATTCAAAATATGAGTTATTTAGTTGGTAATAATAAAAATGAAAAAACTTTTATCTTTGGAAAAGATGGCGCAAAAGATGAAGCAAAAAAACAGGGAATTAATTTTCTGGGTGATATACCAATTAACCCAAAAATTTCTCAGTCTTCAGATAATGGAAAACCTATATCGGAGGATAAATCTCAATTAGAATCTAAAATCTTTTTAGAAATTAGTGAAAAGATCTTAAATAAAGTAATTAAAAACCTAAATAAAGATGTGAAAATAGAAGTTAGTGATTAATTATTATCAATATTTAATTTTTTATTTATTTCATCTAGTTCTCTTTTTGATATTTTTTCTTTATTAAATTTTTGACCACTTATAATACTTTTAATATAATTAATACCCTGCGAAGATATAGTAAAACTATGCATCCTGTGTTTGCAAAAAGCATCAAAAGTTAAAGGTACCCATTTTTGAAGAATTTTCAGCATTACTTCAGCATATACTCTTATCTCGTATTGAGCATGAGGATCAAATCTCAAAGATAAAAAATGCATTAAATTATGTAAATCAATTTTCCAATACCACTGAGTATAAGTATTTAGAGGTAAAGTCATTCTTGCTAACTCTCTTGCGATACCTTGATTCTTTGGATTTATTATATTCCCAGATTCATCTTCATTTAAAAGAAAACTATAATTATCAAAGTTTTTATTTGAATTTTCTTTTAAAATCTTTAACTTACTTTTCATTTCTGAGTTGTCTAAAGATATTTCTCTACCTTGATTATTAGATTTTGACTGAGCCTGAAAGTGCTCAGGTTTAGGCATATAAAACTCTCTATCTAAAATAGAATATCTAGCTGAATATTCATTTACATTTGCAGTTCTTTGTCTAATCCATTGTCTTGCAACAAATATTGGAAGTTTAATGTGTAACTTTATTTCATTCATCTCAAACGGTGTAGAATGTCTGTGGCTTAATAAATAGTTTATTAAACTTTTATCTTGATTTATTTTTTTTGTTCCTTTTCCATATGAGACTCTTGCTGCTTGAACAATTGATGAATCGTCTCCCATGTAATCTATAACTCTAATAAAACCGTGATCTAAAACATTGAACTTTTTATATAAAATATTTTCTATATTTTTCACAGTTGCTCTTAACGTAGTGTGTGTTTTTTTCCGTAACTGATTTAATTCTCTTTCTTGAAGTTTTTTGTTCATTTTTTAATAAATTTTTAATTTTCTTTTTGAATATATATTTTTACAAAAAAAAGAATGAAAATAATATTCTTTAATTATTTTTTATTTTAAATATTATGAAAAAGCTAATTATAGCTATGGCGATAAATGTTTGATTTATGAACCGAAGCGGACCCGGGGGCGGTACCCGGCGCCT
>PALK01000019.1 GCA_002710765.1 Rickettsiales bacterium | reverse complement strand
TGAAGTATCTTTATAAGGATCTCCAACAGTATCTCCAGTAATAGCTGCCTTATGGGCATCAGAATTCTTTCCACCAAAATTACCATCCTCTATATATTTTTTAGCATTATCCCAAGCACCGCCACCAGATGTCATAGATATTGCGACAAAAATACCTGTAACAATTGTTCCCAGCAATGTTGCGCCTAAAGTTATGAGTGCAGCTTCTTTTCCCGCAATTAATAAAATACAATAATAGATAACAAAAGGGGCTAATACTGGAAGCATTGAAGGAACTATCATTTCTTTAATAGCTTCTTTTGTCAGAATATCAACTGCTTTTCCATATTCGGGTTTTGATCTTCCTGTCATTATTCCTTTGTTTTCTTTGAACTGTCTTCTTACTTCAGCAACTATTTTTTGAGCAGTTTTACCAACCGCGGTCATTCCCATTGAACCAAANANATATGGTAACATTCCTCCAATAAAAAGACCAATTACAACNTAAGGATCTTCTAAAGAAAAATTAATATTCAATTCAGGAAAATAATATTTNAAATCTTGAGTNTATGCCCCAAAAAGNACCAAAGANGCTAAACCTGCAGANCCAATTGCATAACCTTTAGTGACTGCNTTTGTAGTATTTCCTACAGCATCTAAAGCGTCAGTNGTTTTNCTAACGCTTTCNGGAAGATTAGACATTTCGGCTATACCNCCTGCATTNTCAGTTACAGGTCCATATGCATCTAATGCNACAATCATTCCTGCAAGAGCAAGCATTGTAGTTGCAGCNATTGCAATACCATAAAGTCCAGCAANTATGTAAGAAAAAACTATACCAAAAATGATNACTAGNGTTGGNAANGCNGTNGATTGCATTGAAATAGCTANACCNTGAATTATATTNGTTCCATGACCTGATTGTGANGCNTTAGCTACAGACCTNACTGGAAAATGTTCNGTACTAGTATAATATTCAGTAATCCAAACTAATAAGCCTGTAACTGCTAAACCAATAACACTNCANANGAAAAGATCTAAACCAGTAAAAGAGTGAAATAATACTGTGTTATCACTCATGACATATGANAGACCAATATAATAATAAGTNACNGCAAANATTAAAACTATTGAAATTAATCCTGTAACTAAAACTCCTTTATAAAGAGCACCCATTATATTATTTGAATCNCCTAATTTNACATAGTAAGANCCAANTAAAGANGAAATAATACAAACACCNGCAATTAAAAGTGGGAGCATCATTAGTTTCTGTTGATCAATATCAGCAAATAANATCATACCAAGTGCCATTGTTCCAACAATAGTAACTGCATAAGTTTCAAANAAATCAGCAGCCATTCCTGCNCAATCACCAACATTATCNCCAACATTATCTGCTATCACCGCAGGATTTCTGGGNTCATCTTCAGGAATCCCAGCTTCAATTTTNCCTACAAGATCAGCACCAACATCTGCACCTTTAGTAAATATTCCTCCTCCTAATCTAGCAAATATAGAAATCAAGGANGCACCAAAACTTAGTGCTATCATNGGTTCNATAATATATCTTCCACCTGATACTCCAAAATANGAAAGTAANTATCCGTAATATCCTACTAATCCAAGNAANCCAAGTCCAACAACAAGAAAACCAGTAATTGCTCCAGATTTAAATGAAATATCTAAGGCAGGCTGAAGACCTTCTTTAGCAGCTTCAGTAGTTCTTACGTTTGCTCTTACAGATACAAACATACCAATATAGCCAGCTAGACCAGATAAAAAAGCACCAATTACAAAGCCAAGTGATACAAATTTGTTCTCTATACTATAAAATAAAACCGCTGCAATAATAACTCCAACAATTGATATTGTAACATATTGCCTGTTTAAATATGCCTGAGCTCCTTCTTGAATTGCCTTAGCAATTTCTTTCATTTTTTCACTGCCCTCTGAGGCCGATAGAATTTTATTACTTGTTATCGCTCCATATAGAAGGGAAATTAATGAACAGAAAAGGACTATATAAAATTCGTTTGACATGAAACCTCAGATTCGTTGTGTGATAAAAACTAATATATATAACAAAAAAAAAATCTTATCAAACTTTAAAAATGACTATATCCAATTTTTTTAAGTTTTATTAATTTATTACTTTCATCAAAAACATGTATACCTGTGCCTTCTGAAAAAAAACCAATCTTTTTAAAAAAAAATTCTTTGCTATACTTTTTTTTAAAATCTAATTCCCTTTTTTTTTTAAATGAAAATACTAACTCATAATCTTCTCCCCCTGCAAGAAGATAATTCCATAATAATTTTCTATCACCAAATAATTCAAATACTTTTTTGACAGGTTTTGATAATGGAATTTTTTCAAGAAAAATTTTACTTCTCAATTTTGAATAATTTGATATTTTTCCTAAATCGATAATTAATCCATCAGAAATATCTGTACAAACTCCTTTATATTCAGAAATTTTTTTTCCTAAATTTAATTTTGGATTTGGAACCTTATGTCTTCTATATAAATACTCAAGAGAATTCTGATCAAGTTTTTTTTTAACATTTTTAAATTTTGAATTATTTTCAATTAAAAATCCCATAATCGCGTCACCAATAAAACCTGAAACATAAATATCAGAACCAGATTTTGCATTAGACAAAGAATGAATATCTTTTTTTATAGTTCCAAAGATAGTCATTGATAAAAAAACTTTGTCAGATTGAGAAAAGTCTCCTCCAAAAAGTTTTAATCCATACTTTTCTTGATCTTCACCCAAACCCTCACAAAAACTTTTTAACCATTTTTTTGTCTTTGATTTAGGAACTGATATATTTAAAATATAGCCATATGGCAAAGAACCCATTGCAGCCAGATCAGACAAATTNACTCTGATGAGTTTTTTTGCAATTAGTTCNGGTTTTTCATCTTTATAAAAATGAGTNCCTTCTATCATCATATCTGATGAAACNACTAAAGATTTATTTNTATNTTTTATTAANGCAGCATCATTTGTTAAATTTAACGACTCTTTATTTCTTGCTAATGGAAGAAAATATTCATTAATTAATTTTTTTTCTAGACTCATTTTTTTTTTTTAAAAAATTGTATGTATTCTCAATAAAAGCGTTAACAAAAGATGTTTCTTTTATATCACAAAATGTTTCTGTTAGTATTATATACTCACTTGCAATAATTCCTATTGAAAGCTTTGGTGACATTAGCATTTCGGCAATAGCTACTTTTAAAATAGCTCTTAAAACTAATGGTAGTCGATTGACTGTCCAGTGTTTATCAAGGTTATTTTTAATTAGTTCATTAATTTCATTTTCTTCCTTGATATATTTAGTAAAAAGTCCAATGAAATATTTTTTATCAACTTCTAAATTTAAATTTTTTTCTGATCTTTCAAAATCAAAACAAATATTTTTTAAGTGTAACTCAATAAATTGAACTAATACATCATCATATTTTAAATTTCCTTCTTTAAATTGGTAAACAGCTTGCATTGATAAATATCTTGCAAGAGACCGCTTAGAATTATTCATATGCTCACATTTTTAATATATTAATCATCTTAATACATGNCTCAGCTGATTTTCCACCGACATTTTTCATATTTTTAGAGGATCTTATTTCAGCTTGTTTGATATTTTCTACAGTTAACAATCCGAAACCAATTGCTAGCTGATTTTTATTAACAATATCATAAATTGAACNACTTGCTATATTCTGAACAATTTCATTATGAGAAGTTTCACCTTTTATCACACAGCCTAATATAATAAATCCAATAAATTCGTCTTTATACTTTTCTAAAGTTACAGGAATTTCAAGAGCTCCTGGAACTTTTATAACTTCATATTTATAATTATTTTTTTCAATAACTTCCTTAGCAGAAACAAACAAATTATTAGAAATTTCTGAATAATAGTTNGACTCAATTATTAAAATAGATTTATTTTTCATTCTTTAATATATTTTTCTATTTTTTTTTATTATTATTCCAAAACCATCTATTCCAACTATATTTTTGTCAGTATTGGTTAAAAGTACTATTTCTTTGACACCTATATCTAACAAAATCTGAGCTCCAATACCATATTCTTTTAGTATTGACTTGTTTTTAATTATATTTTTTCCTGAGCTTTCAAAACTAAATAGTTCTTTTTTTGGATTCCTTAGAATCACAATTACTCCCTTTCCTTCCTTATTAATTATTTGCATAGATTTTCTTAACTCTTGTTCTTTTTGTTTAGTTGCACCTAAAAAATCAGAAAAAATATTAAATGTATGCATCCTAACCAATGTTTCTTCTGAACCTTTTATATCACCTTTAATTAGAGCTAAATGATGAGTGCCATCAAGTTTGTTGACATAAACAAATAATTTAAAATCGCCACCTATATCAGAATTAAACTTTTGTTTGTGGATACATTTTACTAACTTTTCTTTTCTAACCCTATACTCTATCAAATCTTTTATTGATGACATTTTCATTTTATGAAACTTACAAAACTTTACTAGATCATTAAATCTTGCCATTGAACCATCATCATTCATTATCTCACAAATAACTCCTGATTCACTGAGACCTGAAAGTCGAGCCAGATCAACAGCAGCTTCTGTATGCCCAGCTCTAACCAAAACTCCTCCATCCTTGGCAACTAATGGAAAAACATGTCCTGGAGTTACTAGATCATTTGGCTTGCATTTTTGAGAAACTGCAACTTTTATAGTTTGACATCTATCACTTGCACTAATACCTGTAGTAACCCCTTTCTTTGCTTCAATTGAGACAGTAAATGCTGTTTTATGTCTGCTCAAATTGCTTTCTGTCATTAGTTGTAATTTTAACTTATCTATTTTTTTTTTATTTAATGCCAGACATATTAGGCCTCTTGCGTGCTTNGCCATAAAATTTATCTTTTCTGGGCTAACTTTATCTGCAGCAAAAATAAGATCCCCCTCATTTTCTCTATTCTCATCGTCAACTATTACTACCATTTTTCCTTTTGATAGATCTTCTAAAATATCTTCAATTGGTGAGAAAAAAGACTTCATTTTTTAAAATTTTCCAGTGCTTTAAATGTATATCTAGCTAACATGTCTATTTCTGTNTTAAGATAACTACCAATCCTCAAATTAGTAAATGATGTATTTTCCCAAGTATAAGGAATTATACTAATACTTATTATTTTTTTTTTTACTTCATTAACAGTTAACGAAACTCCATCCAGAGTAATTGAGCATTTAGAAATCAAAAATTTAGAAACTTCCAACGGAACATCAAGAGATATAATCTTAGTATCATGTAAATTATCAATGTTAACAAGTTTTGACACACCATCAACATGTCCAAAAACTAAATGTCCTCCTAACTCATCTCCTACTTTCAAAGACTTCTCTAAGTTAATTCTATCACCTATCTTAAAAGAAGATATATTAGTTCTTGCCAAAGTTTCTGGAGAAACATCTACTGAAAAAAAATTTCCTGAGAATTCTGAAACTGTTAAACACACTCCCGAGCATGATATTGATTCTCCCATTATTAATTCACTATCAAAATCAGATTTGATTCTTATTTTATTTGAATTTATGGAATCTACAACACCGGTACTTTTAATAATTCCTGTAAACATCAATACTTCTCAATAACTTTACTAATAAATTCAATATATTTTCTAGTTTCATATATTTCTAGATGATTATCATTTAAAGGAAAAATTTTTTTTAATTTAAAATTATTTTCTGAAAATTTAACATTATTTGTATTAGAACTTGTAAGGTCTAAGCCTTTATTACCAATAAAAACATTTCCTCTAAATATATACAAAATATCAACAAGGTTATATTTTAAAAAAAGCGAATTGATCTTAGCACCTCCTTCAACAATCAGATTAGATACTCCTAAAGCTGCAATTTCTTTTAGAATATTTTTTAAAAAAAACTTATTTTTTTTAATAATTAATATTTTTACATTTTTATTTTGAAATTTTGAGTGTCTTGACTTAGAAGTGTTTTCTGTAAAAATTATAGTTGAAGAAACTGAAAGATTAAAAATATCTAAGTTTTCAGACAAATCCAGATTTTTATTAATTATAATTCTTAATGGAGAAAATTCTTTTAAACCATTTAATCTACAAGTTAATTTAGGATTATCAATTTTTGCTGTANTACTTCCAATTAAAATAGCTTCATTTTTTGCNCNNTGCANATGTACATATTTTCTAGATAAAGAATTTGTAATCCATTTATTTGAATTTTTTCCATAACTTATTTTANCATCAATTGAAGTAGCCATTTTAAGAATTACTTTTGGTCTATTTTTAATTCTATTTAAAAAATACCCAGCATAAAAATTAATCAAATCTTGTTTTAATAATCCGTATCTTACTTTTATACCTTTTTCTTTTAAAAAATTTCTTCCAATACCACTAACTCTTTTATCAGGATCAATAAAAGCAAAAACAACTTCATCTATTGGATTTTCTGCTATTTTTTCTGCACAGGGACTTGATTTTCCATAATGACTGCATGGTTCTAGTGTTGAATAACATATATATTTTTTATTTTTTTTGAATTTAACATTCTTAATCGCCATTACCTCGGCGTGGGGTCTTCCCCCTTTTTGCGTATGCCCAAAACCAACTATTTTATCATTTTTATTCTTTTTATCACATTCAACAATTAATGATCCAACAGATGGATTTGGAAAACTGGACAACATTCCTTTTTCCGCCAATTGGATAGCAGCACTCATATATTTCTGATCAAAATCCACAAAATTAATTATTCTGTAAATTTAAATTTTTATCAATGAACTTTCTGAAATCGTCAGTTTCTTGAAAATCTTTATATACAGATGCAAATCTTAAATAAGCAACTCTATCCAATTCTTTTAAAGCATCCATAACAAGTTCGCCTACAACTTTAGATGGAATTTCTGGCTCTCCTGAACTTTCAAGTCTTCTTTGTATACTATTTGTTACAAGTTCGATTTTGTCAGGCTTAACAGGTCTTTTTCTGCAAGATATGTTTATTGACCTTACTAGTTTTTCTCTGTCAAAAACGTTTCTGTTACCATTTTTTTTTATAATTATTAGTTCTCTTAATTGAACCCTTTCAAAAGTAGTAAATCTTGCCCCACATCCTGGACACTGTCTCCTTCTCCTAATAGATGTATTATCATCACTCGGTCTAGAATCTTTTACTTGTGTATCATCGTGTCCACAAAATGGGCATTGCATCTATTATAAGCCTATGAAATAACAGAGGTGTAAATCGGAAATTTTTCGCATAATGATTTTACTTTTATCTTAATTTCATTTTCAATTACAGAATTATTATCTGAATTTTTAGCAAGACCATCCAATACATCGCCAATATAGTGNCCAATTANTTTAAACTCATTAACACCAAAACCNCTACTTGTTCCTGCAGGAGAACCTAATCGGATACCNGANGTAACAAANGGACTTTCTGGATCGAANGGNACACCATTTTTNTTGCATGTAATTCCNGCATTTTCNAATGAATGTTCNGCTGCNTTTCCAGTTAATTTTTTAGGTCGNAAATCCACTAAAGTCAAATGAGTATCAGTTCCNCCAGATACAACATCAAGTCCTCTTTCCAACATNACNTCAGAAAGNATCTGAGCATTTTGAATAACATTTTTAATATAATCTTTNAAATCAGGTTTTAAAGCTTCTCCAAACGCTACTGCTTTAGCACATATCACATGCATCAAAGGACCACCTTGAAGACCTGGNAAAACNGCAGAATTAATTTTTTTTGCANAATCTGGNTTATTTGTCAAAACCAGTCCACCTCTGGGTCCNCTNANAGTTTTGTGAGTTGTNGTTGTAACTACATCTGCAAACTCAAGTGGGTTTGGATAAAANCCTGTTGCTACAAGNCCTGCAAAATGAGCCATATCAACAAGAAACATAGCACCTACAGAATTAGNAATATCGCGAAATTTTTTAAAATCAATAACTCTTGGATATGCAGACCCTCCAGCAATAATTAACTTGGGTTTATGTTTTTTTGCTAATGATTCAACTTCATCAAAATCAATTAAAGAATCTTCTTTACTAACCCCATACTGAACTGCATTAAACCATTTTCCAGATTCGTTTGGAGGAGCTCCATGAGTTAAATGTCCACCAGCCGCAAGAGACATTCCCATAATGGTATCTCCAGGTTTTAACAAAGCTAAAAAGACGGCTTGATTAGCTTGAGATCCAGAATGAACTTGAACATTTGCAAAATCAGCATTAAAAAGTTTTTTTACTCTTTCAATACATATATCTTCAACAACATCAACATGTTCACATCCACCATAATACCTTTTCCCAGGGTATCCTTCAGCATATTTGTTGGTTAGGATTGTTCCTTGTGCTTCCAAAACGGCTTTAGAAACAATATTTTCAGAAGCAATCAACTCGATTTGATCATTTTGCCTGTGATATTCATTTTTAACTGCCTCTAGAACTAAGGGGTCGGTTTTAGTCAGGCTGCTTTCAAAAAAAACTTGTTGTGTCATTTACTCTCCTAATTTAAATATTAATCTAATATATTGTTAAACTTTTTTAGTCTAAATTTATGTCTTCCTTCTGCAAAATTTTCCGAAAAAAAACACTTTAAACATTTAATAGCTAGTTGCTCAGAA
Organism: Rickettsiales bacterium; assembly: GCA_002710765.1. Lineage (GTDB taxonomy): Bacteria > Pseudomonadota > Alphaproteobacteria > Methylaequorales > Methylaequoraceae. The sequence continues at coordinate 14,112 of PALK01000019.1, read as the reverse complement.
ATCAACCTTGAACCTAAAACAATTAAATTAGCATTATTATGTTCTCTTGCAAGTTTAGACATTTTTTCATTTAAACACAATGCTGCTCTTACATTTTTATACCTATTAGCTACCATTGACATACCAATTCCGGTTCCACAGATTAGAACTCCAAATTCATAATCTTTTTTATTAAGCTTTTGAGATAATAAATGCGCAAAATCTGGATAATCAACTGAGTCTTCATTTGTGGTGCCAATATCTATAAAATCAATTGTTTTTATTAAAGTAGATAATAAAATTTTTTTTTTTAAAGTGAATCCTGCATGATCAGAACCTATTAATATTTGCTTTTTATTCATAATTATATTTTCATTTTGTTTAAATCTTTTAAAAGTTTAGGAGCTAAAAAATAAAGCCCAATAATATTTGGAACTGACATTGCAAAAATCATTGCATCTGAAAAATTTATAACACTATTTAGATTCATTGAAGTTCCAATAATTGTGAAAGATAAAAATATAAGTTTAAAACTAAATATACTAATATTATTGTGGCCAAAAAGATATGTCCAACATCTCAAACCATAATATGACCAAGTTATTAAAGTTGAAATAGCAAATAAAGTTATAGCAAAAGCTAAAATTATTGGAAACCAACTCAATACTGACTCAAAAGCTTTCGAGGTCAATTCAACTCCCTGAGTACCATTAGAATCTATATAAGAACCGGTAATAATTATTACTAATGCAGTCATCGAGCAAATAATTATTGTGTCAACAAAAGGTGAAAGAAGCGACATGAAACCTGTATTTAAATGATTATCACTTTTGGCAGGAGCATAAGCTATTGGAGCTGAACCTATTCCAGATTCATTTGAAAACACAGCTCTCTTGATACCGGCTATCATTGTACCTAAAATTCCACCAAAAGTTGCGTCAGCATTAAATGCACTACTAAATACTTTTTGAAATGTATCTGGAATNAGNGCATAATTNGTTATAATTATATACAAACAAGCAACACCNTAAAGAATACCCATAACCGGCACTAATTTTTCTGTAACTTTTCCAATAGATTTTATTCCCCCTATAATTATAGAACCTACTACAAATGCAAAAATTAACCCACCTAACCAGCCTTTTTCATAAAAAAAACTATTCTCTCCCCCAGTAGCAATAACGATTTGTTGAAATGCTTGATTAGCTTGAAACATATTTCCTCCTCCAAATGANCCNCCAATGCAACATATTGCAAAAATAAAAGCTAAAAATTTNCCTGTTTTAGGCAAACCACAATCATCCATACCTTTAGANAAATATCTNATTGCNCCNCCNGAAACTGTGCCATCTGGAAANATAACCCTATATTTGTGACCCAAACTAACNTCNACAAATTTTAAAGTCATACCAAAAAAAGCCATNACAATCATCCAAAACATAGCCCCTGGACCACCAATTGAAATAGCAACAGCTACACCNGCAATNTTNCCTAANCCGATTGTTCCAGACATTGCAGCAGTAAAAGATTGAAAATGAGTTATTTCTCCAGGCATGTTAGGTTTATCGTACTTACCAGTAGCAACACAAATAGCTCTTTTAAAAGCTCTGATATTTATAAATCTGAAATAAAAGGTAAAAAGAAGGCTCGCAATAACTAACCATATTACGACAATAGGTACCTGATTACCCTGAAAGGTAATACTTGTAAAGATCAAATTAGTGACAGACGAAGAGAATGGTTCAACAAAGCTTTCTATTTTTTGATCTAATTCTGAAATATTTAATTTATCAAACATGATAGTTAAATTATAATTTAGACTTTATAAAAATTAAATTATTTAATTTTAATTTTTCTAAGTTCTTCATCAATAACATTATATACATTTTTTAATGTATTTTTTTCAATACAATAAGGTGGCATCAAATATAGAGTATTTCCTAATGGCCTAATTAAATAACCTCGTTTTAAAANTTTTTTTTTTAATATTTCTCCTATATTAGCTCCGTAACCTTTATCAAAACCAATAATATCAAATGCAGCAATATCACCTAAAAATCTTATTTTTGAAACTTTTGGATTATTCATGAGGAAATTAAGGCCTTTTTTATGAATATTTTCAATTTCACAAACTGAATCAAGAGTTTTTTCTTCGCTAAATAAATCTAAAGATTTTAAAGCAGCAACACATGCAATCGGATTNGCAGAAAAAGAATGACCATGAAGAAAACTTTTTTCTAAATTCATATCAAGAAATTCTTTATGAATAAATTCTTTAAAAACTGTTGCTGCCAAAGGCAAATANCCACCTGTTAAAGATTTTGCTAAACAAATTATATCAGGTACAACATCTAAATACTCTGATGCAAACATTTTTCCGGTTCTCCCAAAACCTGTCATTACCTCATCAAATATGACTAAAGTTTTATTTTCTTGAAATTTTCTAACAACCTTATTCAAGTAACTCGGTCTGCACATTTTCATTCCTGAGGCTCCTTGAACTAGTGGTTCAATAATTACTGCTGCTAAACGATTACCATGACTATTAATAATCCANTCGACTTTTTTCAAAGATTTCTGTTCTTCTACTTGAATCGAATTATTTCCTCTCCAATCATCTGGAAATGGAACAAAAAATGTTTTAAAAACTAAGTCTTCAAATGGTTTATAAAATCCTGAGGANTAACCAACNGACATAGCTCCTANAGTATCACCATGATAACCACCTTTNAGTGCAACAAATTTATCTCTAAAATCTTTTTTGTTATACCAATATTGATATGCAACTTTTAGAGCAATTTCAACTGATGTTGATCCATTATCTGAAAAGAAGACTCTAGACAAATTTTGTGGCAAAATTTCAGTTAATCTTTTTGCTAANTTAATAGCTGGTTCATGAGTAAAGCCGGCAAAAATAACCTGTTCTAACTTCTTTGACTGATTATATATTTTTTCCGCAATTTCAATTCTTCCATGACCATGAATATTTACCCACCATGATGATATTAGATCGATATATTCATTTCCATCAATATCAAACAATCTATCGTCTTTTGCTGAGGATATAATAATTGGTTCGGATTTCGATGAGGCTTTATTAAATGGATGCCATATATAATCCTTATCAAACTGTAAAAGTTTTTTTTTCATATTTTTATTAAATTTCCAAATTCTATTATGTTATTTTTATTTATTTTATTTACCAAATTAATTACACCTAAAACTTTAACTTCACAGCTTAAAATTTCTTTTGAAAAATATTTAATTGTCTGAATCGTGTCTTGGTGATTTTTACCAACAAAAATAATACCTTTTATTTGTTGGCTTCTATTCGCTAAAACTTCCAGAGATAGTAATGTATGGTTGATAGTTCCTAATTCCGTTTTAGCAACTAAAATTACAGGTAATTTAAAATATTTTATCATATCAATCACTAAATACTTTTCATTTATAGGAACAAGAAGACCTCCAGCACCTTCAACTATGGTAAACTTATTTTGTTCAATCTTCTGTTTTTTTAGTTTTTCTAAATCTATAATTACGTTTTCTTTTTTTGCTGCAATGTTAGGTGAAAGCGGATTACTTAAAACATAGGTTTCTGGATAAATTTTATGATTTTCTAAATTTAATAAGTTTTTAATTTTTTGCGAATCAGTTAAATTTTCTTCATCTTTGCCACATTGTATTGGCTTCCAATAATTTGCATTAAGTTTATTAACTAATACGGCAGATACAATTGTTTTACCTATATTAGTATCAGTTCCTGTAACAAAAAAACCGTTAAGAAAAAAATTTGAATTCATTTTTTTATAATTAAACAACAAGAAATATTAAAATTAATATTTATACTTTTATTAAATTTTTTTAAAAAAAAAATATTTTCTTTTTTTTTTTGTGTGGATGCGTTGGCACCTATATTTTTTAAATTTTTCAAAAATGCAATAGGACTTTTATAACTAATTTTAAAATTTATTTCTTTGACTCTAAAATCTAAATAACTTTTATCAAAAAAGCCTTTATAAAAAAGAAAATCTGGCAAAGAGTTTAATGTAAATTNTTTTTCCTCTTTTTGATACATTTTTTTTAAAACACTAAAACTTTTATTGTTAGGAAATGAGAATAAAAAAATTCCACCTTTTTTTAAGTTCATAATAATTTTAGTTATTAATTTAATGTAATTAGAAGACCAATGAATTGCCATATTAGAAAAAATTAATTCAAAATTATCCAAGTTTGAATAATCATATTTATCAAAATCAATATTATTAAATGAAGTCTTTCTTTTGATTTTAGATTTCGAAACAAGAATCATTTTTTCTGAAATATCGACTAATTCAAGTTTACCAATATTCAAATTATTTAAAATTTTTTTTGTAAATTCACCAGTTCCAGATCCTAATTCTAGGGCATTAATTTTTTTTTCTTTAATAGACAAAAAATTAGTTTTATATTTTAAAATTTCAATCAAACTATCTCCAGCTAGATTTTGAACATAATTGAAATTATCATATTTTTTTGCACCAATATTAAACGAATTTTTTATATATTTTTTCATTTAATATTTTCTTTAATTATTTGATTAATCAATTTTGCCGTTTGTTTATATTGAATTAAGGGAAAGGCATGACAGTCCGACCTTATTGTTTGACAATGATGAAAGTAATTAGGAAAAAGCTTATTTGGATTATCAATTGTTGAGATTTTATCATTNCTCATAAAAAATGAGAAGATTTTTGAATCTATCTTCTTTATTTTCTCAATTAAATTATCATCATATAAATGCTCTAAAGATCGCTCTAATTTTTCTTTACTAAACTTTGTTTTTTTTATATCCAAAANAGAATTTTTCAAACCACAATTGAAATAAAATTTTTTTAATACTTCTAATGGATTCATTTTAAATTCAGAAATCATTTTTTTTAAAATTTTTTTTCTTATGTCTTTATTATCTTTGCTTTCTATAAACANAGGTTTGCCCGAAAAATTTATAATTAAATTAAATTTAGGGTTTTTTTTTATTAACCAATTAAGACCATATGAATGAACAATAAAAATATTATCTTTGTTATTTACAATATTATGTATTTTAGATTTTGCTTTAAAAAATCCTAAATCAATAGTCTTAAAACTATAAAAATTATATTTTATTTTCATCTCATTAATCAATGGATTCCAAAAAGAACTATCAAAACCCCATCCATGAATTAAAAATAAATTAATTTTTTTCACTTTTAAGAAACAAATTTAAAGAAAATATCAATAAATTTATCAATATTTTTTTTTGATATTAATGTCGTTAAGGATATTCTTAACCTACTCTTTCCCTCCGGAACTGTAGGAGGTTTTATTGGCAAAATATAAAAACCATTATCCTGCAAAACTTTACTTAGATAATCACATTTTTTTATATCTTTAAAAATTAATGGTATTATTTGACTTTGAGTATCAGGAATATAGAAGTTTTTTCTTCTTATTTTATTTACGAAATATCTGGAAACACTCAATAATTTCTCTCTTTCTTTCTTCATTCTTGGGACTAAATCAGTAGACTTTGAAATTGCTCCTAATACAGAGGGAGGTAGAGCCGTTGAATAAATTAAACCTGCACAAAAATTAATAATTTTTTCTTTCATCTGTTTAGAGCATGATACGTAAGAACCATAAGAACCAAAAGCTTTACTAAAAGTTCCAATAACAATTTCATTAGGATTATTATTTTTTTTTAACGTTGAAATTCCATAACCTTTTGGACCAAAAATTCCAGATGCATGAGCTTCATCTAAATATAAAATTGAATTGTATTTTTTTGCCAAGAATCTTAACGAATCTATATTACATATGTCTCCATCCATACTAAAAACAGTTTCTGAAACAATAAGTTTATTATTTATCTTGTTATTTTTTTTTAGAAGATCTTCTAGATGATTATAATCTAAGTGACGATATCTAAGTATTTTTTGACGTGATAAAACACATCCGTGATAAATGCTTGAATGATTAAGCTTATCGGTAAATATTATTCCTTCTTTCACCTTTCCTAAACTATTATCAATTACAACAGGAATGACCGTAGAGTTACATTGAAAACCACTACCCATAATAATGGTTCTTTCTTTATTTTTTAGAATACTAATTTTTTTTTCTATGTGTTCAATTAAATTTAAGTTTCCTGATATTAACCTTGATGACGACAAACTTGAACCAAATTTCTTTGTCCACTTTACAGAAGAATTAATTATTTCTTTATTATAAGAAAGTCCCAGATAATCATTACTTGAAAAATTATATAATATTTTTTTATTAAAAATTATCTTTCCATTAGATAATTTTTTTCCTTTATCATCTATTAAAAAAATTTTCCTTAATTTTCTTAAATTTTTAATATTTGTATTTAGGTTTTTCACGGTTTAAAATCACTAAACTAATTATTAACATAATGGGGAGGAAAAAGAAATGAAACCTGAAACAATAGTTTTACACGCTGGACATAGAAGAGATAGCAACACAAATTCAGTTGCTGTCCCGATTTACCAAACTACATCTTATCAATTTGACAATACTGAACATGCCTCTAAGCTCTTTGGTTTACAAGAGTTAGGGAATATATACACAAGAATAATGAATCCAACTAATGCAGTTTTAGAGGATAGATTAACAAAACTTGATGGAGGCGCAGCATCATTAGCTTTAAGCTCTGGACAATCCGCTTCAGCTCTTGCAATTCAAAATATATGTCATTCTGGAGATAACTTTATAAGTTCTACAGACTTATATGGAGGTACTTGGAATTTATTTTCAAACACATTCAAAGAAATGGGTATTGAATGCAGATTTATTGACCCAGAAAGTCCAGAAAATTTCAGAAATGCAATTGACGACAAAACTAGATGTATTTATGCAGAAACTTTACCAAATCCAAAATTACAAGTTTTTCCAATNAAGGAAGTTGCAGATATCGGTTCTGAAAAAAATGTTCCTTTAATTATGGATAATACCGCAGCCCCTTTGATTTGTAATCCTATAGAACATGGGGCTTCAATTGTGGTATATTCAACAACCAAATATATTGGAGGTCATGGACTTTCAATTGGTGGAATTATTATTGATAGTGGAAAGTTTGATTGGGAAAAGGCAGGAAAAAGATTCCCTATGTTGAATGAACCAGATCCCAGTTATCATGGTGCAGTTTGGAGTCAAGCTGCAAAACCATTAGGTCCAATTGCCTATATCTTAAAAGCAAGAGTTACATTGCTAAGGGACTTAGGTTCNGCAATGAGTCCATTTAATGCCTTTACATTTATACAAGGTCTTGAAACACTTCCATTAAGAATGGAAAGGCATTGTCAAAATGCTAAAGGTGTGGCTGAATTTTTATCTAATCATCCTAAAGTATCAAAAGTAATATATCCGTCTCACATGACTAGCCAATATCTTGATAGAGCAAAAAAATATTTAAAAAAAGGTTTTGGATCCCTAGTGGGTTTTGAATTAAAAAATGGAGAAAATGCTGGTAAAAAGTTTATTGATAACTTAAAACTTTTATATCATGTAGCAAATATTGGTGATGCAAGATCTTTAGCTATTCATCCATCATCAACTACACATTCACAATTGACCGAAAAAGAACAATTAGCTTCAGGGGTAACACCGGGCTATGTAAGACTTTCTATTGGTATTGAGCATGTAGATGATATAATAGCTGATATTGATCAAGCATTATCAAGTTCTTAAATAATANATGAAAGATTTTTATGCCCANATTTCCAATCTCTAGAGGAAGAAGAATCAGAAATTCAAATTGGATAAGGACATTAACAACTGAAAATTATTTAACGACTGATGATTTAGTTCTTCCAATTTTTTTAAAGGAGTTTGGAAATAGTGATTTTATTTCTAAAATGCCGGGNATTGAAAGACATTCATTAAAAACAATTGAAAAAGAGATAGAGAATATACTGAATCTAGGAATAAAAGCTATTGCTGTATTTCCACAAATTGATAAATCTCTTAAAACAGAAAAAGCTATTGAAGCTATTAATCCGAATAACTTAATCTGTAGAACTATAAAATTGCTTAGAAAAAAATTTCCTGAACTTGGACTAATTTGTGATATTGCTTTAGATCCATATACCAAATCTGGACATGATGGAATTTTAGGAAGTAATGGTTTAGTTGAAAATGATAAAACTATTAAGATTCTTTCGAAAATGTCTTTAAACTTTGCTGAGGCTGGATGTCAAATGATAGCTCCAAGTGATATGATGGACGGAAATATTAGAGAGATTCGAAATACTCTGGAAAAAAATAAATTCACTGATGTATGTATTTTGTCTTATTCAGCAAAGTTCTGCTCTTTTTTTTATGGACCTTTTAGAGATGCAATTGGAAATAAGACAAACAAAAAGTATATTTCTAAAGAAACTTATCAATTAAACCCAAAAAATAGGATGGAAGCAATTAAAAATGCTGAACAACATATTGAAGAAGGAGCGGATATAATAATGGTTAAACCTGCAAATTATTATCTTGATATTGTAAGAGAAATAAAAAATAAATGTTCTGTTCCAGTCTCTGTATTTCAAGTTAGTGGTGAATATTCNATGCTTAAGATTGCAGCTGAAAAGAGTATTTTAAATTACGAAGAAACTGTGATTGAAAGTCTTAATTGTATTAAAAGATCAGGAGCAAATATTATATTTTCATATTTTTCTAAAGAGGTAGCAAAATGGTTAAGATAAAAAAATCAAAGAATAAACTTGATTTATTAGACTTATAATATTAAAAAAAACCATCAAATTAATTTTTTATAATCAGGAGATTTTATGTCAAGAAAACACCCAGGTAGATTTCATATAGCTATTCCAGGACCAACAAATATTCCAGAGAGAATACTAAATGCAATGCATATTTCATCTGAAGATCAAAGAAATCCTGAAATTCCTGAGTTGACAATCCCATTATATAAAGATGTTAAAAAAGTTTTTAAAACAGAAGCTGGAACAGTTTTTCTTTTTCCGGGTTCTGGAACTGGTGCATGGGAATCTGCGATTATAAATACTATGTCTCCAAATGAGAAAGTTTTAATATATCGTTTTGGACAATTTAGTCATCTTTGGGCTGATATGTTTAAAAGATTAGGCCTAGATACTGAAATAGTAGATAAGGAGTGGGGTACTGGAACTCCTCCNGATGAAATTGAGAAAACATTAAAAGCAGATACTAACCATAAAATTAAAGTNGTTTGTGTTACACAAAATGAAACTGCGACAGGAGTAACATCTCATGTTGACGATGTAAGGAAAGCCATGGATGCAGCCAATCATCCTGCTCTACTTTTTGTTGATGGAGTTAGTTCCATTGCATCGATTGATTTTAGAATGGATGAATGGAAAGTTGATTGTGCAATCTCCGGTTCTCAAAAGGGTTTTATGCTTCCATCGGGAATGGCAATAATGTGTGTGAGTGAAAAAGCATTAGCTGCGCATAAAAGTGCTGAACTTAAAAGATGTTATTACTCGTGGGAAGATCAAATTGCAACTAATAAGGATGGATATTTTCCTTATACTCCTCAGATTCCTATGTTAAGAGCTTTAAAAGAATCTTGTAATATGCTTTTTGAGGAGGGTCTAGAAAATGTTTTTAAACGCCACAATAGAATTGCGGAAGGTGTTAGAAAAGCTGTATTAGAAGGATGGGAATTAAAATTGTGTGCAAAAGAAAAATATTGGTATTCTGATACTGTGACAGCTGTAGTTGTTCCTGAAGATAAAGATGCTAAAAAAGTTCTCTCAACAGCCTTTAATAAATATCATCTATCTTTAGGTGCAGGACTCACTCAGGTAGCGGGTAAAGTTTTCAGAATTGGTCACTTGGGTGATTTAAACGAACTTCAAGCCTCAGCGTTTATTAATGGCGCTGAAATGGCTATGATTGATTCAGATATTAATGTGAAACCAGGAAGTGGTATAGCTGCTGCATCTGAATACTGGAGAAAAAATATANAGCATAATATTATGAAAGATATAAAAGTATTAGTAACNAGAAAATGGCCAGAAAGCGTAGAAAAAAAATTATCGGAAACTTTTGATACTACTTTAAATATATCTGATAANCCTCTNAAAGAGTCAGATTTAATNGAAGCAATGAAAAATTATGATGCTTTACTTCCGACAGTAACTGATAAGATAAGTGATANCNTTATTAGTTGTCAAAATAGAAGNGTAAAAATTATTGGTAATTTTGGNGTTGGNTTTAATAACATNGACATTGAGTCNGCTAAAAAAAACAACATTGTTGTAACTAATACACCAGAAGTACTTACTAATTGCACTGCAGATATTGCTATGTTGCTAATGCTTGGAATAGCAAGAAGAGCATCAGAAGGTGAACCTCATATAAGAAAAAATGAATGGACAGGTTGGAGACCAACGCACATGATGGGAACAAAAGTTACTGGAAAAACTCTCGGTTTAGTTGGAATGGGAAGAATAGCTCAAGCAATGGCTCATAAATCACATTACGGATTTGGTATGTCAATTTTATATTTTGATCCTTATTTTAAAAATAACGAAATTGCTGAAAAGTATAATGCAAAATCATGTGATTCTCTCGAACAGTTATTAAATAGTTCTGATTTTGTTTCATTGCACTGTCCATCAACTGAAGAAACTAGAGGNATAATAAATAAAAATTCTATTCAAATGATGAAGAATAGTGCGTATTTAATAAACACTGCAAGAGGAGATATTGTTCAAGAATCTGATTTAATTGANGCATTAAAGANTAATGTTATCAAGGGAGCTGGTTTAGATGTTTATGATANAGAACCNGATGTACCTGAAAATCTAAAAAATTTATCAAATGTNTTCCTATTACCTCATTTAGGAAGTGCCACNACTGAAACTAGAGAAGCTATGGGNTTAAGAGTTTTTGAAAACGTTTCAACTTTTTTTAAAAAAAATGAACCAATAGATAGAGTTGTCTAAAGACCCCAAATCGCTAAATGAAGATAATCATTTCTTCAATAAAAACTATATAGTGAATCTTTTTTTAGAAGGTATTAACGCTGTCAGACCTAAAAAAGTACTTCCAAAATTTATTAAAGTTCTAAAAAATAAAAATTTAGTTTTCTCAAATCTAGATATTAACAATGAAAACATTGAAAGAATATTACCAATATGTATTGGAAAAGCTTCAGTTGAAATGGCTAAAACCTATAATCAAATTATAGGAAAAAGTAAGAAAATTAGTATAGAAAGTTTAAAAGGTATATTAGTAGCAAATGAAGAAAACTTTAGANATGTTTCTGGTTTTNATTGCTTTATTTCAGGTCATCCAATACCAAATCAAAATGGATTAATAGCATCAAAATTTATAAGAGAAACTATTTTTGACTTAGGTGAAAANGACCTAATTTTACTTATGCTNTCAGGTGGAGGTTCTGCAATGCTTCCNNATCCACCTGATGGCATTACATTGGAAGAAAAAATTATTGTCAATCANANATTATTAGAATGTGGTGCAAATATAAAAGAAATNAATGCTGTNCGCAAACATCTATCAAAACTTAAAGGTGGAAATTTTCTTAANTATAGTTTCCCNGCAAAAACATATTCATTAATAATTTCAGATGTTGTTGGTGATGATCTCTCNTCTATTTCNAGCGGACTTACTGCNCCAGATCCATTNAAATTTAGTGANGTAATTAAAATTTGTANTGAGTACAAAATTTTAGATAAACTTCCTAATAGTGTAAAAAAATATTTTNANANAGGATTAAATGANAAAAATTTAGAAACTCCAAAACNAAAAAATAAAATTTTTAAAAATTGTGAAAATAAAATTATTGCCTCAAATAANTTAAGTCTTGANGCAATAAANAATTATTTTAAATCTTCTAANAATGTTTTGGATAANAAAATTAACTGTGAAATATGGAAAAGAAATATTGAAGGAGATGTAAAAGATATNGCATTAAAATTTGTAAACTTTATTAAAAGNNATNATTTNNCAAANAAAAANATTNTNTTNTCAGGNGGAGAAACAACAGTAAAAATATCTGGAACAGGTAAAGGTGGAAGAAATCAAGAATTAGCTTTATATTTTAGTNTTTTTATGAAGGATCTTTTACCAAATCAAAGATATTTATTTTTNTCTGGAGGAACAGATGGNAGAGATGGTCCTACTGANTCTGCNGGTGGAATTGTGAGTCATAAAACTNTAGANTTATGTTTNCAAAAAAATATTNATATTGAACANGAACTNAAAAATAATAATTCATANAGTGTATTAAAAAAAATTGATTCNCACATANTCATACAAGGAACTAATACAAATGTTGCAGATATTCAAATTCTTATATTNATATAAAAATCAAAAAAATTACTTAAATTTNAATTGAACAAATGAAAAATTTTCTTATATTATNANNTTANGNTNANTTCGGAATAANCATTGGAACAGACAAAACTTAANANTTATAAATTNTTTAAATCTCTNCCATTCAGATGTTCNTANATNAGTGGTAAATTTGAACAAAGATTGTTTTCAAAAATAGAACCAAATAATCAAAAAAATTTTAGCACTCTTATGGAAAATGGTTTTAGAAGAAATCTCGATCATATGTACATTCCAATATGTGAAAATTGTAATAGTTGTATTTCCTCAAGAATCAAGGTTAATGATTTTATAATTAGTAAAAGTCAAAAGAGAAATATTAACCAAAATAAATTTTTTACTTTTAAAAAAATACAAAAAAACAGAGAACAAGAAAGATATAATTTGTTTATTAAATATCTAAAAAATAGACATTCAGATGGTCAAATGAAAGAAATGACTTTTCATGAATTTAGTAATTTTGTTTATGATTCTCCTGTAAAAAATTTAATATTTGATATTGTAGATGAAAATAACAGATTATCAGGAAGTATTATTTTAGATATCTTAAAAGATGGTTTGTCTGCAGTTTATAGTTTTTACGATACTAAATATCTAAAAAATGGCTTAGGTAAATTCTTAATATTAAAATCGATTCAAGAAGCAAAAAAAATGAAATTTAAATACCTATACTTAGGTTATTGGATTAAAGAGTCAAAGAAAATGAATTATAAAGCTAATTTCAATAATCTTGAAATCTTCATTAATGGAAACTGGAAGCTTAAAGACCTTTAACCCTATCTATAAAATCGATTAATTGTTTTTTAAAGATAAGTTTTTTACTTTTACGATTATCAAAAATACTTTTTATTATTCTATTAAAAAAAAATTCTGTAACTAATAAACCATTAATAATATCTTCTTTCTTAAAATTCGACTCTTTATTGATAATGAAAGCTGGAATATTTAGTAACTTTTCCTTCCAAGGTTCCCCAACCTCTCTAGATACAACATTACCACTTTTGGGTGATAAATAAACTAGATTATCTTTAACTCCAGAAACAGAACACTTAGTAAAATCTACTTCGTAACCTAAGTTAGCAATAAAATCTAATTCCCAAATTATAAAATATTTAGCATATTCTAAATTATTTAATTTTTTTTTTTTAAATAACTCTAAAATTTGAATTATATTAATGTATATGTGTGAATTAGAGTCTTTTAACGGTATTAATTTTAAACAAACCTCAGAAATTGAAACTTTTATTAAATTTAAAATATATGGTTCATTTATAGAATAATAATTATTTATAATTTCAAAGTTTAAATAACCTAAACCATCACTAATTCTTGATTTCCAATTAAATAAAACATTATCCAGTAATAACGCTTTATTATTTTTCTTTGAAATTTTTGTTAACCCCATTATTGGACCATTAGACTTTGAAAAAATATTTATAATCAAAGCATCCTCGCCATATTTTTTTTGACCAATTATTAAACCTTCATCATTTATTTTCATATCTAAAAAAATTACTTATTATTTCTTTTATCTAAAGATATTAAAATATCTAAATAAATCTTTTGACCTAATTTTTTTTCCATATCACTTCTAGCTCTTATACCAATCTCTTTGATTTTCTCTCCATTCTTTCCAATTAAAATAGGTTTTTGAGAATCCTTTTTTACATATATAGTCTGATAAATTTTATATAAACTATTCTTTTTCTTAATTTTTGTTTCTATTTTAACTACATA
>PALK01000018.1 GCA_002710765.1 Rickettsiales bacterium | reverse complement strand
CAATAATCACTGGCTCAAAAAACTCTGTTAAGGGAATGGGCTTTTTCTTAGGATGCTTTCTTTTAGTCTATCTTGATTTTCAAAACTCCCTGCTTGTACTTGGCTTGATCCTCACTGCCCTCTTTGTAGGGCTTATTGCAAAAATGCCAGACATAAAAGAAGAATTGAAAAGCCCAACAAAGTTAGTAAAAGTCTTTTCATTGGACCCTAGAATAAATCTCTTATCGACAGCTAGATTGTTCCTTTTCGGAGCAAGAGATGTATGGTTTGTAGTAGGTTTACCTATCTACCTGGCCTCAGCTCTTACACAAAATCATTTTTTTTCAGCAGATACGGCATTTTTAATCATTGGCGTTTTCATGGCTTCTTGGATTATACTTTATGGTATTACCCAAAGTATCGCCCCCAAAATATTATCCAAGCAAATGAAAGATAACCCAGTTGGGGTGTCTCAAAGATGGGTAGCATACCTGATTTTCTTACCAGCTCTGATTTCTGTTGCTTCCTTTTTTAATGGATCTGAACCAACTATAATTTTCACTATTCTACTGATAATTACCTTACTAATATTTGGCTTTTTCTTTGCTATAAATTCTAGTCTTCATTCTTACTTAATTCTCCTTTTTAGCCCAAAAGAACGCGTAAATNTGAATGTTGGATTCTATTATATGGCCAACGCAGCTGGGAGATTAATAGGAACTTTTCTTTCAGGTCTTAGCTATATATTTGGGGGCTTAACTATGTGTATGATTGTAAGTGCATCTATGCTTTTTTTGGCCTGGTACTTTACCAATAAGATGGTTAGGTCTGGTAACTCCCGAAACAAAATTATTTGAAAGTCCATAAATTTATGGTATTAGTTTCTAAAATTCCGTGCAAAACGGTAGTTATAAGTAGCGAAATAAGCTTCTTGGGTACAGGCAAATGAAACAAAAACTTTTTGGGGGACCTTTCCTCTTTTTTTCATTCTTTTTGGTAGCATCTAGTTCAATGTTTACCTTAGTGGATAAATCATCTTATTTTCTACCTATCTTCATATTATTTTCATGTGCAATATTTTTCTTTTACCTAAAGACAGATTTTTTACTGAACGAGAGTNACATTTCAGTAGTTTCTAAAGACAAAGTTGATTCCCAAAACGGCTCAGCCAGCAAATTAGAAACAAGTGTAGAATATTTGCTAGAAGTACTTCCCTCAGCTCTAACCTTAATTGATGGGCAAGGGCGAATAACATTTGCTAACTCATTTTCTGAGAAACTTCTCCCAGGGCTTTTAAAAGTAGGGAACCATATTTCTGTAACCTTTAGATCTCCCGTTTTTTTAGACGCCATAGAAAAAGCAATAGCAGAAGCAAAAAACAGTCAATTCAGTTTTGATTCCTCAACACCTCTTTTCCAGCATATAAGAGTGGAAATTATACAATTGCCTGAAAAAATCTTTTCCAAAAGCAATGGTGTCATACTTATAAAATTTAGTGATCAATCAAAAGCTATTCTAATTGACCAGATGCGCAGTGATTTCATTTCTAATGCAAGTCATGAATTAAGAACGCCATTAGCATCGATAATTGGTTTTATTGAAACTATCCAAGGCCATGCGAAAAATGATAAAGCAAATAGAGAGTTATTTTTGTCCCTAATGCATGAGCAAGCTGAAAGGATGCAAAGACTCGTAGATGACTTATTATCATTATCAAAATTAGAACTCCAAGAAAAATCTCCCCCAAAGTCCGACTGTGACCTAACAAAAGTAGTTGAAAAGTTGGTTCAAAGTTTTCAACCCCTTGCCAAAAAATATAAAGTCAAACTAGTAAATAATTTGCCAAACGATATGCCTCAAATAGTTGGAGATGAGATGCAAATGCAGCAACTCTACTCCAACCTTATTGAAAATGCCTTGAAGTATTCTGGTGAGAAATCTGAAGTGAAGCTTGAACTCATAAAAAAACGAGATAAGGGGCAGACAAAACCTGGAATGATTGGCTTACGAGTTATAGATAATGGTCAAGGGATACCTGCGGAACATTTATATAGGTTAACTGAAAGATTTTACAGAGTAAGCGCGGATCTCAGTCGTCAGCACCAAGGGACTGGGCTTGGTTTGTCTATAGTGAAACATATTTTAAACCGACATAATGGTGAATTAGATATTGAATCTAATATTAATGAAGGAAGTATTTTCACAACTTGGCTACCAAAGAGTAAGGTTCGCTCTCAAACTGTCCATAAGGCACGTGCAGCATAACCTCGAATGTCTTAATAATTCCCTGATTTTAATAACTTATAAAATTAAAATTTGTCACATAAATCACATAAGAATGTCGAGATTTAATGTGATAAGTTCTTCGAGTTTCTTTAACTCAAATTAAGTTTCCAAATAAGCTTAAAGAATTATTTNGTATTTATTNGTNANTNTTNNGGAGAACTTTTATGAACACAATTTTAAAAATNGGNGCNAGCTTCCTGGTCATGTCCCTTACACTAATCACCTCAACCACTGCGAGGGAAGGNAACCAAATATCAATTGTAGGGTCTTCAACTGTATTTCCATTCGCAACAATCGTAGCAGAAAGATTTGCAAAAAATACAGACTTTAATGCCCCAGTCATAGAGTCCACTGGATCAGGTGGTGGTCTTAAGCTTTTCTGTGCAGGTATTGGTCTTGAACATCCTGACATAACCAATGCCAGCAGAGCTATTAAAGATAGTGAGAAAGATACCTGCACTAAAAATGGAATTACGCCAGAAGAATATTTAATTGGTTACGATGGAATTACATTTTCTAATAGCAACGCAGCTAAGCAATTATCTTTAACTAAGGAAGATATTTTCAATGCAGTTTCAGCAAAAGTTTATAAAAANGGTGACATGATAGATAATCCATACAATAAATGGAGTGATATAAATACATCTCTTCCAGCTGTTGAAATTGATNTATTAGCTCCACCACCTTCATCAGGTACAAGAGATGCATTTGTTGAATTAGTNATGCATAGTGTTTGTAAGAAAAAATATGAAATGGATAAAAAAACATATAAAGCTAATTGTTCTGCCTTAAGAGAAGATGGAGCAGTAACGGAAGTGGGTGAAAATGATAACCTTATCATTGAAAAGCTATCTGATAATTCTTCAAGATTTGGCATTTTTGGTTACTCTTTTCTTGACCAGAATAGAGATCGAGTTCAAGGATCCTTTGTTGATGGTGTGGAACCTATGATGGATACTATTGCCGATGGAAGCTACAAAGTAAGTAGACCACTCTTCTTTTATGTTAAAAAAGAACACATAGGAGTTGTTCCAGGCGTCCAAGAGTATGCAGATTATTTTATGAGCTTAGCCACTCCAGGAAGTCCTCTTGAAGATGCTGGATTAATACCTCAGTAATTACCTATAGAGTTTTTAATCATTTTTTAACTCTTTGAGCTGCCACTTTAAAAGTGGTAGCTCTTTTTTAATAATTATAGTTTATCTCTTGCTAGCATCTACCATAATTTCAAGCTATTAAAGAATATATCAGTTCAGATTTTGACCGAGGCAACTTTTAAATGTCATTTACAAATTTGTTATTTCTTATAATAGCTTTTTCCCTTTTTAGCTATTTTTTCTCGTCATCACGAGCTTATAAGAAAATAAAGGAAGCGACATCTAAACCCTCTGCATTACCTAAGCATTATGGACAGAAATCTTTACTTTGGACCCTATTTCCTGCCTTTTTATTGCTGATTGTTTTTACAATAGTAGCACCAGTATTTCTTGATGATTTATATCTTAAAAAGATTTCTCTAATTGACCCTTCACTCAGTAATGCAGAAATTAGATTGAACCTCGCCAAATTAAAAAATGTTGCTGGAGGTGCTATTTCAAGTAATGACACAATTATATTGGATCTAGCTGATCAATATAAAAATTCCCTTTCAAATGTAAGTCTTTTGAGAACTTTGTCAGTTTTACTCTTGTCAGCTATACTCGGAATCATAATTAGCAGTAATTTAAGTATTAAAAAAAATGCTCGTATCCAAGTAGAGAGCTTTCTTAAATCTCTGTTTTTTATAAGCTCAGTTATCGCTATATTAACCACTATAGCAATCATTGCCTCACTTTTATTCGAATCGATAAGGTTTTTTTCACTATACCCTTTCTTTGATTTTTTGTTTGGCCTTCATTGGGCTCCAAATATAGCCATTAGGTCTGATCAAGTTGCAGCACAAGGTTCATTTGGCATGATACCAGTTTTGCTAGGAACTATAGTTGTAGCATTTATTGCCATGCTAGTAGCATTACCGGTAGGACTTTTTTCTGCAATTTACTTAGCAGAATTTTCATCAAAAAAGGTTAGGAATATTATAAAACCGACCTTAGAAATTTTGGCTGGCATTCCGACTGTTGTATATGGATACTTTGCTGCCCTAACAGCTGCTCCTTTTATAAGGAAAGTTGGAATGACCTTGGGACTTGATGTAAGTTCTGAGTCAGCCTTAGCCGCTGGCGCAATTATGGGAATAATGATCATCCCATTTATATCTTCTCTTTCGGATGATGTAATTAATTCTGTTCCTCAATCATTGAGAGATGGATCATTGGCTCTAGGAGCCACAAAAGCTGAGACCACACTTAAAGTAGTGCTGCCAGCTGCATTTCCTGGATTGGTTGGGGCATTTTTGTTGGCAGTCAGCAGAGCCATAGGAGAGACTATGATTGTTGTGATGGCTGCTGGTCTAACAGCAAATTTAACCATAAACCCACTAGAAACTGTGACGACAGTTACTGTCCAAATCGTTTCTCTTTTAACGGGAGATACTGAATTTGATGATATAAAGACTCTTTCAGCTTTCGGCCTTGGCTTAGCACTATTTGCTTTCACTTTAATTCTAAATGTTATCGCTTTGGTGGTATCAAGAAGATTATCTGAGCAATATGATTGATTGGTATGGATGATGAAGAAAAATAATACGCCCCAAGATAAAAGGTTGCTAAAAAGGAAAAGGGCAGAAAGTCGCCTAAAAGCTTATGGTNTAGTCTCCATTTGTTTAGCACTAATAATGCTAATTACACTTATGACCTCAATCGGATTGAATGGATATTCAGCGCTACAGCAGGCTTACGTTAAACTAGACGTAAAAGTGGAAAGTTTAAATGTACTGGATGAAGATGGTTTTTTCTCAAAGAAAAAAGCGCTTTTGTTTAATTGGGATGGAGTTGTCAGAAACTCCTTTCTATCCAATTTCCCAGATGTAACCAAGAGATCAGAGAAAAGAGCTTTGCGATCTTTAATTTCTACCAATGCTGGTTACGACCTTAGACAATATTTTAAAAGAAACCCCTCAGACTTAAATAAAGATATCACGGTNTGGCTTACTGTTTCAGATGATTTTGATCAATACTTAAAAGGTCGTTTTAATACATCAGTTCCAGAAAAAGATAGAAGACTCAGCAATCAACAAATTGAATGGATAAAATTCCTTTCAACCAATGGAAAAGTNGACCTAAAATTTAACAAAGGTTTTTTTACAAATGCGGATTCTAGAGAACCCGAAAGTGCAGGTATATTAGGTGCTGTAGTCGGATCAACTTTAACTCTAATCGTTACGATGATCTTCGCACTACCACTTGCTGTAATGGCTGCAGTATATCTAGAGTATTTTGCAAAACCTGGCCGTTTGACTGATTTCCTGGAGGTNAATATTAATAATCTTGCTGCTATACCATCTATTGTTTTTGGGTTATTAGGCCTTTCAGTTTTTCTTAGTCTATTCGGTTTGCCTAGATCTGCACCACTTGTCGGTGGCTTATGCTTAGGATTAATGACAATACCTACAATCATAATAGCTTCAAGGGCATCAATCAGAGCAGTCCCTCCATCGATAAAAGATGCCGCTTTAGGATTGGGTGCCTCAAAAATGCAAGCCGCGATACACCATGTCTTACCCCTCGCTGCACCAGGTATCTTAACTGGTACCATCATAGGTATGGCCCAAGCCTTAGGTGAGACCGCTCCTCTTTTAATGATAGGAATGGTGGCGTTTATAATCGAAACTCCCGACAGCTTTACATCAGCTGCAACTGCTATGCCCGTGCAGATATTTATGTGGTCGGATAGTGCCGAAAGAGCTTTCTATGAAAGAAGTTCTCTTGCAATTTTATTTCTAGTGGGTTTTTTGATTACAATGAACTCACTCGCTGTAATTTTGAGNAGAAAGTTTGAAAAGAAATGGTAAAAAAATTGAATTACAAATTTGAGATTAAAGGAGTCAATGTTTTCTATGGATCNAAACAGGCCATAAATGATATAAGCCTTAATATTGAAGAAAACAAAATTACTGCACTGATTGGCCCATCGGGGTGTGGTAAATCAACCTTTCTCAGGTGCATGAACCGTATGAATGATGTAATCACAAATTGCCGTGTCAAAGGAAAAATTCTTTTGGACAAGCAGGATATATACAGCGATAAAATCGATCCCGTGCAGTTNCGAGCCAAGGTTGGAATGGTCTTTCAAAAGCCAAATCCTTTTCCAAAGTCAATTTTTGAAAATATCGCATATGGACCACGAATTCATGGTCTCGGTTCGACTAAAGCAGAACTNAGTGAAATTGTTCTTGATAGTCTCGAGAGAGCTGGNCTTATTAACGAGGTGAAAGATCGGCTAGATGATGTAGCTACTGGCTTATCAGGAGGACAACAACAACGGATTTGCATAGCCAGAGCCATCGCAGTGAATCCAGAAGTTATCCTAATGGATGAGCCTTGTTCAGCACTTGATCCCATTGCCACAGCTAGAATTGAAGAGCTGATGAATAGCCTAGCAACCACTTATACAATNGTCATTGTTACTCATTCGATGCAACAAGCCGCAAGGGTTTCCCAAAATACTGCTTTNTTCCATATGGGAGATTTAGTTGAAACCGGCGAAACTGGAAAAATATTTACCCAACCAGATGAGCAAAGAACCCAAGACTATATTACAGGGAGATTCGGATAATGTCGGACCACATATCGTCTCAATTCAATAATGATATTCTAGAGATTAATGTAAAACTNACAAAAATGGGGGGTATCTGCGAAGATAACCTCAAGAAGGCCATTAAAGCGATTACTAAAAATGATTCTGAATTAGCTGAGTTTATAATAAAAAAGGACCAGGAATTAGATACCNTAGAGAGTGAAATAGATGATTTAGTAATCAGAACTATTGCGCTGCGTCAGCCTGTTGCTGACGACCTTCGCCTGTTGTTTGCAGCTATAAAAATCTCAGCTGCACTCGAAAGAATAGGAGACTTAACAAAAAACATTGGTAAGAGAACTTTATTAATTTCAGAGGAACAACCNATAAAACTGCGAGAACCGATAGCAGATCTGGGGAAAATGGCCCATGTCCAACTATCAAAAGCAATAAATGCTCATACANACCAGGACCAAGATTTGGCTATGCAAGTATGGTCTGAAGATGTGTTCTTGGATAAAATGTATNCTAAAATCACTACAGAATTGGTCGATTCACTTAGGAAGAAAAAACATGTTGAGGTCGGCTCACATCTGCTATTTGTTGCAAAAAATCTCGAAAGAATTGGAGATCATACCACAGAAATTTCAGAAATGGTGCACTACGTAATTACAGGAAATCACATAGATAAAGAGCGGCCCAAGAAAAGTATATAAAGCTTGATTTANTGTTGAGGAGCCTATGATGCGACCAAAAATATTACTCGTTGAGGATGATAAGGCATTACAACAATTAATCGTTTATAACTTCACTAAGGAAGGTTTTAGTATTAATACCGTNAACGATGGCGATCTCACTTTNACGGCAATTAAAGAAACTCAACCTGATATTATTATACTTGATTGGATGCTTCCGAATGTGTCTGGCATTGAACTAATTAGGCAAATAAAATCTGGGNNAAAAACNAAATCAATTCCAGTAATTATGTTAACGGCAAAAGGTGAGGAAATAGATAGGCTAAGGGCTTTTGAGCTTGGTGCAGATGATTATGTCACTAAGCCATTTTCAACAGCCGAATTAATAGCAAGGACAAAAGCTGTAATCAATAGAACGTTATCATCTGGAAAAACAGATTCTATTAGCTACCATGATATAAATTTGAATAAAGAAACCCAGAGGGCCAAAAGAGGAAAACGAAACCTGAAATTAGGCCCTATGGAATATAAAATCCTTGAATTATTTTTATCTAGACCAGGTCGAGTGTATAGTAGGGAGCAATTATTAGATATAATTTGGGGAAGGGATATTTATGTGGAAGAAAGAACAGTCGATGTTCATATTGGACGCTTAAGAAAGGTATTGAATAAAGGGAAGGACATCGATCCTATTAGAACAGTTCACGGTACAGGNTACTCTTTAGACGAGACTTATAAAGGAAAGTGATTTTGATTTATTTCTTAACNGAATGTTTTATTTGAACTCATTAAGTTATTAGAATTTACCAGATTCACTTTAACCAGATTGGATTCGACCAAGCTCGTTTACCAAGCTGGTCAATCAGAACTACCCTAACCCAAGGACTATTCTTGCACCTTACCAAAGTTATTTCATTGCATTCACTATTTTGACATTCCATATACTGGGATTTTGTAGCTTGACCACAAATTACCAATCTTTCAATAGGTGAAGATCTCACTAAGATTTTATCATTCTCAAATTTTAAGTCATGAATTTCGGGGCCCTGAGAACAATAATAATTACCAGCCTTCAAACTAGTCAGCAAAGCATCTGGTGAGTTCTCAGATGCTTTAACCATTACCCATCCTCCAAAAAAATCCCTCTTTTTGAAATGAGCATCGTCTGTTGCGGTAATGTTGCATCGCCGGCCCCTATCTAATAGTGTATCCAATAGAGTGAAACCTCCTCCTCGCTCTTGCATAGCGGATCCGTGGTTATAACATTCAACAGCATGAAAATTATCTAAAGAAAGTGCATCTTCCAAAACAAGACCTGACCATTGGGGATGAGCAATTGNTAAAAACGCACCAGCATCAATACACCTTTGTGCCAAATTATTTGCAGTCTCCATTCCTGGAAGGGCAGAAAAATTTGGTGTTTCAGGTGGTAGAAAATCCAATGGAAGTCCTATCGCTACCAGATGCCAAAGTTCTCCATTGAGCATTGATCCCGAATGAACCTCCGCGCCAATCAAAGTGGTAAAGTTCTCATTACGCAATTCTCTTGTATCAACTATAGGATAACCGAAGCGACCTACCAAATGATCTGTAAGAGAAATAAAATCATATCCAGCCTTCTGATATCTTTCGCATACCTCTGATGGGTCTAAAACGCCATCAGACCTATTTGAATGCGTATGAAGATTTCCCTTAAAAAACCTTCCTTCCGTAGAAAACATTTCTGGCTGCATAAACTTTCCTAAATAATCACAGGCTTAAATAGTTAAACCCTTTTAGTAGCCCAGGATGTAATATCTAAGTAATATGATAATTACAATCTAAAACAATTTGGAAAATAATTAATCCTGAAGTATTAGAGGATACTAAATTCAAACTAATGTTTAGATACTTTTAAGACAGGTTTTTTAAAGTGAAAAAAGTTTCAGGCAACGCTATTTTTTTTGAATTTTTCAAACTGGGCCTTTATTCGTTTGGGGGACCCAGTGCTCATATAGGATTTTTTAGGGAAAAATTTGTCCTAAAAGAAAAATGGTTTACAGAAGATCAGTACATGGAAATAGTATCCATATGCCAATTTCTGCCAGGACCGACTTCCAGCCAAATAGGCTATACCATTGGTCTGCTAAAAGGTGGGAGCAAAGGCGGTTTGGCAGCATGGTTAGGCTTTTCCCTCCCCGCTACTCTTTTAATGGTTTTAGGGGCATTTTTTTTAATTGAACTAAAAAACCTAATAAATGAAGAGAGTTTATATGGGTTATTACAAGGTTTTGCTAGTGTAGCCACTCCAGTTGTTGCAGTAGCTCTCTTAAGTATGCAAAAAATATTCTGTTTTAACTTTCAAAGAATTCTAATCACACTTTTATCCACTTCCCTTTTATTTTTTTTAGAATTTCCCATGGAGCAAATTTTCACAATTTCACTTGGTTTCATTATTGGAATTTACCTAAAATTAGGTTCAAAAAAGTCAGAACCAATTAACTATCTTCAAAGTAAAAATAATAACCTATTAATAGGAGCTTCATTAGTACTTTTTGTTTCATTTTTCATTCTAGTAATTTTCCCAATCATTATTCCAAGTGAGAAAAACACTCTATTGAATTATCTTGCATATTTTTACCAGAGCGGTGCTCTAGTTTTTGGAGGAGGGCACGTTGTATTACCGTTCTTAGAAAAAGGGTTTGTTCAAACAGGTTTCATATCAGAAGAAATGTTTATTGGTGGTTATGGAATGGTTCAAGGAGCCCCAGGTCCTTTATTTAGTTTTGCAGCCTACCTAGGAGCAATCCTAGGGCTTTCATCAGGAAATGCCTTCGTTGGAGTAGCATTTGGCCTTATCTGTGTATCTATTATTTTCTTACCAGGCTTGGTTATCATACCGATAGTTCTGAATTACTGGTCTCAAATTAATAGTATAACTTGGATGAGAGATGGCCTAAGTGGTGTAAATGCATCTGTTGTAGGCCTTCTCCTTTCAGTATTTTTAAGCCCAATTTTAATGAACTATCTTGAAAATCCAAAAGGATTAATTTTAGTGTTTCTTAGTTGTATTTTTATATTTTTTTCAAAAATGCCAACTTGGTTAGTTATATTAATAATGGGACCTACAGGGTTAATAATATATTCTTTTTATTAACTAAAGTTCCACGAAGAGATTTTTTATGACCATTGTTCCATTTTGATATAATGATAAAAATTGATTTTTTTCTGGTCTATCGAACACGATTATTAGACTACAAGCACGGGTTAAATTAATGCAAAAAAATAACTATTCTATTACCTGGTTACCTATTGAAAGAGAGAGAAATCTACTAGGGTTAAGCCATTGTCCAGGGAAAATTTTTACGTCTCATATGGGTCAATCTAATATCAAAAAAGATGGAGAATTTATAAAATCAAACGGCGTTGAATTGATAATATCTTTGCTTACTGATGAGGAGATTAAAAGTCTGGGTATTAAAGATTTTGAATCAATTTGGACAAAATTAAATATAAAAAATATTAAATTCCCAATAAGAGATTTAACTAGTCCCCAAACAGATCAACTAAAAACTTTTAAAGAACTTATCAAGATCATATTATCATTTATTCATAAGTCTAGACCTGTGCTAATACACTGTAACGCAGGTCTCGGTCGCTCAGGGTTGGTAGCCGCGGTAGTATGCAAAGAACTAAAAATACCAAATGCAATTAACTTTGTGCGATCCTATAGAAAGGGAGCGATAGAGAACGAGGCGCAGGAAAATTTTGTAATAAATTGGAAATTAATGACAAGACTTTCCTAAAGCCTTTAGACGCCAATAATTGTATGGTAATGGAGTAATAAAACCAGCTACTAGCATTAAAGGTATTACCCAAATTACTAATTTAGCTTCTCCCACCAGAATAAAATCTACTAGGTTCATACTTACTTCCATACTGACCATAGAGATCAGAGACATTCCAAGACTTGTTTTAATCGCATCCCTTAAGGGCATTTGACGACATAAAATTATGGTCTCCAATATTATT
>PALK01000017.1 GCA_002710765.1 Rickettsiales bacterium | reverse complement strand
ACCCTGATGAGTGTATAGATTGCGGTGCTTGTATTTCCGAGTGTCCAGTAGGAGCCATTTTTGAAGAAACGGAAGTTCCTGAAAACCTTATTCATTGGATAGAAAAGAACGAAGATGAAGCCGTTGATGCCGAACCAGCCGAAGGTATGTCTCCAGTGTTAGGACCTTAAAATATAAATAGTCGTTAAGCATATCTATTGTTATGGATACAATGATGAGTGTCTGTTGTTTGGCTGCTACTGTCGGTGGCCTTCACATGGTTATGACTGAAAGCCAACCTGTTTTGGGCATTAGTGCTCTTGACTTCCCATTTGTTCAGAAGGGTCTCGGCCTTCTTCTGTTCGTTTGTGGTGCAGGTTGCCTTTTCCGTAGAAACTAAGTGAACAACAGTAATAATTAGTTCTTGCGTAAAACCAAGTGTCGTCAGACTTGACGATAACTATAAGTAGTCGGCATGTAAATGTATTTACATGTCCTTTGACTGTGTATTATTTGATTGCTCTGGAAGTATGTCCGCCGTTGGTATAAAAACTGCTGATGGAATTAATATGACTCAACTACAAAGAGGTTTGGATATGTTGTTTGATATGCACAAAGATGGAAAGATTGATGGTCGCACCCTAATCGTTCCTTTTGATTCTCGGGTTCGTGGAGGCATTACTATGGATCTGCTTATGAAAATGAGCCGTGCAGAAGTAGAGAAACTCTTTGAGCCTGCTGGTGGAACAAATATTCCTGATGCTTTCAAATATTGTGGTTCTTCTAACGTTCTTCTAATTACTGATTTCCCAGATGCTGGAGATGTCATGGGTAAGTGTTGCCCCATTATCTACCTTGACTAAAGTATAAATAGGAAGCCACCCCTACTCTAACTATGGTAAACATAGTTCGTATCCCTCAAACTTTCTACAGACGCACAGCCAGTAAAAATGTAGTTCAATGGACTATTTGGCTTGAAGAAGATCAAGGTATCTATACTATCAAGACCTCACACGGTCAAAAAGGTGGAAAAATTATTGAAGATGCTGGAGTTATTATTGTTGACGGAAAAGCCGGACGCACACCCATGGAACAAGCCGTCTTAGAGTTTGATTCCAAAGTTAATAAACACCGAGACCAAGGCTATACTTTCAATACTGACGGTATCAATGTTAATCTGGCACCCGTTCCTATGTTGGCTCAACCCTACGAAAAACACGGACATAAAATTATCTTCCCTGCTATCGCCCAACCCAAACTTGATGGTGTTCGTTGCACTGCTAAGATGGAATCAGACGGTAGTGTGAGTCTACTCTCCCGAAAAGGAAAAGAGTTCCAACTCTTAGACCAGATTCGTAAAGCCGTTATTTCCACCGGACTTCCTGAAACTTTTATTTTAGATGGCGAACTCTATTCAGACCAAATGGATTTCCAGCGAGTAGTAGGATTAGTTCGTAAGAAAACCTACAAGAACCAAACCGACATTGATGACATGGCTAAAGTTAAACTAAATGTATTTGATGCTATGGATATGGCTAATCCTGATATGACTTTTCTTCAGCGATGGAAAAAGGCTAAACAATATGTAGATAAAGATACTACTGGCACACTTACTATGGTTCCTTGTTATCGTGTAGACAATGACAGCGATATCAACGCTTTGTTATCTAAGTTCCTCGCTGCTGGCGATGAAGGAGTCATGATCCGCAATATCAAATCACCCTATGAACAAGGTAAGCGTTCCTATAATCTTCAGAAGCACAAGGTTTTCCACGATTCCGAATATAAGATTGTGGATGCTCTGGAAGGCCAAGGCAACGATATTGGAACTGTGGTGTGGATTTGTGAAACTTCCAAAGGTCAAAGATTCAAGTGCCGACCTAAAGGCACTCAGGCCGACCGTAGAGAAAAATACCGCAACCGACAAAAGTATTTTGGTAAACTGTTGACTGTAAAATATCAAGAATTAACTAATGACGGCATACCCCGGTTTCCTGTAGGTATTGCTATTCGGGACTATGAATGACCCGAAACTACATATAGTTAAGAAAATAAAGTTAGATTATGGTATCTAATGATGATATTATTGCAGCCATGCTGCAAGAAAAGGCACATATCAAGGCATCTTCTGTAGAGCCTCAATTAAAGCCCCAAATCACAGATGAAGAAATTATAAAAAATCATCTGGCTCAAACCAAACCGGGACGAGGCGGACAAAAAATTGGCTCCGATTCCAAAATGGGTGGGCCTAAACCTAAGTTCCTTAAAGAAGCATTTACTGTCAAAGATCCATGGCACGTTCCCGGATTAAAACAGGCCATGCAGAATGAAACTAAGCGGTAGAAACCTATAAATAGGTGCACCCACCACGATTAGGTATGACAATCTGGGACGAGTTCTTTGGAAACAATACCTATAACCGTCATTATATTAATCGTAATGGTGACAATTGGTATTTAGATATGTTAAGAGAAATGAATAAGATGATGAATGACGCACTGGATGAGGCTGTTCCTGTTAAGCAGCCAAAAACTACAGTTGTTTCTACTAAAGTAGTTAAAAGAAATGGTAAAACATATCGTATTACCGTAGAGCGAATCTTAGGCGATGAGCCAGAAAGCGAAGATGCAAGCATTAATGTATCTGATGAAGACGAAGATTTTGATTCCGATTTTACAGAAGACAATGCCTGAAGGTGCTTAACTTGCCATTTAAAGACCCTGAAAAACGCAAACAATATCAAAAGAAGTATCAAAAGAAATACTACGAGAGAAATCGTGACGATATTATTGCTAACAATGTTTCTAACAAACGAGCACTTCGTTTGGCAAAAAGAGCATGGTTATTGGAACAATTAGGGGGTAAATGTAAGAAATGCGATTATTCTGGTGCTAATTTGCATTGTCATCACACCGATCCATCTTACAAGCGACCTTGGGGCGATGTAAGAGGTGGCTCTCAAGGAGGTAGTGGCATCAGGTTCCAACGAGGAATCACCGATTATCCTTGGAAAGATTTAAAAAATAAATTACATACTTTAGAACTCTTGTGTGGTAATTGTCATGCCGAACACCACGCCGAAGAGCGTGAAAACGATTGACTCACGAGCGCATAAACTATAAATAGGAGGAAACTTCTATATTAGGGTAGAGGGAACAGCGGGTTCCCTATGAATAACTTATAATATAGGAAAAGATACTTATGAAAGAAAATAGATTCAAAACAATGATGCTTACAATTTTAACTGCCCTGATGCTCGCTATGAGCGCAGGTGTCGTAACTGGTGAAGGTTCCGATCCACTTGACCCCTCTGATGGTGGGGCAGACTGGGACGGCGATGGTCTTACTAACAAAGAAGAACAAGACGCTGGAACCAATATGAACAACCCAGATTCTGATGGTGATGGTTTACCTGATGGTTGGGAAGTCCGTAATGGACTAAACCCTACTAACGGTGGAGATGCTAATGCTGACCCCGATGGTGATGGTTTAACCAACTCTCAAGAATATGCCCGAGGCACAAATCCCAACTCTGCTGATACAGACGGAGATGGCAAGCCTGATGGCAGCGACCCATACCCTAATGATCCTAACGATGGAGAATACTCTGATTCTGATGGCGATGGCATCCCTGATGCTTACGACCCAGATTATCAAGAGTCCCAAGCCGGAAGCGGAAATGGTGGAACTGAAGGTGGCGGTGAGTCAGAAGACCAAGGCGAAGGCCAAGGACAAGGCCANNGCNAGAAGGTNAAGGNCAAGGNCAAGGACAAGGNCAAGGCCAAGGNCAAGGCCAAGGCCAAGGTCAAGGCCAAGGCCAGCAACAAGGACAAGGACAAAATCAAGGTCAAGGACANGGCCAAGGCCAGCAAGGTCAACAAGGCCAACAAGGAAACCAAGGTCAACAAGGACAGGCTGGACAGCAAGGNCAACAATCTGGCCAAGGTCAATCTGGACAACAAGGACAACAAGGCCAGCAAGGTCAACAACAAGACAATGGTCAAGGCCAACAACAACAGGGTGGTGAACAAGGTGGCCAGCAAGGTCAACAACAACAAGGCAACCAAGGTGGCCAAAACCAAAACGGGCAAAACCAGCAACAGCAAGGTCAAACTCAAAATGGACAACAAGGCCAGCAAGGTCAGCAAAATGACCAGCAACAAGGNCAGCAATTGGATAATCAAGAATTACAGGGTGATAATGACAACGATGGTGATGGAATCCCTGATGATTTAGATAATGATGATGACAACGATGGTATCCCAGATAGCCAAGACCCNACACCTACCGATCACGACAATGATGGTATTGACGATAATGAAGATGACGATGACGATGGCGATGGTATCAACGATTCAGAAGAAGTTACAGACGGAAATGATAACACAGATATTTATGACCATGATAATGACGGCATAGAAGATCGTTTTGACTANGACATTGATAACGATGGAATTGACAACCGCAACGACCTGTATGAAAACGGGTCTGATGCCAGCCGAGACCACGACAATGACGGACTCAACGATGCCGTAGACACTGATGATGACAACGATAACATCCTTGACGTGGATGAAGTAGGAGGCTCTTGGGCTTCTTACCGCTACGACCACGACAACGACGGTATCTGGGACGCTACCGATACCGATGATGACAACGATGGTCTATCCGATTGGTTTGAAAACAATGATGGTAACGATGCTACAGGTCAATTTGATTCTGATAACGATGGTGTAGAAAACTACGTTGATGATGATGACGACGGTGATGGTATCTTAGATATCTTTGAAAACTGATTAGTAATCAGGGGTCAGGCAGGGTGCCACTGAGCCGTAAGGCTCGGTGGTGACCCC
Organism: Rickettsiales bacterium; assembly: GCA_002710765.1. GTDB lineage: Bacteria > Pseudomonadota > Alphaproteobacteria > Methylaequorales > Methylaequoraceae. Next base: position 131,492 of record PALK01000017.1, on the reverse strand, counting down.
AACTGAGCGTTCCATAACTATAAATAGTTGTATCGTCCAAGTAACACCATGACACCTATGGGATTCGTTGGAATCGGTATTATTGTNGGCGGTGGCTANATGGCTATCACTCAATTACGTTCACTCTACTTTAAAGGATGTCACACCCCGGCGATGTATCTCGTAGGTTCCGTAGGAACTATTGGTCTCGGTTTGTGGGTGCTTCGTAACTTCGGTTCTGCCCCTGAATCTTCAGAAGAAGAAGAAGCAGAGGGTGTAGAATAATGAGTAATTACGAAGATTTCATGAAGGCTTTGCGAGCCGAAAGACAACATGAGTTAAGAGTGGCTCAAGCCCAAGGTTTAACTCAACGACACCAACTTCAGCCCGATACTCGTCTCGTGCCTTTGCCACCCAACCCTACGGCTAATTTCTTTCCGACCACTCCCGCATGGATTTCTCAAATTGAGCACCATTTGTTTACTCCAGAACTTAACGCTGCCATTGATGAACAAAAGCGAGCCTCTCGGCAAAAACAACGCTTGTTCGGAGAAACTCAACGAGTCACCAAAGAACAATTACTTACTAAAAGAGCCATGCGCCGATTAAATCACATTGATGATACCCGAGGAAAAGTTTGATATAGTAGCGTCGTCCTAATATATTTATGGCCATTCGCCGTCAGGGTTATCTGTTTGATTTCCAAGATCTTGGTAATCTNCCAATTATNAGAATTGATGCTCTTTCTTCTCGTCAGCAATCTGTTTTAGTGGGACTTAACATCAATGACGGTTTCGGAGTCTTAACTAAATCACTCTATACTCCTGCCGACCAATTTATTGTGTTAGAATATGTGGGTTCAACCCCCGGCGGATTTCAAGCCAATGAACTGAAAGGTGCTAATTGGGGTCCTCGTGGTTTCGTCAACATTCTGTTGGATGATACAGGTTATTTCCAAACCTTAGATGGTCGTGATTACGATGGTATTTCTGGTATCGGTGCACCTTTTCCAGTTTCTTTAAATTACCAACCTGCCTATAAATCATTTATTCCNATTGAGATTCCACCGGGAACTTGGTATGACGTGCGTTATGTAGCCTACAACCGTGTGGTAGAAATTGAAACTCAATTTACTCCCGGCGATTCAACTTGTAATGAATACAACCCTTTTACTGATTTCTCAACTGGTTATACACCACAACCCACGACGTATACTACCACGAAAGATTATACTAATACAGGACCGTGATATTTTGGGACTATCATTCGATCTTACTGTTGAAGAACTACCACCCCAGATTTTAGATCAGGCTTGGGCTTATCACTCTTTTTTAGATGCTACTAATGGTTGTGCTATTGGTTATGGAGAAGCCAGTCCTAACGACCCTACTGCGAGTGCTTTATTCTCAGGAGAAGGAACCATAGATTTAGTGTCTGCAGGACGTTGGGCAGGAATCCAACCCGTTCCCGGCTCATGGGTTATAAATAAAATTATGTGTGCTAACGGCACGGTTTTTCTTTGCGGAAATTATCGTTGTAAACTTAATTATGACCAGTGGACGTTAAATAACTGGGATCGGATTGAGTTCATCTCTTGGGACCCCACTGATTTGGCTGCCGGTTGGACGACACCCGATGTTCAGTTTAATGGATTTTTAGATGGTTTCTTCGCTGCTTGTAAATATGATGAAATAGATAATCCGGCTGCATGGCACATCCTCCCGACTCGTTCTCAATTAGAATTACCTGAGTCTAACGGTCCGGCTACTAATGACCCTTATGTTGTTGCCGGTGAACCCATTCCTCAACAAACCAACCAAGGAGGAGGTTTAATGGATATGTGTATAGACCAAAGAAGTTTCAACACTTTTGCCAGAGAGGGTTGGGAAGCCATGGAACCTGAATTGTCGGGTAATGGTGCTCAGCCGTTAGTTATTCAATGCGTTGGCTATATGCCTTGCGGGGGTTATGGAACCACGGTTCACAACAGCACTAATGTTACTGCTGGTTATAAGTGGTCTATCTATGCCGAACAAGATTTTATCCCTATTATGTATTCCTTCGTAGTAAATATATTTAATGACCAGTATTCTGGCAACGATAGTGCAGATATCTATAAAACTATCAACCCCCAGATGATTAATTCTCAAATTACCAGTTTGAACTCTAATATTGGCGGTGCCGAAATAGAGTTTCCCTATGAACATTGGGGCTTTAATTGGTGTATTGGAAATAGTAATATAGAAGGACAAAATCCTCTTATTCAGTTTGGATACGGACAACCCGATCAGTGTGGCAGTAGTATGGCCACTCAAGGTGCCTTTTCTGGGAATGCAGCAGGCATAGCCCAAGGCGATTGGCAAGCCCAATTTCTTAACCCCGGCACGAATCTTAGAGTTCCTTGGTGTAGTGGTGCTTCTCGTTTTGGTTCGCTTCAAATCTATCCTTTTGAACAAGTTACTTATCGTGCTCATCAAATCGGAATGACAAATACTAAGTTTAGTGGAAATCCTTTTTACCCTCAAACTAATACTGGATCGAGTTTTGAATATGAAAATGAGGCCCCTCGGCAACCCAGCACTTTTCCTTTTTGTCCTACACCCTTAATAGGCCAATTCCCTATTCGTAAGCCAGCAGAAATGGCTTTTTCAACCCCTAATTTCTTATCGTGCAAGTCTCGGTATCAAAATAACCCCCTCGGAGGAGATGCTTACCCTCGGACCTCTCTTTCTGAATATGCACCAAAACCCAACTATTATACACCCTTAATGGGCGTAAACAACCCTGCTTCAGCCATTACTGATGGCGAAATCTGGAGACATGGTTTTATTCCTCGTCAACTTACGGGTATTACACCATCTTACAATACCTTTGCTGGTTCTAATTCTTTCACAGGTCCTGAAGGTTTATATTATCCTACTTTTGAACAATCCAATGCTTTCCCAGATTTTAATAATTTTAATTTTACAGGTGTTTACACAGCACCTACTTCACTTATCTCTTATTTCGTTATTACTGGAAATTGTTTAGAAGACCCGACCACCGATCCTGCTTTAACTTATTCCTGTAAAGTTTCAGGAGGTAAACCTGTTTATTCACCGTTGTGTGTTGTAACTTGTTTAGGTCAATCTTACGCAGGATATAATACCAGTTGGACTGAAGCCACCGAAAAAGGAATCCCTAATAAAGATAATCCACCTGCGGGTGGTTGGCAAGACGAACCAGATGTTTCTAATTATGCCAATGTTACATGGATGAAGTGTTTTACTCGCCAAAACATATCTTTAGAGGATGTAAATGCTGAAAATGCCTGTAATTTGACTGTCGCACCCACCAATTCTTCGTTAGATAATGCTACTTTTGTTAAACCGTTGGCTGCAGTTAGGGCTGATTATCCTGCACCAGATAATCAACTTTTTAATGTAGGACTTTTACTACAAGTAAATGAATTAGCAGGAGGCACGAATGAAAAACGTGCTGAAATATATATTTTACAACCGTGGACGGCCATTGACAGTGCTAATGGCATCGCTATGGATACTAAAACTATTGTTCCTTACATTACTTGGTATGGTTGGGCTGAAGCCATTATAGCCGATAGAACGACCGCAGCCTTTAGCCCTACTGCTTGTTTACCTAATGCCAACGCACCTGATTTTAATACTGATGGGTATTTAGACATCGCTCTCATGCCTTCGGAATGGATTTATACTCAGACTCAAGGAGTTCCTTTAACTACCGAGCAAGTGGCAGCCCAAAAGTCTTGTTTTCATACTTATGTAGAACCCATTACCTATACTTACGGAGAACCTACTGGTTTGGCACAAATTATGTTAGGTCATTGGAATCGGACCACTACAGGACTCGGGTGGAAACCCTTTGACGGCGGTGCTGGAAATCTTACAGGACCTACAGTTCATGCTCAAGACCCCGGCAATATTCTGTTGGATGTTAACCCAGTTATCAACGAATGGACAACTATTCCTAATGCACCCGTGTGGGGAGGTGTCTACCGTTTAGCAGTTCCATATAATGGTCTTAATCAAAATACTGGCTCTACTGTTACCAGCCCCGATATCTATGATTCTTGGGATAAAAGAGTCTCACCACTTACACCACAAACTGATAATCCCATTCCTCAACAATATCTGGCTATTCCCACTACTAACACTACCAAGTGTGGTGATGGTCCCACAGGTAATCTTTTCAGTGATGTGGCAGGCACAGGAGCAGGTTTCCAGTTTGATATTATACTCAATCAAAATGAGTTAGGACTTAATGCTGTTGCCCCACCCGGAGCCACCCAACCTATGGGAACTGGTCAATATACTACTTTAGGCAGTTTGGTTGACGAATTAAATGCTTCGTTGGATTCTTACCGAAGTGCAGGAAATCCATGGGATTTGCCATTCAGCCCATTCCCAGTTGCTGGTGTGCGAGATCCGCAAGGATTGAAAGATATTGCTTTTTATCAAACCAGCGATGGAACGGCCATTTATGTCCGTGATATCAATCAAACCACCCACGTCACACAGAATCTCCGTCTGGAAGCGTTGAATATTAAAGTTAACAATGCGGTTGCTATTGAAGGCGAAGGCTCCAAATATTATCCACACGTTAATGATTCCACTTTAGCATATCAATATTTAGTGATGCCCTCTGAAGGACCGATTGGATTTAATAATCTTGGTGGTGGTTCATGGGCTTGTGCTGCCGTTAACGACGAACCTAACTACGCCTCTATTGATTTCAATATTATCAATTACGGCAATACATTTAATAAATTGTGTCCCGGTGGAGCAACCACTACTCGCAGACCAGTATGTGCTGATTTTGATTTAGACCGTGCTCAATGGATGATGACGTTAGCCGATAATGATAAAGCAGTTTCCGAAGAAGGAAATGGATTCGCTGCGATTTCAGTAACTCCTGATTTCAGTGAGTTCTTAGACCAAACTCAAAACTTTGGTAATGTTCCTGATTTTTACAATATTGCCGTAAATAATTTTAATAGTGCTGCCACTACTGTTTTTGGTTCCAGTTTATGGGCTGCCAGACAAGGTAGCCCTAATTTAGATGGTATTATTTGGATTGGTATTGCTGATTATAATACGACTCAAACTTATCCTTCAGGCACCGGAGTTCAAGATACCTCTTTGAGTTATGTGTGGGCTAACTACTGGTGTGATGATCCTAATTATCCTGTGCCTATTAATCTAAACTATCCTGAAGGAGCACCACCTTGGAACGGTGGGGGTTTTTGGGCAGATGCACAGTATATGCCTTTCCTAACTTATCAAGGAGCAGGCGTTCCTTTTTGTTATAGCGGCAACACTGCCTACCAAATCACAGGAACTACTGGTAGAAAGGTTCAAGTTTGGTTGAATTATGTTCTTTATGATGAAATTGATTCTATTATTGCTGTAGAATGTCAAAATCTTGGTCTCCGAGTCACCCCTGAAAACGTAGAGTGGTATAAACGTAAAATCTTGAAACAAGATTCTGCCGAGATGACTTTAGAAGAAATAGAAGAATGGATGTCTAAACAACGTCAAGAATACCAAGATATTCTCAAAGAAAGAAACCGTGGTTGGAAAATGCGTAAGCGACGAGAAGAAGCCGGAACTCTCAAACCCAGTGCTACTGAAACTTTAGAAGAACAATTAGCAGGTGATTTCTATGCCTTGGATGAAGAATCTATTGAAGAACTCCTCCCACAGTTAAATCTACTTCCACCTAATCCAGATACTGATGAAATGATGGATGTGGACGCTTTCGGCAATTCTGCGTCCGGAGATATACAGAAAACGGAAGAGAAACGCCGGGATTCGGAAAATTAGTGATGCACGAAGGGCTAAAGCATAAATAGCGGAAAACACAATACTAAAGTGGAGGGTAAAATGGATAAAAGCAAAGACTTTAAAATCCCGATAAGCCGCACAAGTTCCGTCATCGCTACTGTAGAGATGGATCCCGGAACCAGAGTAGAAAAAATAATTATACACCCATTAGATAATTTTAATAGTGCAGATTATGTTATGCTCAAGATTACTTGTGGCAAAGTTACCGTTTATTCTGGAGAACTGGTGTCATCAGGTATGGTTATCACCCCAGAAGCCCCATTCTTTCCTAAAGAAGACCTCACTATCTCGTTAGAGTGCTTATCGCTCTGGGAATCAATTATGAGTGGTATTACTTCCGCAAATGAAACCGAGTTGTTGTATTGTCAATTTAGTATTGTTACCGAAAAGCAAGAAGTTATAAAAATTGATTTAGATGACTTATCTGAAGAGTTTTCCAGTGATTTCTTAGAAGAGTGGGCTTAAGAAGATATAAATACCAGTGGAATCTATACTTCTCCATGACGAAGTTACTGTTAGTAACTGGCAAAGGCGGAGTGGGAAAATCCACAACTTCTGCTTCTTTAGCACATTATTATGCTGAGCAAGGGTTGAAAACTATTCTTATCTCTTCCGATCCGGCTCACAGCACTGACGATACTGTAGGAGTTAAAATCAGTTCTACACCTCAAGAAATTGCCACTAATCTTTGGGCGATGAATATTGATGCTGCCAAAGCCATTTCAGGCCGAGTAACCCGAGTTAAAGAGGCTTTCGCTTCTATGTTTAGTAATCTTTTTCCTAATATGGATACTGATGTAGTCTCTATGTCAGCACTCCCCGGTTTAGACGAATGGGGTGCTTGTGAGATTCTCGGAGAACTTATGCGTGATGAAGAATATGATTTAATTGTATTTGATACTGCACCTACGGGACACACCCTCAAAGCCTTGACTGCACCAGATACCATTAAAGAAATGTTGCTTAAGATTCGCCGTATGAAGAAAAAGATTTCTGGCAAATTACTGAAAGGTATTGTGTTCAAAGGCAGTGATACTGATGAGTTAGAAGAATTACTGGCCAGTTTCTGTGACGAAATAGATTTATTAAAATCATTTTTAGAAGACACCGAGAGAACTAAAATTATGTTAGTTTCCATTCCGACTGAAGCAGGATTCATGGAGTTTTATCGCACTATCAATTTCTTGAAATCTATTGGGCTTCCTGCTAATACACTTATTATTAATCACATCGTTCCCGATCTCAAACAACACTTTGATATCCGAGGAGAAAATCCTGCCGTGGCTATGGTCTGGTCAGAACACCAGAACCAGCAACCATGGATTAACAATTATCAAAAAGTCTGCAAAGAACATGATGTCTCGGCTATTGGAGTAACTCGTTTACCCTATGAACCCAAAGGTTTAGGCGATTCAGGACACTTAAAAGATTTCGCTGATTTGATTATGGGAACTGATAAAATGACATTACCGGGTGAGTAAAATGGATGACTTAACAATTGTATGGCTAATTATGATGGCTGTGATCTTGCATGGCTTTGCGAATATTTATTTTGTGCGCTGGGTTCTCTGGCGAAATGAACAGTTAAGTAAACTTCTGGTCTGGTATCATAAAAATACTAATGATGACGAAGAAGAATAGTCGTTAAATATAAATAGTAGTGGAGTATTATTCTTTACATGGGCTTTGTAGACTATAACTCATTTGGAAAGTTTCAATCCGAGACTAATCTCCCACTACCAACATTCAGCGCAGAAAGTTTGATGTCGCTACCATCAAAACAATTCGGTGCAGCAACCATTGATAGTGCTAACATTACTAACTATGACGGTGCCAACTTTAGTCGTTTTAGTATCGGTGATGGTGGCACTGGTGCTGGCTCTCACACTACTAACGTAAGTGGTGGAGTTAAAACAGGATACGATAAAGGATTCCACTTTACACTTGACAGTGCTGCTGATATAGTTAGTCAAACTGTTAACCTATCACGCCCCGGCAAACAAACCTTTTCCTTTGACCTTAAGCCCGGCGACTCACTCTACCGTGATGGCCGTGGAAAAAACGTAGTTTATGTCCCTGCAGATGGTTCTGCAAACGTAACTACTGAAGTTCCATGGATTCGTGGAGACTCCTACAATATCACTCTTGATGAAGTAGTTCCTATCACACCTGCGGGTGGCGACAACGGAACTGGTGATAACGGCACAAACGGCGACAACGGCGGTTCTAATGGTGGCAACGGTGGTTCTGATAATGGCGGAAACGGCGATGACACTGAAGAAGACGAAACCAATTACCTACTTTACGGTGGTATTGCTGCTCTCGTAGTTGTTGGCGGTATTTTTGCTTCCAAGATGCTTAAGAAGTAATCTCAAACTATATAACAGAGGTTGTTACTAATTACTCCTATGGGAGTGTTAACTTTTGATTGGGATGATGTCGCCATAGATAATGATATCGTCCAGCAGGCTTTGAGCCAGTTGGCCGAGTCTTTTGGACCCGAAAGGGTCTGGTATCGGGTATCATCCAGCGGCCAAGGGCTTCACGTCCTTGTGGGCGAATTAGATGATTCCTATCATCTTCGTCCCATAGCCGTTGATTCCGTTGATTCTTTTGCATGGCGATCTCGTTTTCACGACCCACCTTTTGAATTAGAATGTGGAGGCAGATTGAGAGCCGATAACGAGCGTCAAGCCCATGGATTTCCAGTCGGTAGATTATTCTCTCATAAAGATGGTCTCGCTTCTGGAGAATGGCAGTTATACGAGGTGATTGAATGAGTTGCGAATGTGATGAAGTCCAGCGAATGCGTGAAGGTATTAAAAAGATTCTCAACGATTACCACTTTCCGTTTATTATTAGTGGCATGAAACAAGAACTTAAGGAGTTGGTAGAATGAGCCAATGCGTGATGTGTGATACCGTGATTAAAACTAATAAACCTGTAGTTATTTTTACCGATACTTTGTTTAATGCTAACGGTAGGTGGTCTGAACATCTTAATTCCGATGTTTTATGTTCTATTGAATGCCTTCGGATGTTGCTACAAGACGATGACGGCCAGTGGTTAGACGACACTGGAGAAGTGGCTACCGAAGATGGTGCTCAATGCAGTTGCTGTGATAACAAGTTCGATCAGGGACACATGATTACTTTGGGATGGCATAAAACTAAATCTGCTCGTTGGCACAAAGTCGTTACTACTCGTTCCTATTGCGGGCATCGCTGTCTGACTCAAGATTTAGATAACCCTGATTCTCCTGTTAACATGACTCTTGGTGCCAAACCCCGGAAAAAGTCAAAGAGGCGTAAAAAATGAATCGTAGCGAAGAAAATGCTTTGCGTCATTTATTCCAATACCAACTGGATTTAGGTTATTTATAATTCGTAGAAGGCGACCCTGTGACCGATCCTGACCAATTGATTTCTGCTATTAAATCCAATCGTAAAATTATTTCTGTCACTCCGAATTAAGAAAAGATATAAATAGGTAGTTTACCACATGGTTTACCATGACCGAGACACGATACTGGGAAAGAGTCGGATTTAGAGTAACTAAGCCACAGGCTTTGGAAATGGTAGAAAAAATGCAAGAAGGCGTAACTGGTAAAGTTATGGACGATGAACTTGACGAATATGTCAACGTTGATGCCACTGATTATTTGACTGCTGAACAAGAAGTAGAAGATTTGTTTGAATCCGATGATGATGGTCGTCAAGTAGATGATGAAAATGCTGCTATTCTCGCCCTCATGGAGTTTGAGTCCAACCGAAAATCCTACATCAAGGATAAAGTAGCCGAAGGTATGGAACTGGCTGATGCTAAATTAGCCTACGATGCTGAAAAAGCAGACATGGTTAGAATCTCTTTAGGACTTCCTGAACCTGAGTTAGAAGAAGAGGAGTGACCTCTTCATGGCCAAGGATGAAAAGGGTTATGATTTTTCAAAAGACCCTGAAGAAAAACCCGCAAAGCGAAAGCGAGACACCCGTCCATTACCCTTGACGGAATCGTTAGTTTTTGATATTGTGGATTATCTCTTGGCACACGAAGGCTACGGCTACTCTACAGAAATCTCTGAAAAAATGGTGCAACTCAAACCACGAAGATATACCTCTCGTGAAGTTATCGGTGTGCTTCGCAACCGACCTATGTTCAAACACGCTCAATCTAAAGATCGCAGAGGCGGAATTAGATGGCGTTTAGACCTCTTAGCACTGGTAAAGTATTTAGAAAGTAAAAACTTTGTCAACCGTGCTGAAGAACGAGGAGTTTACGAAAGATTGAGGGAACTCAAATGGCGACAAATTGTTATGACTATTACTGCCCTCCAAGAACTTATAGGTAAAATGGAAGATGGCGAAGAACCTGATAATGATACCTTAGATAAAGCCTATGAAGCCTTGGCTACTGTCTGGTCTTAATCGGATAAGTAATTCGGATTTAGGTCCCATTTTGTCCGAAAGGTATAAGTAGTTGAACCGTCCCATATGAGGTATGCCCTACTTCATCCGCCGATACGAAAAAGGTGTCAAAAACTCAGGATGTCAAGATGTTATAGTTTCTGAAACGGAAATCCCCTTGGAAACCTTTGTTAATCTTGCTCATGCCACAGGCCCCGGAAAGTATTTATTAGGTGAGCGTGGTAAGGGAATCCGTGGTTTTAAAAAGATTACTGATTGTATTGTAGAAGCCGAGGAGACACCTATGTTTGAAAATACTTATACTACATTTGCTGCCGAAGATTCAATCTCTGTTAAACGCAGTCTGCGATTAAGTGAAATGTCAGATGCCGACCTTTCAGATTTAATGCACACTATGGAAACTGCCGAGATTAAATCGGATGCTGAGTTTACTAAGTTCCGAAAAGATATGTCAGCACTTCACCGAGAAGTTCGCCGTCGTATGCAATCCCGTTCCCCTGTAGAACACAGTGCCAACCACTCTGATGCTAAGGCTGCTGAAAATGCTTTCACAGGCAGTGCAGTTAAAGATATGCCCGTTGCATCTGCTATGTTTGGTGTATCCCCATGGACCAGTGGAGCCATTGGTATGGTAGTCGGTGGATTAGGTGGTGCTATTGGTATGTCTATGTATTACAAAGGTAAAATAGATTCACTGGGTTCTGAAATTGATAACATTGGAACAAAACTGGCTGAGGCTGAAATTGCGATTAAGCGAGCCGAAGATAACCGTCAAAAAGAACAAGCCGTCAAAGCAGCAGAACAAAACTTTGACCGCAATAAGTTCTTTGATGCAGAATTACTTCGTAACTACCAAAATCGTAATACACCCCAGTATTGAGGTGATTAACTTTGGATAAACTGGATCTAAAAGGTATGCAAACCATGTTGAAGAGTTATCGCCGTCTTTTAGAAAAAGAGCGACAACATAACCTTTTAGTTCAATTTGATTCTTTCATGGACCAGATAGGAGTTTCTGACCCCGACCATTCTGAAGAATATTTTGATAACTTTATGTCTATGTTACAAGTATTAGAAGACCAAGACATTCCTGCACAGGATAAAATGAAGCAAGCCGTAGAGTCTGACTTCTTTCATCAAATTATGTCTGTGAAAACCAGTTTCCGTGAACGAGAAATGCGTAAATTAACACATCAATTATGTGATTTCATTGATAAGTCGGCTGCTAACTCCGTAGATGACGATTCCTTTTTACAATCTATTTTGGCTAATTCGCTACGCCAAGCCGCTGATGCCATAGAATCTTCTATCCGTGAACAACGAGATGAAGGGCAAACTATGAATGAAGTTTGGGTGGATGCACTCAAAGTAGGATTTGATATCGCAGTTGGTCGGCACCATAAGATATAAATACAAGAAACAACGATGGGATATTATGGCTGAGGATAATCCCTTTGATCATCTTATTCAACGAGATGAACTTGATGAAGTTGAGCGTTTGTTGGCTCAAGAAAGAAAAGCCCCTAAACTTACTTCTAAAGCAAAGCAAGAAAAGCAAAAGTCTTTGATGGAAATGCTGGTAGGGAGTAACAATCAAGCAGATTTGGCTCGTAAGTTTAATGTAGACCCAGATATGTCTGATAAAGTCTTAGTTCCTGTTCTTAATTTCTTAGATAAATATGGTGTTGGAGATAGTATTTCTTCCAGCCCTACGGCTCAAACTGCAGGCAGTCTTATTGAGTTCTTAACTGATGTCACACCTGTAGTCAAAAACGCTATGGAATATTTCGCTGGCAAACAGAAAGAGTTATCAGACGAAGACCGTGATTTCCTTAATCAAATTAAAGAAGCACAGTCCACTGGCGACATGGGATTATTCATCGGAGAAACCATGGAACCTGTTGGCGAAGAAGTCGCCCCTGAAACCGAGGTAAAACCTATGCCCAAACCCCGGGCAGTTAATGAAGGTATTCCTGTTGAAAGAAATATCTTTACAGAAGGTGTAGATTGGGAAGAAGCCATGGGCATTCAACCCAGCAAAGAAGAAGAATACAATGCTGAAGTTCACAATACTTTTATGACTGTTGGTTTAGAAAGATTGGCTGCTGAACAAGGTATGTCTTTAGACCAAATCAAAGGCAGCGATCGCCAATTGAAAACTAATAACTTTGGTAGAACCAGCAACGCTATTGATTATACTAAAGGCGATGGCATCTCTTTAGATTTAGGATTAGAGAAAATCAATGAAGCCATGAAAATGGAAAAGCAAAAGATTTCTCATACCAGTAAAGTGACTTTCAAAGATTCTGATAAGATGCCTGTGCCACAGAACTTAGAAGGTGATACTAATCCAATGAACGGCGAAGTTAGACAAGTTCCCTCCTTTTCTGGTTTCCTTGAACCAATTGACTTGAGTGTCTTAGAAGAAACCGAGGAATCAGTAGAAGCCCCATGGGAAGAAGAAGAGTTTAACCCTAATGACTTTGACGAAGTAGTTTCTTACCCAACACCAGAAGAAGAAATTATTGAAGAACCAGTAATTGAAGCCGAAATCATTGATGAAGGAGTCGTGGAGAATGATGTCGGAGAAGAAGAGTGAAGTTGAGGAAGTCAACCCTGTTTGGGCAAGATTTTGTCAAGTTCAAATTGATGGTTGGTTGGAATGGGTTACCAGCATTCATGTTAATTCCTATTTAGAAATGGCTGATAGATTTATTGGCCTCAATCCTTACTACGTTCCCAACACTGAAGAAGATCGCACTCCGTTGTTTGACCAGTTAATGATAAATGATGAGTTTTTATCTTCACTTTCTGATGTAGGACTATCAGTTTGGGCCAATTCTAATTTCCGAGATTTTTTAGTAGCCTTACGTCCTTATGGTAGGGTAGATAAACAGTTGCAATATGTAGTAGATTTCTTTGACTCTCAAGTAGCATGGTTTTCTCGTGTTTATCAATTTGTTCGTGCATCTGCAATCAAAGGTTTAAGGGAACAAGGTCGCCAAATATAACTATAACCCTAAACTATAAATAGTTGGGAGAGGCATTCATAACTATGCCAGTCCTGAATAGTGTTCAGTGTGATACCATCATTCAGTATCTTCAAACCGAGGCTCTTAAAGATGCTGTCATTAAGGGACCACTCATTGATGACGTGGTAGATTTACTTAATGATAATGGATTTACTATCCCACTTTCTAATCGTTCCAAACCTCTTTTGGGAACCACAGGTAATACTCAACGATATGCTCAAATCTCTACTATGAAGCAAAGTCTACCAGACGCAGATGCTATTTCACAACGTCTGGGTTTCAATGACCTCGTAGAAAAGGATGATTATACTCGTCATATTCAAGTTAGGGGCAAGGCTACTACTGGAACACAAAAGACGGCTAAAACTACACCTGCAGGTGTGACACCACCATCTCGTGCTCTCAATGCTACCTTCTTTGATCATAATGGTCAGATGGCTGCTAACATTTTAGAAATTGCTAATTCTGGTTCACCGACTGCCAGTTGGATTGCATCGGCTAAGAAAGTGGCCGCAGGAACTAACTATACTACTGAGTTCCCCGTTAGTGTTGGAGCCAGTTATGTTATTGGTGACCGTGGTATCAACCAAATGCTCACAGGAACTGCAACCTCAACCCCGGCGAATCCTGTGCCACCTGCACCACCAACCACATCCCCTCCCGCACCCACCCCTGCTGAAGAAACCGAAGAAACTGAAGAAACTCCCGAAGTTGTTGAAGAAGTTGTAGAAGAACCAGCAATTACATTGGCAGAAGGCGAATCTGCTATGCAAGAGAAGTTAACGGCCAAGGTTCAGAAGGCATATACTAATGCTAATACAGATAATCGTCGTTTGTCCATCCCTAAGTGGGAAGAAAGAGACAAAACTTCCAGTGGTATGTATCCTTACCCTCTAAAAGAACAACCAATTTATTTCCTTTTGACTCCTGCTGCTGAAGATGGTGTTCTCCAGTTCAGTGAGTTCTTGGTAGACCCTGAAAATTGGGATGCCGATCCTAATACTCCTGCTCGTCTTTCCGACCAAGGTGTTATTATAGTCCAATCTGGAATGAAATTAAAGTTTACTACTATGGCTAATCTTTTAGGTAGTGGTGGCGAGCAAAAGGCAGAAAACCTTAGTTCAGACAATATCGCTGATTTCACTCTGAAGTGGTCACGCCCCGGCAGTGCTAACAAGATTGAACTCTTTGAAGCCAAGAATAAAAATGGAGCCACTATTTTTAAAGTCATTGATGGCACCATCACTGAAATTGCTTCTAAAAACGCTATCCTTGCTACTCAAACCAGTGGATTAATGACTGCCAATCAATCGGTAGAACTTACTCAATCTGTTTTACAAATTATTACTCAACATTCTGAAGACTCTGGCTTGACTGCCAGTGATTTAGGATTTCCTCAAAATGGTGATGCTTGGACAGAAAATATTCCTACTTGGACAGAAGCCAACCCAGCAGCCCAAATCTTTTTCTATTCTGTAGACACTACTCCTGTAGCCACTGTGGATGTTTATGAACAAGAAATGACTGACCTTGATGGTAGCACACTTCCGGCTGATGAACTTTTGGCCAGAGTTGCTGGAACTGCAGACCAAAGTGTAGACGTTCAAAATAAATATATTAAGGTCTTTTTAGACTTTGATTATGCTGGTGCTCGCACTACTGATTTGTTTAGTGGTCGCATTCAGGATTCAGAAAGTCGCTTGAGTGCTCTTATTTTCCCGGGCGACCAAATAGATTTAGATATTGAAGGCGTTAATAACGAATTAGGTTTAGTAGACCAAATGGATAAGGTTATGGCACTCAAGAGTGTTCAAACCAGTGCTTTAGTTCCTGCTTTAGATAGCGATGGAAACGCTCTGGGCTATGATACTTGTAGTGATGCTACCCTTACTTTTGAACACAATGGTAAAACTAAAGTTATTCAGATTCCAAATGCTGACGGAGAAGTTATGGCTTTTGACCGTAATGGTGAGGAAGTCAAGGGACAAGTAGATTCCATTGAAGTTCATTCTGGAAATGCTGCTGCTATGTATGAAACTCAAAAGATGATTCGTCGTAGCAACCGTATGGCCCCTTCTTTCAATCTACCTAATCCATCAGCCACCGACCAAAATGCTACTGGTGCTGTGGCTTTCCGCATCGGACGCAAATACTATATTATTGGTCGTCGGGGAGGGCAACCAGTTCTTATTGAATTGGATCTTAACTACCAACAGGAGGCACAATAATGACCGAAGAACACTTTAATGCTGACGAAGATGAAGAACAAGTTGAAGAACTTCAACCTTTAGACATGGATGACATGGATGACCTCATGGAAGAAATGGAAATAGATTCCACTGATGTTCCTTCTGAACCCGAGGTTGAAGAACTTATGGAAGAGATTGAAGAAATCCAAGACTTGTCTCAAGATGAATCTTTCTTTGAAGATTTAGATGATAATGAAGAAGTAATTCCTGAAATCCCTGACAGCCCACAACCTATGAATAACTTAGGTGTTGATGAAGTAGAAGTAGATGCTATCAAGCAGGCTATGGAAGCCAATTATCTTTCCGAAGTTTTAGATGATGACGAACTTATGGGATTGCTCCCTAATGAAGTAGTTACACCTATTTTTGTTCCCGAAGGTGAGGCTAAATTAGACGGCAAACAATTACTACTCCAAAATCTGGAAAGCGTTATTGGTGACCGAGCCACTAACTTAATTGCTAAAATTGCTTCTATGAATGATGGTGGACTTAGTGATGTCGTCTCTATGACTCCGCTTAGCGATATTGCTCGTATAGATATTTTAGACGATCGTGATGGACGACCCCGATTTATTCAGTTAGTAGATATAAATGGTGCCGATGTTACTTCTATTCTCAACCTACCAGTTAACTCTGACGGTGAAGTAGAGGTTCAACAAGTTATAGATAACTCTGTGTTTACCAATTTAGAAAACGATTCTATTAACCGTTACAAGGCGGATGGCATGGGCGGTTCTATTATGAATGCCCTTGAAGAGTTTAAAGAATTGATTGGTGAAAAAGAACGCCGACAACAACGTGTTGACTTGTTGAAGTGGATGCGAACTCTTATTTTCAAACTCAATGATGTTTTCGGTTTTGACGATTACAAACAATTAGAAGCCTTGATTGCAGCATGGTTGATGAAGAACTCTACCTGTCGGTTGTCTGGTATCCCCGGAACTGGAAAAACCACAGTTATTGAATGTGCTTCTACCCTTTTGGCTAACTCTTATGGTTACCATACTTCCAAGACCTATTCTGCCGGTGAACAATATTTAACCAACTTGGGTAGTTCTGCTGACCCCCGTAATTTCTTTGGCGATAACTCCAGTAGTGATAACATTTACCAGCCACTCATTTTTGAGAAAGGTATGTATTATGATATTAACTACAACCAAAAGTCCTACGCTGATACTGCTGGTGTTTGGGAAAGTTGGAGATTTACTTCTTGGTCACACCCTCCAGTAGATGCCTCAAATAATTATAATTATTCTTCCCCACAACGCAGTGGTTCTTATCTTTATAACTTTAAGTTCCTTCGCAACCAAGAAGAAGAAACTACCAATCATCGTGGAGATATGTTGTTCCCACCTGTAGACTCTAAGCGTGAAGTTACTATTGAAACTTATCGTAATCTACTACAAAACTGTTGGGAAGTTCGTGTTCCAAAAGATTTTGACATTGGACTCTGGAATGATATGGGAACTAACTCCTATGCTGACCACCCTAACTGGGATCCTACTTCAGAAGCCTATGCAGAAACCGAAAAAGAAATCTATGTTAAACCTATCAAGATTTTAGATGACCAAGGTCAATTTATTGCCTTTGAGCAAGGTTCCAAACCCAGTTATGGACCGTTTGAAATGTCTCTTCGCAACGCTAAAGTAAACTCTTCTTTCTATGGTCAAATCATGGGTAGTATTCCCGAACCGGCTCGTAAGCAACTTATATTTGCTGCCGAACTTGATGGTATCTACACTGATGCTGGTCGTAACGAAGGATATTGGCTTCGTGAAATGATGTGCCACTTCTTGCGTGATATTCGTGCTACTTCTCGTGGTGGTATTGATGCTATCGGTATGGAAATGCTCGGTGAAATCGGTGTGGCTAAATTAGATTATGATAAGCGACCTGATGAAGTTCTTTACGGTCTGGAAATCCAGAGTGTTGAAGAAACCTCTGCTATCACTGGTGCTACTACCAACACTTTCGTGTTTGAACCTGAGCCAAAACCAATTGTTACCCAACCTATTAAGTTCTTTAACGAAGCCAACCGTTCTCAATCTGGTGTAGAAGACGCAATTCTGGGTCTTATTGCCGAGCGAAAAGTAGAATATCGTGGTAAAGTGTTTAACTCACCACCATTCGTTGCTTGGATGGATACTAACCCTCACCAAAAAGGAAACGATTTGGCATTTACCGATCGTATTGACATGGAATTACTATTCCGTTCCGTTGGACTCGGTGGTCGTTATGACCAACTAATGGGTAAATACGGTGGCGGAGGCAGTGGTGAACCACAACTTCGTATTGTTAAAGAATTAACTCAAAACAACCGTAAAACTCTCATACCTATGCGTATTGATGACTTAATGAAGGTGTGGACAACTGTCGGCAGCCTTGGATTCACACCCCCGGGATCTTCTTACAACGGTCTCCGTGATATCGGTATGATTTCTATGCTGTTCTCTCAGCGTTTCGCTAAGCGACCTACATCTATCGCTGCTGGAAGCGATGAATTGGAATACAGTTTCGCTACTGGTATTGGTAACGTTCACGAATCTCCACTTTTGGATTATTCTATTACCACTAACACCGAAACTTCTGGAGAATCTACCACAACACCCCTGATTGGAGCCGAAGATGCCGACTCAATTCTATCTTTCGGTGATTTCGGAACTTCTGATGACTTGTCTCACGTTCCTTCAGCCTTTACTCGTGTTCTCGGTTTCCGTTTCACTAACTCTATTGTTAAATTGGCACAAGCCTTCTCTTTCTTGCGTGGCAAGGAATATGTAGGCCGACAAGATATTCTGGACGCAGTTCCATACTGTCTGGCACACCGTTTGGGTCGTGCTAAAGCCGGTGCTCTTGACCTACAAGGAAACAACAAGGGTCTGGACGGAAGCACTATTAAATATGTTAACGAACAAGAGTTCCTACGAGAAGTATTGGTTCGTGGATACATTCAAAACAAAGGTGTTACGACTGGTGTTGGCCAAGAAGGACAAAATCTTTTGGATAACTTTGACNTGTTTTACCAACGTTGCCGTGATGTTCTCGCCTCTGTGCCATCAGTTTGGCAATACGAGCGAGATGTCTTGCTTCCACTTCACCAAGAAATTAAAGATTCCAGCGAATCTTCCCTGAGTGAAATTACTCCAGTTCACTGGCATATCGCAACTATGGTTGTAGAAGAAGAAAGAATGGCTACTAACGCTTCTGGCTCTACCAACAAACCACAGCGAAGTTATACTGTAGAAAATGCAGGCGTAGATGGTAGTTATAGTCAATTAGGTGATTACAACTCTATGTATTCTTACTTCCAGAATCTAATTTTNGATCCAACAGGCAGTGACAAAGAGCCAATTCTCTTTGATTACTACGCAGTTCGTGGTATTATTGCTCGTGATGTAAACTTATTTACTAATGACCGTCATAGANTGTTGATGATGTTGGATTCCGAGATGCGTTCTATCTCTGGTGATTCAATTCTTGACTCCGACATTAACGAAGTGTCTGGTTGTGTGTCTGGTTCTATTATACCTATGCCTCAAGCAGTTACACCACCACCTGCAGGAACTCGTCAAGCACCTCGCCAAAACGATTTCTTCGGAGATGCTAACAACGCCCCCAACCCACGACCGAATCGTTTGGGATGGAGAACTTACTTTGACAGCATGGGTCCATATGGTATCTTGATTAACCGTGGACAAACCCGAGGACTGAATGGCATGATTCTTGGTAACTCGGGTAGCATCGCTTCACCATTAGGTGCTGATTTGGCTACAGCAGTAAACAACGCCGACCAAGGATTGCGAGTGATAGGTCGCTATCAGGTCGGTAGCACTCGCAGTGGTAGCCGAGTAGAAATTGGAACTGTTCTCACTAACTTCCAAAAGACTTTCGATCAGTATGTAACTGATGGTCATGTTTTCCAGAACTTCGGTGATGCAGCCAACATGACTATGCGTAAAACTTCTTTAGAAGATTGGATTAAACAAGCCTCTCGTGCACTTCAACAAAACATTCGTGACCCCACCAATGCCCCTGAAGATGATGTTATTGGTTGTTTCGTTCTTAAACACGCTCCAACTACCACCCCACAGGCTGCTAACCGTGGTATGCACGGTGAAGACACACTCCGTCTTTGGGTTAGACTTCAACGAGCCGGTGACCAAGCCGAAGCACAACCTTCTGAAACTGATGCTGAATATGTAACCATGTTGTTTACAGCCGGTATTTCTTCCGCTATCGGAACCACTCAAAGTGATGAAAAAGGTCAATTGTTACAAGGCACACAAGTTTACATTGTTCCTGCTGATGTAAGTTCACAATATCACACCCAATGTTTCGTTGATAACAACGCATGGGCTGGTGCTTTCAATGATTACATGAAGGAATTAACTAAGAGTTTGCCGACCAAGCAACGAATTAAGGCTAAGGCTTGTTTAGTTGATACTGGAAATATGTCGCTGCAAGACCGTAACTTCTTCAACGCTCGGTTCAAAGATTGTCTACAATGATAAACTTTATATAGTCTCTCCGTAGTATTATAATCATGGCAGACAACGCTGTTCAACAGGCTAACGATGAGTTTGCCGATGCTTGGGCCTTTCTAAAACAGGCTACAGGTATTCCCGGATCTGTCAAATGTTTCTTAGGCAATTCTTTTAAAGGTGCTAAAACCGATTCTAAAAATGTAGAGTTCAGCGATAGTTTTATGCAAAAATGTATTGCTGCCAATTATCATGGTTATCCTGCTAATCATATCGCTCGGATTGCTGGCACTACTTTCGTTATTGGACACGAGATTGGACATCTGACCACACACCCCGGCAGAGGATGTGACTGGCAAAAAGAAGTAAAATCTTATCCTTGTGCTCCCAGCCAACAAGGTATGTGGTCTAACGTTCTTTCTGATATTGTAGTTAACTTCAATGTTACTCGCAGTTTAAACTGGAAGCGTGTGCCCGATAAAAACTTAGAAGCCTTGTATCGTAAAGCCATGGCTGAAGGCCGAATGTGGGAAGTTTTAACTCGTCAATGTGGAGTTGGTGAAAACCGTGATGAACACTTAACTCGCCATAATGATTTGCGTGTCCGTGGTAAATTAGTTGATAATCGTTGGTCACCTCCCGGTGGCAAACCCGGTGAATTAGAAGGTCTGGACCCCGCTACTGGAAAACCCACTACTGCCACACCCCTTTATCAAACCGTGCAAGGTCATGGTTTAGGCACTCAATTCTATCCACCAATTGGTTTTGCACTGGCTTCTGGATTAGATGCTAACAAGTGGGCTAAAGTTAGATTAAGTAAAACTATTACTGCTTATCAAGATAACAGCACTATGGAAATCTATTGTTTCCCTAATTCTACCACTTCTCCTATGGGTGGAACTGGAACTAAGTTAGGAACACTCAACCCCGGCGATTATGTTGTAGAAGAAGTAATTCACTATGGTGGAAAAACTAACACCACCGATCCTGACCCACCACGTTATTATAAAATAAAAGGTCAACTTTATCCCGTGCAATATTTTGATAGTCTCTGCCCAGACTGTGGATTAGTTATAACTAATCAGTTTGTAGGTGCTTATCAACCTTCTACTAATGTTCCTGCTGGACATCCAGCCCGTGACCACAATTTTATGTATCGTATGTTGTTAACACAAGAGTTCGCTGGTAATGCTGCTACCAACGGCTATGGAAATCTGAAAGGCATAGATGCTGCTCGTCAGTGGATTGCTGATATTTCCTACCCTAACCATGTAGCCTACAAGGAGTGATAAATATGGGAACTTACGACGACTATCCTTTCTACTCACCCAAAGGTCAACAAATTATGTTAGATATATTTAATGGCATTTACCAAACAGATCCTAATGATGCTACCACTATTCAAGACACTGATGAAAAACAAATGGTCAGTCATTTCATGAAGAACAAACCCGGAATTGTTTTTAACATCCGTAAGTTCTTATCCAGTTATTCTCCAGTTAACGCCGACCAATCCTATGATTCAGGTATTTATATCTGTGACCCCTCTATGGGCGGTTGTGGCCGTCGTGATTTTATTTATAATTGGGAGTTCGTAGACTTTGGAGTTTACGGCAATATGAAAACATGGCGAGGCAACGTAGATTTACTGAAGAACTCTATGAACGGTCAGTCTGGTTTCTTAGTTATGACTCGTGTGCGTTGTAATGATTATGTAGTGTGCAAAGATTGTGGTGAACAATGGGCCACCCGTAATCCCAGTGCCTCTGTATGCATTTATTGTAATTCTTCTAATGTGGAAAAGCGTGGTTGTGGCAAAGAAAGTTATGCCAAACATTTCGTTAAAGAACAGAATGTCTCTAACCTACAGGCTGAAACCCAAGATATGGTAGAATCACAAAAATATGTCTGGCAGATTCAACCCAAAGGAAAAGTTTCTAAATTAGACCATGGAAAACCTTTTGCCTATCGTTTAACTTACAGTTCTCCTGCCTACGATCGTCAAATTAATAGTTTTGAAGAGGCTTGTGACTTCATACCTAATTTAGAAGTAGGTTACCAAATCGGTGCTTTCAAACGACCTTATGGTTTCACTTGTGATTCTTGCGACCATGAAAGATTTTTCCCACCACCATCTACCAGTTATCCGTTTGGTCGTCCTATGACTGAATCCGAAGTAGATATGAGTCCCTCTAATAATCCTTCTTCACCTCAAACTGGTGGTATCTATAACGGCATTGGAAAAAATGGAACCAATCGTTGCACTGAAGCAGGATGTTCTGGAAATTACCTTCCTAACATGGGGTGGGAAATAGGACAACCCAAGGTTTTAGGCCCCACTAAAGAATATAAGCCTGAATATGTGGCCGAAATGAATATGCAACAAATTGCTCGTGGTAAAAATGCTTTACCCAGTCGTTATCCTATCAGTGCTATGCGTCATGCTTTTACTATGGACCCTAAAATTATATGCACTGCACATAATAGTTATAATGGCTTAGCAGGTATGCCTTCTTTATGGGCTGACAACGCTATTTCTCGGTGTTTGGTTTGTGGAAATCAAATGGATTATGATATGACTGGCCGACAATGTGGTGGAATGTCTGTAAATAATTGGCAGTGTGGTGTTGGAACCACAGGTAAAGGTGCTAACATGGGTAATAAATGGGATGTCACACCTCCCGGCAGAAAAATGGACCAATGTCCTCAATGTAAAGACCAAACCGATCCGGTCAATCTCCAAGAGTTTAAGGGAGTTGGTGGTAGAGCCTTCCTCTTCCCCCGTAAAAAATTAGTTATCTCTGCTAAACAAGATGGTGGATTCCTAACTACTGCCCAAGTTACTGGTAGACCTATTCGGAATAAACCTGTTTGGTCTATTTATTTAGATTCCCGAGATAGTGATGATTATCGTTTTGGATTATCATTGGCTGGCATTCACACATCTTCCATAGTTCCCACTACTTTAGACCAAATCCGCACCCAAGACCCCGGCGGAGGCTCAGCATTAGGAATCAAGTGTGAACATGACCCTGTAATGATGCCTAATGGAAATACTCAAAACAATACTGGCACACCTACTACTCCCGCCCCACAAGGTTGTTGTCAATTACCAAACGGAACTGCTATGATGTCTACTGAAGAGGTTTGCACTGCTGCTAATGGAACTTACATGGGCGATGGTGTTAGTTGTGTAGAGGCTAAGATTCAAGCAGGGGCTACCCAAACTGGACCTTGTTCTGGAGTTACATGGAGTGGATTTACCATGATGATTGCCGAAGGTCGTGCACAACACGCTTTCAAAAATAGTAAAAATCGTTGGGTGGATGAATCTGTTGAGTGTCGTAGTTATCGTGACCCTGCTAATCCCAACACCCCACTTAAAGCACCCGTCACTTATCCTCGTTTCATGTTAGGGCCTAATTACGACCCTCGCACTCAAACCACACCACCTACTTTAGAAGTGGCTCGCCGCTACGAATGGTGTGATGATAAAACTCATGTTATTTGTGATCCTTTCCATACTGGTAGTTTGTCCAGTGTAACTTCTAACACTGGCGGAGAAATCGGCATTACTGTGCATGACATAACTCAAGTAGGTTCTATTGACGACCCCAGCCAAGGAAGAATGGCCATGATTAAATGTAAAACTTGTGAGCAAATCTATAAGCGTGGAAAATCCATGGCTCAAAAACACGCCCCAGATAAAAATAAATTAACTCCTTACCCCAGCAGTGATTGGACATTAATTGGTGGTGGCAAAGATTTACAAGATGCTTACGAGCGTGGTGTTTACTACCCCGGCATGGCCGTGCTAATGTTCCGAAAAGGAAAAGGACAAATTAGGATTCAAGGTTGGAAGGATAGAAATACTCCTGACTTGCTGACCCCTAAACCTCGTCAATATTCTTTAGAGGTATTTAGGTCTGAGTTAGCCATTGAACAAACAGGCCAAAGTGGTTTAATTCCCGGTTTCTGGAATTGGATGCACACTCCTGCTAACCAAGAAGGCAGTCAAAAGATGAACGAGGCAAAAGGTAACGTGGTGATACTGTGAGTGAAGTAGATGTTAATAAACTAAAAGACCCCTTCGTGTGGTTAGAACCTGTTGGAGATTGTGATGCTGAAGAAAAACCATTTGGTTTTGAAAATCCATTACGAGCCTTTTATGAAGATATTGCACCACCTTTAGTAGAAAAACCTAAAGCACCTCGCACACCATTAGCACCTATACGCACTACTACTTGGGATCCATCTCAAGGTATGAAAGGTGCCAAGTATCCTACTTTCGTTCCACTTCCACTGCCCGGAACTACACCTGTGACTGCTGCTCAAGCCCGTGTCCCTCGTGGAAAATCTGGAAAGAACACTATGGTAAATGTAATTGTAGATGTATCTGGTTCTATGGGTGCTACCGCTGCTTCATGGAAAGGTTATACTTTCGGTCGCTGGGAGGTAGCCCGTATTTGCACCGCTATTATGATTAAACAATGTCTACTTGGTGATGATGCTTTCGCTATTTATGAGTTTGAATCATACCCTAACGTTCTCTGGAAAGGTCCATCATATCAACATCAAGATTGTATTGATTATATTACTTCTTACGATATGGGACGAAATTACAGTGGACGCAGTTTCGGCTACCTACCTTTCTACCCTCGTGGTGGAACTAACATTCCTTCTGGACTCAGAGAATGCATTCGTGGAATGGAAGGACAAGGTATAGATAAAGCCGTTACTATTGTTATCACTGATATGTGGGACCAAAACGGAGATTATATTTTCAATGCTGCTATGTCTGATGCCGGTCGTGGCGATGGTAAATCTTGTGATGAAGTGTTAAGAGCCTATGGACCTACTTTCTATATTGCCATCGCAGATTATAACAGTAAAGCCATGGGTGAAAAAGGCATGGCTGAACTCAGCCGTAAACTGAATGAAGTGCACGGTAAAAACATAAACCCACCCCCCGGTTTGTTTGAAGCCATTGATTCTACCAACGCCAGTTCTGCTATCAGTTTAGGTGGCGGCATGGCTAAAATGGCACAGATGACTAAATAGATTTATTACCATAAACTACATATAGTTGTGCAGGGAAGTTATATCTATGGGTAAACCTCAAGAGAAATTACAGGACCCCAAGGATCGTGTCCTGTTAGGCAAAGATATTCATTTCTCTGCCTATGGAGATGATTCACTTATCTCACAGGTTCTGTTTATTACTGGTAAGCGTGGTAGCGGAAAGTCATGGACCGCTGCGGTTCTGATGGAAGAGTTTGCTCGCTTGGGATTACAATTCGTTTGTTTTGACGCTCTGGATGCTCACGGTCATTTAGCAGAACAGATGCCCGGTGTCGTGCCACTCAAACCTACTCTGGGACAGACTATCAACATGAAAGAATTAGTGGATACTCTCAAGACTACTTCTAACTCAGTTATTATTAAGTTGGCGGGACTGCCACTCAAGAAGCAACAAGAATTGATTGCTGAATATTGTGAAGCCCTTTTAGAAGCCGCACTTGGTAAAGGTATTCAAACAATCGTGGAAGAATGTCAAGACTTTATTCCACAGATGGGAAGACCAAGTTCAGCCGACCCCATTATTCGTCTTTGTAAATTAGGCCGTGCTCTCGGTTATGGAGTTACACTTATCTCCCAGCGTCCTGCGGGCGTAGGCAAGGAAGCCCTATCTCAAGCCTCTATCTATCTCGTTCACAACGTTATCAACGCTCGTGACCTCAAGGCTCTGGACGATCAGTTATCCTTTGGAACTGATAAGAAAACTATTAAGCGTATGCTGGACGGTATCGCTAAAGCCCGTAAAGGAGAAGTTATCGCTTATGCACCCGAGTTCTATCGTGACCGAGGATATGTAGTCATCGGTAAAATCCGTGGAGACCGTAAGACCGAACACAAAGGACACAACGTTAACATTCAAGATTCACGGTTGAAGTTCCATGATGAAAATCCTGTAGCCTCGCCTCAAGACTTGGCAGCCTTAGATGTAGAAGTAGATGTCAATCCCAACCACAAGCAACCGATGGCTGCAGAAGCCTCTTGGAGAACCCCTCCCCCTGCAACCCCCTCCCCAGTAGGTAATCTGCCACCGGCACGATTAGTAAATAATATGAGTTGGGATGCTGAGGCGAAAGCCGAACCTGAAGTAGAATATGATGTTGAGGTAGAACCACCAGAACCCGAAAAAGATGGTAGTATGATGGTCACCGGCATCGTAGTAGGTGGTTTAGTAGTGGCTGGAACTCTTAGTTATGTCGTTTATCGTGGTTTAGCCTCCAACTAAAACTATACATAGGTCGTATCCACTAATCATTCCTGATGGAAGCAGGCGACATTGTATGTTTAGAAGGCGACATCTCTGGCAGAGGTGTTCTCGCCAGTCACTTTCGTGATTTAACAGATACTCAATTCGCACAGTCTTATGGAGTTACTAAAGAACAATGGTTTATTGAAAACAATGTTCCCGCCATGGTTTACATCCGACCCACTACTAAGAAAAATGGTAGAACTCGTTCTCTTATCTCACCCGATCGCGGCAAGAACTCCCAACTGGCAGTATTTGATGACGAAATCTTCGGAGTCGGAAGTTATGAGTTTACGGCTTTACCTGAACGATGGTGTCCTATTTGGTCACACACTACTCAATGTCCCGAGGGCGGTGGCCCTTTGAAACCTATCCAAAAAGGAGATAGTTATTTAGCATGGTCACCCCAAAGACAAGATTATCTTTGCGTTCCTACTCGCTGGCAACGTAATCTCATGTTTTGTCGTCCTTTTGATAATCCTAAATGGGAAGATTTTGAAATGGAGTTACTTCCTGCTGCCCCCGGAGTTAACGGAGCCAATTTCCGAGTAAATGGGGGCGGAAGTAAAACAGGCAGACCTAAACTGGGTGCAGGTGTGCGATTGTTTAACGCCCAAGCCGAACCAACCTTTCCAGAATGCCATGATAATAAATATTTAAAACATCATCAAGACCAACATCCTCGTGAAGCCGAAGAATGGTATATTCCATGGGGTGAGTTCCGACCTAAGTTCCGTTGGTGGTCTGACCAAGTGACTAAAGGTAGCCTGACTATCAACTTTCCTCTCACTGGCATTGGTAAACTCGTTAGCGGTATTGAGCGACCACCCCGAGGACGTGTCACCACACCCCGGCCTCAAGAAACAGATTCTGATTATTACCATCCTATGCAACCACGGGGTCAAAACTATCCACCCCTGCCTGCTAAACAACGACAAACTGGTAATCCCTTTAATCCCGCCCGTGCTAATCCTTATTCTACTTCTAACACTCCGGCTAACTATTATCCTCAAGGCTCTGGTAATAACAGTCCTTTCCAACCACCCAATCAACCTTCCAATCCTAAGACTGCTCGCCAAAAAGTAGATGAGTTAATGAAAAAATTAATGGCTGGTGAATCTTTAACTACTGAAGAATTAATGAGTTTACAACGCTGGGATTAAACCCCATTGTGTGCTAAAGTATAAGTAGTCGGCATGATGATAATTTCTTATGCACCCTTTCAACGAACCGATGATTGTAGATCCTAATACCGTAGTAAATCACTACTCTTGGGAACGTAACTCTGATGCTATTCGTGCTTTCATGAACACTAACCGTGATGTTATGACTGACCCCATGACTCAAATGGTATCTCCTCAAGACGCTACTCAAGAATCAGAAGTAGTAGATTTGAAACCTGAAACTGATACTCCAGAAGGTGCCGATGAAGGTCAAACTGGAGACCAAGGCGGAGATGCTGACGGCCAAAACTTTGGACAAGACCAAGGCGAACAAGACCGCATGGTTGCTGAACACTACAGTGCTGAAGGTGAATCCTCTGGCAATTCCCTCATGAATCTCTTAGGATTTGCATTAGTTGGAACTGGCGCATTCTTGGCTGTTTCCTCTCTCATGAACAAGTAAGTATAAATAGTTGAAACAAGGAGTAATTAACATGGCACGAACAATCGGAAAGAATACTGTCCTTCCAGACATCCCATATAGCCCCAATATGCCAGCACTACCACAAGTTAGTTTGGTTAATGATACTCTACCTGCTCGTAATGCTATGGGCCAAGGTTTGACACAGGCTGGTCCACGACCCAGTGCCCCTGTTGTAAATATGCCTGCTTTCGTTGTGCCTCCAACTACTTCTATGGACATGGCTGCCATGGTTAGCGGTGGCGGATACGGACAAGGTGTTGTTCCAAACATGCCTCGCCCAGCACCTGCTATTTCTACTATGCCTAAGTTAGACCTTAGTGCTTTAGCCAGTGGCCGTGATGCAGATTTCGATCTCTCGGCTTACGGAGTTATGGGACAAAGACTTACTCCTGAAGCACAATACTCTCGCCCATCTCACACCGCTGAGATTTACGGCGACCAAAACTTCGGTCCAGATGTTTCTCACATGAACCGTATGAAGGCAGAACAAATTATGCCTAAGATTAACGCTCACCAACCTACTGAAACTTTCGGTGCTTCACCTGCGTTTGAAGTAGACCGCACATCTATCCGCCCGAGCAACCCTCGTGCTATGTTTAGTGGTGCACCTAAACTGAATGTTCCTGCGTCCAGCACTCGTATGCCAATCCGAGAGCGACCAATCATTCCAGCATCCACACAACCTATGCTGAACCACAACAAGGTAGTTCGTAGTATCAATCCACCCAAGAAGATTCGTATGGAGGCTAAACACGTTGCCCCACCAGTGCGAAACGCTGACTTAGGTGGTTTCGGAGCAGAAAACAGTAACGGCTTCGGAACTGGAATTGGCCGTGCTTTCGGTGCTAACGCTGCACTACACAGTCCGTTCTGATAAAACAAAAATATAAATAGTAAAACATAGGATATGATAATATGATGAATGCAGTCACAGATTTCTTAAGCAACAAACTCGTAATTGGAACAACACTAACTTTGATCGGTCTACACCAGTTCTCTGGTCCACTACCTTTCTTTAACAAAGATGCTTTTGGTAGCATGTCCTTTGGTGAACTTCCCCTCTTTGGTGGAGTAACTCCACTTAAGGTTCTCGGAACTATCGCAGTTGGTAGCGGATTGGTTATGCTCTTCGGTAAGAGTATCGTTCTAAACCCTACTCAATTCGTAGATATGTCTGCTGAGATGATTGAAGGCGCAAAAGCCCACGGTCACCTTTGAGTTCCATAACTATAAATAGTTGTGTTGATAACTTTACTACATGGTGTTAACCAAGACTGAGGCTGAAGCCCGTAGAACTTGCTCGCTTGGAGTATCTGCATATATTTCAGAGCGTCATAAGGCTCATCTCAATAAATCTATTGCTTACGGCGTTATCGGTGGTTTAATTCCCACAGGTATTCTTTTCATTAGTTCTCAATTTATTACTATGAATCGTTGGATGGCTTTAGCCCCACTCGGTATAGGAATGATTTCTGGTTGGGGATACGGAGTTTGGTCTTCTGATAGTAATGATGATCAGCACCGATTAGATTTTGAAACCGTTTGTTCCGAGTTTGCCGAAGATGATGAAGCCGAAGAAGATGAATCTGATGGCTCTGTCGTCGGTGATGAACAATGAATATCAAAAATATAGGTATTATGGCCTTCATAGGTGGGGGATTAGCCTATATTATGTCTACTTTTAGACCTTCTTTAAGATACCTGAGTGAAACTAAACCTACTCGTTATGCTGTGGCAGTCATGGCACCTAATGATAATGGTGTTACTGGTGTCGTGCACTTTGAAGATACTTCTCAAGGTGTAGTTATTAAATATAATATTGATGGACTTGCTGATGGCGAACATGGTTTTCACATTCATGAATATGGTGACTTAACTGATGGTTGTCAATCAGCCTGTGCACATTTTAATCCTTTTGGCACAACCCATGGAGGTTTAGATTCGGCAGAACGACATGAAGGCGACTTAGGAAACATTACTTCTACTAACGGAAAAGCCCGAGGCGAGTTAACTGCCCCGACTTTAAGTTTAGATCCTCATAGTATTACTTTTATTGTAGGACGTATGATTATTGTTCACCAAGACCGTGATGATTTAGGTTTGGGTGGTTTAGATGCCAACGGTGAAGTAGTTAATGAAAAAGTGCATCAAGAATCATTAAAAACAGGTAATGCTGGAAAACGTATGGCTTGTGGAGTTATTGGATTCCAAGAACCCCCTACAGAATAATTACAAAAGTATAAATAGTAGAACAAAGACATATCTATTACCACAAAGGTGAAATTATTATGACTGACAAGAGTTCATCCAATCTCCGAGGAGCAAAGAAATCCACAAAGAAAGCCGGTATGCTGACTGTTGTTCAGCGATATGTATCAAAATATGGTATCCGTGAGGGTGTCAAGCGATACAAGCAAGACGGCTGGAAGCAAAAGAAAGCATCTAAGAAAGTTCGTGCACAAGTGTCCAACACTAAGCAAGGTCCTCGTCGTATTTCCGAAGGAACTACTGGTATTGGTCAAAAGCGAACTGGTGGTCGTTCTCAACTTTACAAAGATGGTGACCGTGTAGGTGCATGGACACCTTCTGCTGGTCAAACCAAGTCAAACGCATCCCGTGGAACCTCATGGTTCACAGACCGTGGATATGGAACACTGGACAAGCCTGTTCCTGATACTCCTCTTGCTCGCAAGTTGGGAATTGCAGGTGCAACCGACCTTAAGGTTACTGGACAAACATATACCCGTAGCCAAGATTGGGAGTTCAAGCCCGGTATGAACTGAGGGGGTTTTGAACTTGATTAGTGCAAACCATGTGATGTCTTTAGTTGGTCTCGGCATCGCAGCATTTGTTGTCTATAAAGTTATGACTCCTGCCGACGATGAAGTTGATTCACGAATGGCTGCTGAAATGATGGAAATTGATGGTGTCGCTACTCGTGCCCTTCCTTTTTCTGACATGGCTATGACTAATGCTCAAGAGCGAAGTATTGCCAATGTAGAACTTAACCACCTTTACGGTGGAGTTCCTAACCCCAGCCCATCTGGTATGATTGATTATATTACTGGCACCCCATCCTTTTTACAGGGGGCTTAATCATCGGTGACTGCAACTGTGGAGACAAATCCGAAGAGGTTGTAGAACCTACTTTCATGGATCGTGTTCGCTCCTTCTTTGGCTTTTCCGAGCCAGTAGAGGAAGAAGAATCCAGTGCTGAAACTACTGCTCAAGAAGTTAACGATTTAGCCAATTGGTATAATTACCCACAACGAGAACAATTTTTGTTTAACTCCGAAATGACTGAGGATGTTTCTGGTTCTTCTAACCACGTTAATCATCTCAATCCTACTGAAGTGCAAGGTTCCGAAGATATCATGGGTGCTGAAAGCGTAATTTTCCCACAGTTTACACAAAACATTAGTGGCCAAGGTCGCACCTTTGCTAACACAATTCACCCCGGCATGGTTATTCCTAATCCAGATAATTATCCCACACCCCAAAGTAACAATCCATGGGAACCTTTCGTAGATATTCAAACTTATGGCGACATCAAGAATGTTCCCTTCCAGCCATATCCTTCGGCTATGCAGTGGGCAACCAATCCTGATAATTATCAAGAGTATCCCTCTACTGATTATGCAGCCGAAGATAAAGAGTTTGGTGCTTATGATAAAGATGGATATAACACCAATGCACCTAAAAATTGGAAAGGGAAAACTTACGAAATCCGGAAGTGTGAAGGCTATTCTTGTAACCAAAATGATTATATAG
The DNA here is from genome assembly GCA_002710765.1 of Rickettsiales bacterium. Taxonomy (GTDB): domain Bacteria; phylum Pseudomonadota; class Alphaproteobacteria; order Methylaequorales; family Methylaequoraceae. The sequence goes on along the minus strand of PALK01000017.1, from coordinate 99,726 downwards.
TGCGTGTGATTGGTGTGCCGTCTTTCAAAGCCCAAACAAATGGCAGATTTAGTGGACAGGATAAAAATGGAAAATATCAAAAAACAGTGATAGTTTCATCTACGGGAAACGCGTCCTTCAAGAAAGGAGATGACATTAAATTACCGAATCAAATACGAATGTTTAAGACAGTGAGTCAGGCGAAACGGTATGTGAACAGCCTTAACCCCAACTTTGGTTTACGAGGTAGTAAGAGACAATTCTATTGGAAAGACCTAACTAAAAAACGTCTCGTGAAATCTTGGATTTGGAGAAACTGGGGAAAAAAGTAACCAACTGATATGAACAACTATAAATAGTTGTGCAGGTAACTTATTATTATGCCTACTAACATGGTTGATGGTTACGTCCGTCGTGACTCTAATGTAGGTTCACAAGAAGATCGTGAATCTGGGTTAGTTCTTCCTGATGGTGTTTTTATGCCGTCATCGGCTTTTCGTAATAAAGTTCCTCAAACTGAATACACTCTGGCAGAGTTAGGTGTGGATTTAGCGGCTTCTCCGTTTGCACCAGAAGTGCACCCAGTTCCTGAATCTTCTCCCGAAGCAGTCAAGGTTCGTCCTGTAGAAGTAGATTGGAGGGCAGAAGCCCGAGATAATTTTAATGCTAATGCAGCCGAAATTAAAATGTCGCCCGTAGATGCTATTAACAATGCTGTTAAAGATTATTGGGGCCTTATTGTATTCGGCGGCTTGGTTTTGACTGCTGGTATATTTATTGGCAGGCGAGGTCTATGAAGTGGAACTTAGGAGATAAAATTACTTCAATTGCTATTGAAGGTTATGGTTCTATTGGCACTATTGTAGATGTAGACTTTGACCGAGTTAGAGTTATCTGGGAAGACCAGAAGCAATCCTATGAAAACTACGATGATTTAATTTTAATTCGTCGCTTTGATGATGTTACCGATTATCTCCGAATCCGTGAACCTCCCATTATTCACGAAGAAGATATTCATCCTGCTTACGAACCTTATTTAGAGTTCTATGCTGAAGGCGGTGTTCCCTTTTCTACCCGTAATGGACCTGATTTATCTGGTTTAATTGACGACCGACCCCAACGAGGAATATCTGATCCTATTATTCTTAACGCTTATTATAAGGCTCGTGAAGAACGTCAGGCTCGTGACATCAATTTAGCCTTGTTGCGAGAAAGAATTGCTCCCGAATCTGAGTATACTAAACCACAAGCAGAAATAAATATTGCTAAACAATTTGCTCACAAGAAAATTGGCAACTATGAACAGTTGAGTCGTGATTGGGAACCCGGTGACGTAGTATCGGTTTCACGCCCCGGCAAAAATGCAGGACATTTAACCACTGCTCATATTTATCGTGTTCGCCCCACTACTGCCGACGTTATTTGGATTGAACCTGTTAGCGGAAAAGAACTGCAGACCACGGAAGATCTTAATGAACTTATATTTATTCGTCACGACTTAGCATGGAGAAAAGTCCGTGAAGATGCTGGTGAAAGATTAGAAGCCGAAGAGTTCAATGCAGGATTCGTAGCCTTGAATCATAAAGACCTTGGTTATGATGCCATGAATTATGGTTATCCTACCCAACTTATCCCGAATGAATTAGATTATGAAATGTTTTTCAACCGAAATGTATTGCGAGATTATTTAGGTAATCAAGTTAAGAAACATCCTGTGGGTGACAATCGTTTAGAAGATTATAAACTTATGGAATTACAATATGGTGGAGTGCAACAAGGTTATCAACCCTTTAATGGCTTTGAAAGATTTGCTGATTATTTGTGGAGGTAATTTCATGATTATCAATTGGATAGATGGTTTAGACCGTTGTTTTGCAGGGCTTCAAAAATCTCTAACTTCTGTTCGTAATCTTAAAGGAGAGCGTAAGTATTATGAATATCGTCGCACCGTTTTACCCTATGCAGTTTGGATTAGTGAAAATCTAAACTATGGAGACTTAGTAGAGTTAACTACTGATTATAATGATTATATTTACGAGTGTTTGGCTGGTTCCAGCCCCGAAGCCAATTACTCTCGTTTGCGTAACAGTTTGTTTAACCAATCCGTTAGCACCATCTTGTCCGCAGATTTAGCAACTCAACTTCAGGCCGCAGCCAGTATTCAATCCCACCCTAATATGCAAAACGTTGATTCTCCACATTATGTTGACCAAACCGGGCGTTACCGTCAGTGGAAAGGTTTACCTATGCAAACTCAATTAAGCACCATGGATCCGAAAGATAGAACTGCCTATGCTCATGCTCTTCGTGCTTACCACCTGCTTACCAGAAAGTTAGGTTCCGTAGGATTAATGTATTTGCTTTTTAGAGAGACATCTGATAGAGGTTATTATTTTGGCGGGTGGAGTGATGGTCTAAAACAATTATGGAAAAGATTACCACGGTCTACTCGTTTATGGAACCGAATGAAAGTTAACCGTCTTTATGGCGTGAAAGACATCTGGCAACAAAATTATTATGGCCAGTATGGGACTAATAAAATGATAGATAAATTATTGGATGAATCTGGTTGGGAAGTAACTTCTGATTTAGATTTCCGAACTGATGATGTCCGCAGAATACTTATGTCTTATTATGATGGTTTATGGAAGTATCATAATGTAGTCAAAACTACTTTAGAAGAATATGATAAATCCCGAAAGATTTATGAAACCCTAACACCTGAAAATATTATATTTATGAGAAGAGGTTTAGAACAATTGCGAGATGCTTTTGAGGTTTTACGCATCGTTAGTGGCATTAACCCTACCACTGATTTTAGATCGGGAAATCGTTTAGGAAAAATACCCACTGATTTAGATTATATTGATTTTGAAAAGACTATGAAAGATTTAGGTTTTGAACCAGAACTCCCTACTTTTGAGATTGAACATTGTAATAAATGTAATGGTAAAGGTGGTAGTTCCAACCGAATATGTAAAACTTGTCAGGGTTGGGGTGTGTTAGGACTACCCAGTTCAGTCAAGACTTCAATTCCCAAAATGATGTATAGCACTCAAGATGTAAGTTCCTATAAGAAGCGGGAGGCATTGGAACGAGGATATAATTATATTTATGGTGAGTTAAACTTCGGACGCACCTCTCAAGTGGATTATCAGATAAAACAAATAAATGAAATGTTGAATGGCTTAGACCTTTTAGAAAAAGGTGTTAATCCTAAAGTATAAATAGTCGGGACGAGGAATTACTACCATGCGATTCAGCCCATTAGGTTATTTCTTAGCAGGGGCCGCTGCTATTGTCGGAACTGCTTATGCACTTAGGTCAACTGCAGTAGGTAAAATCTTTAATGCACCTGCTCACTGGACGGCTGCTGATTTAGAAGAAATGCAGATTGAAAGAAGTGGTCAAACTTTAGACACCATTCCCGTCGGATTAACCGAAGCCTTTATGGGATACCAATTCCTTGACTTAGAGCACACCACTATGGTGGCTAATGATGCACCTTGGGGTCCCGGTGTTATTGACGTTCAAGCCGTTTACGAAAATCCATATGATTTAGGCTACAGCGATGACGACCTTATGATGGCTGCTGAAGAAAATTATTTGATGGCTGATATGAATCGTCGTAGCCACCCTATGAAAGAATATGTTCCTAAAGAACTGGCTGCTGAAATGCCCGGACACCGTTCCTTTGAATCTCAAGCCCCCGGCCAAGCACCTTATTTGACTTCCACAGGTCAACCACCTTCTGACGTTAAAGTGCGTCATCCCTCTGTCCCAATTTCACAAACCCCCGGCGTTGGAGTTTACAACAATTCTCCTCGTGCATTAGGAGTTCCTAAGCCACCGCCCGAAGCGTTTGTAGATATGCCTTACATGGTTTCTATTGTAGATGCACCATTTATTGTTAGCGATGCTCCCGAACAAGGAGCCAACCGCTTTGGTAGCCTCTCTCGTGAATCCGGAGAAGAAAACTACAACGGTCGTATGGGTAAACTATCTTTAGACCCATCGGTTAACGCCAGTTACACTGGACCTGATGGAACCACTGCTTCTTTGGATCAGTGGAGTCGCACCCACACTCTATTACGACATAGTGATACTACTGTGCAAGCCATTCCTCAGAGTGGTGGTTTTGAAATTATGCTCAGGAGAGTATAAGTAAATTATAAATAGTTAAGAAGGAGAGTAATTGATATGGCAGAATCCCGAGAGCGTGTATATATTCTATCCCAAGACTACTGGGGCTTTGATGCATCATCAAAAAATGATACTTTAAACTTTTATGATAACGTCTGGATTTTGAAGAAGAACCAGTATGATGGATTGCCGGAAGAGGTTCGTAACCAACTCTACCGATGTGCTCTTTTCTACCATAAGTCCCGTGTGGACAACCATGGTTACACCCCACTTGCTATTCGTGACGAAGGCACCACCGTTAAGGTTCGTGGACCTAACCGACAAGGTATGGTTGAAATGCGAACTTACGACGAAGGCGGCCAAAGCCCACCCTATGTTGTTACTGATGGAACTGATACCATTACTATGAGGGAAGCCGACCCGAGTGCTACCGATATGTCACAGTTGGAAGCCGTTGGCGCAAACACAACCCCCGGCACATTCTTGATTAACACATTTATTTACGAGGAGAAGGATATCTTGGAAACTATAAACAAATTAGAAAGCGAAATTGGCGATGTTATCAATCAGAAGTCAGCAGAGTTCGTAGACCCAACATCGGTCGCACCAACTCCATCTTCTTACGATGAATCTCGTCCACTAACCGAAAACCCACAGAATGAAGGATTCTCTGCAGAAGCAGAAGCAGCCCCTGAATCAGAAGCACTTCAAGTTTCTGACCCAATGGCAGATAACCCACCGGCTGAAACCTACAGCACGGCTAACGTTAAATACGATCCTTCTGGTGTAGAAGGAGGATACACTCCTCAAGATACTTTTGATAACGCTGCTGAAGGCGAGGTCGGACACGTCAATCCTATGAAGACTGATAAAATGGGTCCCAAGTCGGCAACTCTTAAACACCGTCTAAGTGCTAAGGCACGAAGCAAGGCTCGTAAGGCTGCTCGTGCTGCTAAGGCTATGAAGTTTGATGCTGAAGTTGAGGCCACACCACTGACTGAAGTTGTTCCAATGGGAGAAGAAATGCGTCAAGTTATGACTACTCAAGCCTTTGGACAAGCCGGTGGCGATTACGATCATATGATTCACTACTCTGCAGATGGAATTGAGCAACCCGGCTCTGACGAAAACTTCGTTATGATGCCTGATGCGGGCGTTGATATTCTTGCTCCTGCTAATGCTTATGGAACTAACTCCGCAATTGTTAGTGGACAAGGTGTTCCACAATGGTATGGTAGTGCTGAAGTTAACGAAGTAGTTATGTCTGACAATGTAGATGAAACTCATGTTCAAGGAGTTCCTATTGTTCCTAATACTCGTGGCGAAGATTCCGCTATTGGCGGACGTGGAGTTCCACAATGGTATGGTGCTGAACAAGGCTATAATGATAAGATGGATGAATCACTTGGAATGCGACACCGTGGTCCTCATTCTCAATCCAAGCATGACCGCCGAGATGAAGCGGCTGCTATGGATAAGATGCACACTCGTATGCACCGTAAGTATGACGATGTTATGACTATGGATGCTGAAGTCAACCCCTTAGTATTTGAACAAGTTGGTGGAGAAGATGCTCTTGGTGTCGGTCTACCAGTTATTGCTAACTCATGGGGAGAAGATTCTGCCGGTGGCTCTGGAAACGGAGTTCCACAAATGTATGGTGCAGAAGTCAACGAAGTTGTCTACTCCGACAATGTAGAAACTACTCACGTCCAAGGAGTTCCTTTGGTTAACAACTCATGGGGTAACGATTCCGCTATTGGCGGTCGTGGCGCACCTCAATGGTATGGTAGCGCAGAGGCTCCTGAATCCGTAGCCGTGCAAGAAGCACGTCCTGATGCATATCATCCTTACGAGTTCGTGGATGAAATGAGTCCCGAAGGAGAATACATGACTGGAGATGAGTTCATGTTGCTTCTCTCCGAGACTATTGACGGTATGGGTGCTCGTTACCAAAAGCCAAGTATGTTCCAAAGCCCTATGGCTATGGTTGCTGGCGGCGGTATTTTGGCTTACCTCGGATACATGTTAGCCTCCAAGAAGTGAGGCGGTCCACTATGACAGGTGTCACCTACACTGGAAATTACCAAACTGTAGATGACTATAATCCCTATAAGTATACTTCCCAAGCCCCATTTGGTGCTGAAAACGTTAGAAGTTATAGATATCGTGGTTTAATTCGTGATCCTAATCGTAAAAAATCTACTCGTCGTGATTATTCAGGAGTTCGTAGAAAAGCCATTAAAGAAATGTTAGGTTTCGGTGCTGATTACACTGAATCTGGTAACGTAGCGGCTGATGTTATGGTTGGTTATGAGTGGACTATCTTTGATATGGATGATGATGAAGTTGACAACGATGAATTAATTGCTTTAATTGATTCTGCTGTTCAAGACCACATCATTTATGAATATGAAAACGAGCGTGACCCGAGTTCTCAAGGCATTACTTATGTTAACTATGTTAACGAGGACGAAAAAGTTGAAGAACTTAATGTTTACTATCGGTATGATGTTAACGTAGAATTAGGAGCCGAAAGTTTTGAACCTGAACCACTTAATATGCAAGGTGCTGTCGGAGTCTTGATGGCCATAGCAGGCTTTTTGATACTAAAACTTTAACTTGAATGCTTTACATTCAGGGGAAAGGAAGTTATAAGTATGTGGTTTCACCACTAAAGTGTATGTCTGATTCTGATCTTAACGATAAGTTTAGAGAATATTATGCGGAAAATGGTATTCCTGCTGAACAAGCCGCCGCTTTTGATATGAATGATTTAGATTATGTTCATTGGGGGCATCATGCTGTGGCTTTTCCCAGTTTCTTTGAAGTCACTTCTCTTACCGAATTGAAAGCATGGGCTTACTCTGGCTATCATGGTAGTGATGGAGTCCGAATTGCTACTTATCAATTCCAAGTTGGTGAACCCGATCCTCGTGCTCCTGAATATACTGTTAACCGGATTTTATCTGCTAATGATATGAACGGTGTTCCTACTATACTTATTGATACCCAGTTAGAGGGTGATGACACCGTGGTTACCAAACTTCCAGTTTGGGTTTATGCTGCCGAACAACCTGAGTATTTAGAAGGTGCTATGGTTAATACTTTTGGGAGTGGTGAAATCACTATTGCTCTCTACGAACCAGAATTGGCAGGTGTAGATTATAACTTCACTGTTTTCTCCCGAGAGGAAGAATAAGTATAAATAGTTGTAGCCTCCTATCTACTTTATGGCTGATGAAGATTTGTCTCCGGATTTGGAAGACTTAAAGGCCGAGATTGAAAAGTCTGCAGGTGTAGACGAAGAAGTTAAGGACTCTGTTCCTACAACTGATGCAATCCCCGGCGATAAAGAAACCAAAGATTCCAAAGGTGCTGCTATGGAAAAGGCAGGTGCCGCTTTAGCAGGTGTCGCTGCGAAAACTGAAGGTATTTCTGACGATGATGATGATTCACCTGAAGAAGAAGTCGCTTTAGATGATGTCGTAGATGATTCAGATGCCACTACTCCTGAAACGGCTGGAGACCAGCCGGTGGTGGAGGACTCGGGTATTGATTTTGAGAATCAAGAAACTCCCGAGCCAGAAATGATGGCTGAACCCATCGCTCCTGTTATTACCGAGGAAATGCGAGCCGAAGCCCGTGACCAATTCGGTGTGGCTCAACGAGTCGCTTCTATGCTTCCTGCCGAATACGAACTCTGGTTGTTCCCAGCCATGGGCACTCCCGGTTATCACGAAGGTCAAGTTACCTTGGCTCGTGTTATCAATAACTTAACTTCTGCTGGCTATAATAAAGATACTTTAGGTTACGATGCTATTATTTATCCTAAAGTTGTGCAAATCGCTGCCGCTACTTGGTCGCAAACTAATTACTCGGGATGTGATGTTGTAGAAACCCGAGAACAATTAACTTTAGCCCCAGCCTCACAGGTCGTAGATCTACTTCCTAATTTAGATGCCGTAACTCATGATGTCATGGCCCCGGCGTTTCCACAAGTTGACACCGTGGAAATTGAAATTGAAGCCCCTCGTAAATCTTATATGGCTCCGGCCTTAATCGGCGTAGCCTCGGTTTCTGCCATCGTTCTACCTATCCTCTTGGTCAGGCGTAGTATGCAATAAGTATAAATAGTTGTAACAAGGATGTAATATTATGAATCTGGACCTCGCCATTCAAAACACTTTGAAACGCAGCCCCATGGAAGGTGCTATGCATGGAGTATTGTCTAACTTCGGTGCTCAATATGAACTTCGTTCTTACACCGAGAACGCAGGTTTGGCCGACCAACTTTTCGGAGACAGTGTAGGCGTTACTGCACCTGTTGGTGATGCCCAACTATCCAAGGCCGTGCTACCAGACGATGCTACTTTCGCTCCACCTACTATGCAAGGTTTCAATCAAGTGTTAAACATCAACGGTGAAACTTACACTGTTTCTTATGCTACGGCTAACAATAACTTTAGTTTAACTAAACTACGCCCATCTACTGGTTTCGATCGTTTCGTTAACTGGTTTAAATCTGGTGGCAAAGACACTGATACTTCTACTGTGCTTATTACTAAGTATGGTGGCGACTCGGGACATCGCTTCCTGACTTCCGTAGAAGAATCCGATCTTAATGATGATGTTAAAAACGCTGTTATCTCTGAAGTCTTGGCTAACATGTCTCCGGAAATCACTGCGGTTATTCAAGTTCCTTCACAAACCGAGATGTCTCTTGCAGGCACTTCCCCGGTTTCTTCACAATCCATGAATCAAAGCAACGTCATGGAAATGGATTTGGCTTCGGAATACCGAGGAGTCCAGAAACTAAAGTCTGACCATTTCATGGGAGACACTATCGTGCCTACTCCGTTGTCACACATTCAATCTGGAATGCTACGCAACGCAGAAGGATTTAATCAAAACCCTGTAGGTCAACACATCGCTCCACCTACAAAGTTGGCCGGTGCGCCACGCAAAAACTCAAGGAGTCTGTGAATAAATATAAATAGTCGTTAGGTGAACAATATGGTAATGCAATACTCACAATCTCAACCCGATGTAGAAGATTCCTTTGAGGTTCTTACAGATAGTTCTACTTATGCAGGCGTTATTGGACTTATGTCTGGTGCTTTCATCGGTGGACTTTTAACTTACATTCCATTCTACCGTTTGGGACCTCTTGCTGAAGTAGGTCGCACACTGGGAACTGCTGGACTTGGTGGTTACCTTATCGTTTCTTCCCGCAGTCGTTTTGACAACTATGGAAAGGGAATGAATTACGCTGGAACTGCTTTGGTGCTTTCGGCTGTGGTTCAGGCGGCTACTATGATTTCACCTCGTTTGGGATCTATGGTTGGTCGTTACTCGGCTGAAGAATACCTTCCTCAATCTGGTAGCGGTAGTGTTATCGGACAAGAAACTGCACTTCACTCTTTTTCAGATATTAAGAATGCTGAAGAACTAACTGAAGGTTCTTCTGGCTACCCCGGTGATGGAGGTCCTGCATGGGACTTTGAAAACATGACTGTTGATATGGTAGACCGTGTTCCTGCTTCTGATGCAGTTGCCTCTGTTGTAGAACTATCTCCATTGGGTCACGGACCTGACCAGTGGTTTGGTGCTGAGTTTGCACCTACTGGTGGAGTTGACCAAAACTTCGGTGGAGTTAGCGAATCTTCTGCTACTATGAATCCTACCGATATGATGGCGGCTGATTATGTTTCTTCTGTAGATACTATGGGACTTCGTGCTCAAAACATGAACAAGAGTAATATGTTTGTAACTACTAAGTATGCAGGTGGAAATGCTTACGCACCTCCTGTGCACTATGCGGCTGAAGAGCCAATGGTTGAACAATCTGCTTCGGCAAACGTTCAAGCCCCAGAATACTTTAAACCATTCACTACTGCTGACACAGATATGAACCCACTGGCATCCGTCCGTGTCGTCAGCCCCGGCAGCAAAACACCTATACAATGGTATGGCTCTGCCGAGCAAAATGCAGTAGGGACCCTTTCTCACCACATTGGTGAAGGAAACGGATCTGTTCTCGGACAGATGTAAAACTATATATAGTGGAAAAGAAAAGAATAAAATAACTCAGGAGAGTAAAAAATATGTTGAACCAAATAATGAACTTTATTGTAAACCCGCTTACTGTTGGAGCATCTCTAACAGTCGTCGGTGCTGCTGGCCTTGTAGGTGGAATGTTTAGTAACGTAATGGACTATACCATTCCCGTAATTAATGTCAGTCTCGGCACCGTAATGTATGTCGTCCCATTGTCCGTTGGACTTGTGACATTAGCCCGTGTCTACGGTGGCTTTGATATCCCATTCTTGGGAGACATCGCTGATGAATCCGCAGCAGAAGGCGCATACATCGATCCTAACGAAGCCAACTGGGGCGAAGACTCTACCGTTTACGGTGGACGTGGCGTTCCTACTTACTACGGCTCCGCTGAATGGAACGAGTAAGGTTAACACACTTTAATAGGAGATGTTAAGTATGCGAAATCTAATTGTTAATGAATACACTGTCGGAGGGTCTCTCCTGCTCGTTGGTTTTGGTTTCTTTAGCACTCGTTTTGCTGACATCCTTTCTTACCAAGTTACAACTATTCCATCTGCTATCCCAGTAGTTGGCGGTGCATCCGTCACTGTTGGCCGCATTCTTGGAGTAGTTCCTGCCACTCTTGGACTTGCTGTTCTTATGGGCAAGTTCCGCCGAACACCAGTTCTCGGTGAACTCACTAAACTACCAGTCGTAAGCGATGTTTACGATGTAGTTGAAGAAAGAGTTTCTGATGTTGCTGGTGATTTCCGTGACCAAATCCAAACTGCAGCCCAACCTACTCCTGAAGTAGTTCCAATGGCTGCTGAAGGCGGTATCTCTGATGAAGAATATGCTGCTGAAGAAATGGTTCTTAATGCTATGGAAGCCGCACCTTCAAAGTCTGGCACACCTAAGCAACAAGCATGGCGATCCTGTGTCGCTGAAGCAAAAGGCAACATGGCCAAGGCTAAGGAACTTTATTCCGCTATGGGCTACTAAGGTGGTTCCATGGAAATTATCTCACAAGCCGACAATTTCGTTGGCGAAATAGTTCGTGGTGTAGGTGTTTTTACTATCTATGCTGGTATGATTAGTGGTATGTATCTTACTATTCAATCTATTCGTGCTATGGATTATAAAAATATTACTCTTTACGCTCTTATGACTGGTGGATTATTCTACGGTCTTACTAAACTTAATGCCCACCGTCCTTTTCAACCCGTCGGACCACTTCATGAGTTAGAACTTATGAGTTTTGATTATGATGAAGAAGAAGCGGAGTGGTATCAATGATTAACAATCCTGTAGCCTATTATCAAGAAATGGGTTTGACTTCTATTGATTCTTTAGTTTACACTGGTTCTTTAGTTGGTGCTCTCGGAGGAATCCTTGGAGTCGCTAATGGTATTCGTTATAGTCAAATGAAACAAATTGCAGTTTTCGGAATTATGACTGTGGCTTGTGGCTTTGGACTCATGGAAGGTTTGGATATCGCTAACAAGTATTATCCTAAAGAAGAATAAATACATATAGTTGTCTAACTATATTTATAATATGTCGGGAGTTATTAATTTTCTCCGCAGTTCACCCGGAGGTATGACTGGCAAAGCCTTTTTTGTCGGTGGTGAGACTGAAACCGACGGTTTAGATCCGGGCGAAGCATATACCGGCCAACATTACCTAACTTGTTCTAACCCCAACATTATGCCCTCGGCTTGCGATGAATGTGGATTATCGTGGTCTTATTCAGATAGTAGTTTTGTTAGTGGAGACAGAGGAGGTTCTGTAGAGGCACAACGGGCTAAGGAACAAATCCTAAAGTTTTACAACGAAATCGCTAAATCAAATGCGGATGTTAGTTCTTACCGACCCTATCAATGGAAAACCGTAGTCAGCACTGACAATAATACTAAATATAAATCTGTTAATTGGTTAGTAGACAAGGATAATGATGTCTGGTGGGTAATCGCAGAACTAAGAACTCCCGAAAGTAATAACTATATTGAACTCTTACAAGAACAATATGTTGAGGATTGACCTTACAAATCGCAAAAATAGTGCAAAGATTTATATAGTCAAAAAACAAAACATAAACTATCCCGATAAGGGAGGTAAGATATTATGTCAATGAGAAGCCAAGTATACGAATGGAGTAACCTTCAGACAAGTGCGAATCAACTTCGCCGTCTTTCCACCGATCAGCCAGTTCAAGTAACTGCTAACCGTGAATACGATATTTTCACAGGTGGAATTGGAAACAACATCACCAAGCCCGCAGAAACAACCGCCACATAATTTATTGTGATTGAAGATATTGCAGCAAGCCCAGTTCTTTCTGGTGCTGTTCAAATCAGAATCAACACAACAGATTACTTCCAGAACCCCGACGTTACCAACATGGATGGTATCCCCGGTCTGGCAAGTCCATACCCTCGTGGTGCAAACTCCACTCTGGACCTAACTTCAGTTACAGCGTCCTCAGTTGGTTCACAGAACATCTTGAAGTCTTTTGACCTTTACCCAGACGTTTACGTTCTACCCGGTCAGACTTTCCAGATTCTTTACACTACAAGTGTCGGAACTACTTCAACAGATGCTACATCCACTGAAGTTGTTTCTTGCTTCGTTAAATACACTCTATATGACGGACCAGACGCTCTTATCGCTAACAAACTTTTGGAACTTGGTGTCACCATCAACCCAAACAACGTTGACTGGTATAAGCGTTCCCTGATTGAACAACAGCAACGCTCTCGTGTCGCTGCAGCCGCTGGAGGTCAGGCTTAATCGGAGACCCCGATTTAAACACTTTAATAGGAGTTGAAAAAATATGTCAATGAGAAGCCAAGTATATGAATGGGACAGCACAGGAATGACCGTATCAACAGTTGTCGGTCAAAGAACATCAATTTTCGTCGGTGGCGTTGGTAACAACATCACAAAGCCTGCGGAAACCACTGCAACAGAGTTCGTTGTTATTGAAGATATCGCAACCACACCCACTTTGGGTTGCTGGGCTGGTATCACAGCAGACACTGTTATCCGTGGATTGATCATAGACGGAGCAGCAGGAACCGCTGGTATTGCAGGTCCTCGTTCCTACGTCCAAGTAAGAATCAACACAACCGATTATTTCCTTGACCCAGATAACATCCCTAACGATGGTATCCCCGGTGCAGCAAGCCCTTACCCACGCAGTATTGATTTCCAACCTGCTTTCAACCTTTACCCAGACGTTTACGTCCTACCGGGTCAAGTTTGGGACGTTTTGGTAACTTTCTACAACGCAGGTGCTTTCGCAGCAGGAACATCAGTTGCTGGTGAACTAATGTGTTTCGTTAAATACACACTTTACGACGGTCCAGATGCACTTATCGCTAACAAGTTGTTGGAGATGGGAATCAGTATCAACCCCGGAAACGTAGACTGGTATAAGCGAAGCCTACTTCAAGCACAGGCTTAAGCGTAACCTCGCCTTTTCCGAGTGATTCTCCCTCTGGGAGTATGACGGTCAAGCGAAAGCGTTAGGTGTTGCCAATGCAATTGAAGATGACTTCCACTAATACTGGAGTCGTTCTGATATGTGTCGGCACTGCTTTAACTGCTTATCACGCTGAGAAGTTAGTCGCTGAACAGTTTAAAGGTTCACAGATTAGAGGACACATTTCCCTTGCACTGCTCGGGTTAGTCACCTTTAGTATCGGCTGTAACTTAGTTGCTAATGGTATTCATGACCATCTGGTAGCAAAGAGTTAAGTAAGTGGTTCGCTAAGCACAGATTATGTTTGATGTCATCATTCCGATCTATCGGATTGACCCAGCATTGTTCAAACGTTGTGTAGATTCTGTCTTCGCACAGAGTTTAAATGACTACACTGTTTGGGTTGTTGATGGCACACCTACTGATGCCGACACTTACGCTGGTTGTATGCAACTTGTTGAAGAATATGATAACCATCCCCGGTTTAATTATTTCCGACAATCTGGAACTGGAGTTTCCCAAGCCCGTAATGAAGCCGTAACTTTAGGTAGTTCACCCTTTATTGCATGGTTAGACGGAGATGATTATTGGTATCCCGAGCATTTGGCTGAGTTACAAGGTTGTATTACTACAACCAGTGAAGACCATGTTTTATGGTGGAACGCTGGCGATGTAACTATTAAGTTTACTACTACCCGTGGTAATACTTTTGAATCTGCCAAAAACTTCAATTATCACCCTCATCACCCTACATGGAACCCTAAATATCATGGTTTACACTTTCGCTTAGATGCCATTATTTTTCCAAGCAGTGTCGCAGTGCGTCGTTCACGCTTTGAGGAAGTTGGTGGATTCTTAGAAGAAGTCTGGTTAGGAGAAGACCAATTATTGTGGTATCATCTTTGTGGTGATGCCCGTCAGGATGACAAAGTATATTTATCTTACCAAAATGATTTCGTTGGTGTCTACCGACAGCATGATGAAGATTACTTTGACAAAGGTCAAAACCCATGGCAAGATCTCTATGGTGATGAAGCCCGAGATAAATGTGATGCCGATTTGAAATCCAATTATCTAACTTATTGGGGTCCTTTAGCCGACTGGCAACAACCAGATGATATAACTGATGAGGAGTGGCACGATATAACTACCTATCGTTTAACCGCTTCTACCAATCCAGTGTCAATTGAAATAGATTGATTACAGTTATTTTGGAAACCTGATACCTACATATAGGTGATGACCAAACTATACAATATGTCCAGTCCTGACAAGCCTACTAAAATTATCGCCCCACCCTTAAACATCGCTGGAATAGATATAGATGTAGAGTCTGTTAAAGACGCTATGTTATACATTAATCATAACACTGGACACGATATGGTTGATCGGCAAATAGATGAGTTTATTCTTTCTACTCATAGTGATGGTTATGTAGAGTCTAAACAATTAGAATATAGTGGACGTTCTTATGTTGGTTGGGCACATAGTTTAATGACTGTTTGTGAAAAGTATTATGAAGTAGAAAAGGTATGTTCCTACAATGGCCGTGGCACTGCCGAGGCCAACCCAGTATACTTAGATGAAAAAGTAAGAAGTCGTGATGGCACAGAAAAAATAATTAAAGTTCCACACCGACAAACCAGATTTTTACGACACCGTGAAGATGGACATCCTTTGGTATTATATTTTTATCCCTATGATATGTATGAAATTGATTGCCGAGTTTACTTTAGCACCAACTCTAATTATAATCATGTAGAGTTTATGGATGAAGTATCTAATCATTTTAAGACTGAAGGTATTTACAAAAACGCTGTCATTAACGCTGATTATACCTTTTTGGAAGTTCCTAAAATGGATTGGGATGACATTGTTCTTACCAAAGACCAGCAAGCCATGATTGACCGCCATGCTATTAACTTCTTGGATCGTTTAGATGATTATAAAGAATTAGGGATGAGAACCAGTCGTGGATTACTTTTATTAGGTCCACCCGGAACTGGAAAAACCCTGTGTTGTAGTATTCTTATTAACTTGTGTAAAGAATGCACCATTGTTTATGTTTCCCGAAATGCCATTCAAGAACGAGGACAAATTGATGAAATCTATGGCTTAGCCAGAAAATTAGCACCATCTTTGGTAGTGGTAGAAGATATTGATACTCTCGGTGGAATTGACCGTGAGCAAGGTGACCACCCACTCTTAGGAGAGTTCCTAAATTGTTTGGCAGGTGTTGAAAAGAATGAAGGTGTCATCACTTTGGCCACCACAAATTATGCCAATCATTTAGACTGGGCTTTGGCCGACAGACCCGGCAGATTTGACATCCGTGTTAATTTTGACCACCCTGATGTGGCTGCCCGTGCCCTGATTTTAGAAAAATATTTAGATAAGTGTCGCACTGATGCTTTGGATTTGAAGTCAATGGTAAAAAAGACTGATGGTTGGTCTGGTGCCTATCTGAGAGAGTTAGTAAATATTGCTATTATGCTTTCTGCCGACCAAGATAAAATTATTACTCAAGACATTTTCGATCAGGCTCACAAAGAATTAACTGAGATGAGAACTATGATTGCCAAAGAAAGAGGGCGTAGTCGGAAAGAAGATAAATCTGAAACTGACATTTTCTATGGTTGAGAAAAGTATATATAGCGGCGTAGCCTAAATATACACATGGCTAAAGCCCCCGTTGTCACTGAATTACCACTACAATCTGTTAGATTCCTTTTCGGAACTATGGTAGACCTAAGAATGCTACCCCAAGTTTTAGAACAAACTGGCCGAGCCGAAATCGGTGAGTTTAAGTTAGTTGCTCACTTCCCTGCGGATGAAAAAGCAGCCAATAATGAGGCTGGATACTTGGCTCGCCACAAAGGATTCCGTGGTGGAGATTACAATACTTATCATGGCGATCCTTACACTCTTGATGAAATCAATTGGGANGCTACAGGCCGTGCAGGTGTGCATTTAGTTACNAAAACNAAGTATGGACAAACTGTGGAGTTCCCTACCATTCCTGATAAAAATGATTCTGCAGAATTGATGCTTATTGTCTCGGAATATGTAGAATCTATTAAAACACCACCATTGATTGTGCGTTGTAGTGGTATTGGTGGCACAATTTCGCCATTAGGCAACAAGAAATATTCCTTAAGTTTAACTACTGGTGCAACTAAGTGCCCTACTTCTATCAAAGACCACGTTCCTAAGAAATACCATGCTGAAGATATGGATATTATACCCTANGTCGGCGGTGCTGAGATATTTAGTGCCGAAAGTCTGTCTCCGGCTCAACGAGATTTCATTGGACAACAAATTGCTCGTCAAATGCAAGGTTATTACCGCACTGGAGTTATTGGTGTAGANCCCGTTATCGGTGCTTTCCCTAATGGCCCCATGAGTATCGCTAAGCGGACCCCTGAAGCCAAACAAGACTTCTTCCGTGAACCAGCAGTTCAGGATGAGGATGGCTTCTGGAACAAGGGTCCTAACCGATGGCAGGCCCATAAAATTGCTCAAGGTGTTGCTTACGACCAATTAGAACGTGCTCAAAGCCGTGGCACTATGTTATCGGCTGAAGATTTTGCTGCTGAAAAGAAACTAATGTGCGCTGAATGTGATGATTATTTCGCTGGTGAACACGGTGGNTGTGGATGCGGAACTAAAACTATGAANGCTCCTTATGCGGGCCGAGGTGCNCTCATGGANATCGGTAAAGACACTGGATTAGGTAGTTTCACCCCCGGCGAATTAGCCACTTCCAGTGCTATTCATGGTGACTTTGACCAAGCCTCACTTAACTATTCAGGACATCAAAACCTTGAGGTTCGCAGTGCAGAACATTTCGCTGCTGCTTCTACTGCTACTCCTAATCTTAACCGTGAAAAAACCAATCTTCGTGCCGCTATTCGTGATGAAATAGATCCTAACTTTGAATACTCACAATGCGTCTGGGGACCTTATTCTCTGCGTATGGAAGGTGCTAATACCAATAAGTTTTACATGGTCTTTGTTTACGACAACGGCAACGGTGTATTCCGTGCCCTCGGTGGCTACGGTGGCTTAGCCCAGAATCCTCGTTTGTTTGATGTTATGACCACTCGTGACCAAGCCGCAGCCGTGGCTGCTGCTACTAAGAAACTCAAGGCTAAAGAGCGCAAGGGTTACTTTACTTACAAGGCTGAATCCAACTTTAATAAATTGGCTCATAAGATTTCTATGCAATACCAAGATAAAGGTAAGTCCAAAGAAGAGGCTGATGACATCGGTCGTCGCACCGCTTACAAGGTTGGTGCCAAGAAATACGGTAAGCGTGGTATGACACGCAAGGCTATGGCNGGTCGTAAATCTGCAGAAGATATTCCCTTCTCAGGTGGTATGGTTGAAGAGTATGCCAATTATTTGGAAAAGATGTGTGGTAATCACTGGGCTGCTTTCCAAGAAGAATACTATGAGAACANGGATGCTGAAGATATTCCCGTCTGGAATGATGGTATCGTAGAATGGGAAACATCAGGACCTATGTCACCCACAGGTAGTGGATATTCCTCAGCGTCGGCACCACCAACTGGTGTGATTGCAGGCCCCGGCGATACTTTCCTTAATTACACCGAAGCCCAAAACTATTTAGTGGAAACTTCTGGTGGACTTTGGGGTGCTGAGAACTTTGAAGCCATGGCTCGCATTGACCCTAAGAACGCTCAAGATGTCGCTAATGTCAAAAAGGCTCTGAAGCAACGCTACAAGGGAATTAAAATTAACCGTGTAGAATATATTACTAACCGTAGNGGTAGTTCTAACAAGTATCACGTTTTCGCTTTTACTAACCGTGGTGTTTTCAANGGCTATGGTCGTATTGGTAAAACTATGACNATCTTTGGACCTATGTCTGAANCNCAAGGACAAANNAAGNTGNNCACNAANATGCGTCGTGGCGGATACAAAGAACAGGTGTGAACAATGCAATACTTCAGCGATGAACAATTAGACGATATGTTTCGTCTTTTAGATTTCGATCAGTTAGAACAACTGGGATACAAAATGGATATTTATACTCCCGATGAATTAGAAGATTTTATGATTACTATTGAAGAAGAGTTTTCTGAATTAGATCGTGATGACAAAATCGCTGAACTGCGTGAGATTGGAGCCTTTGAAGACGATTACTTAGTTGATGAAGTCAAGATGGGTGCAGAAGAAACTTGTCAAGACAGCCATTTGGATGGCATTGATTTCTTAGAATGGACTGAATATGCCGAAGGTCCTAACTGTTATATTACTGGATTACCTAATCCCGGTGGAGATATAGAAGGTCATGACAACATTTGTGAACCTTGTGCTGCTAAATGGATTTACGATGAAGGAGGGCCAGAAGGCGAAGGTTATTATCGTGTTTCTGCTATGAAGGCGGAAACTAAACGCCAACGAATGAAAAGAGAAAAAGAAGAGGCCGCTATGGACGAGGCTTCTACTGATGTAGATTACATGCGTGAGCATTATTCTGAGGAAGGAAGTGCCCCTATTCAAGATCCTATGGAGTTTGGAGAGATGGCAAATTGGACACCTCTTGATGGAAGCGAAGGTCTCAAGCGTAAGCGAGCCGAATCTGGTGAGATTTCCGGAGAGCGTATGACTTTTGGAACTATTGTTTACGAAGGCCAGTATGAATCACCTAAATCATTAGATGGTGACCAGATAGCAGAAATAGAAGACCGAGTAGAGCGAGAAATCCGTAGCACAGGTGATGGCGAAGGAAGCCTAAGTTTTGATATTCAATTTGTTGATGCCCAAGATNAAGAGTTTGAGGTTACTGGAGATGTCTCATGGCATCACGAATACAGTGATTTTAACACCGCTGAAACTGGCACTTATGCCTCTGAATCTGATGCTTATATTTATGCTTACAACGATGGACACCGAGACGGTCGTGATATGTCAAGTAAAATTACTTATCAACCCTCTGCCAGTGACAAAGAAATTACCACTTTTAAGAAAATCTTTAAGCAAGCCGAACATTTTGCTGCAGATTCACCCTTCAATACTCTCTTAGAAATCCGAGAAGATATAATTATTGATGATGAACAAGATTTCGATCGTCTATTATCTATCTATATGTCTTTAGAAACTGATATCGCTACTATGTATCAAACTATGGACAATCCTAAACACCCCTTGTTAGAAGAAATGATACGTTATCGTAATCAGATTGCCACTCGTTTAGATGAACTCCAAGATGAAATCGCCATTCAAGATACTATTGAAATGGATGCTGAAAACCGTCGGGTTCTTGCAGACCCTACTGTTCCCATTCAACTACAACAACCACTTCGCACCGGATATAAATTAGGTTTGGGTTGGGTTGCTGCTGCACTTACCATTCCATTGGCCCTTGTAGGTTTAGGTGCCTTCTACAACCAAGAATAAGAGTAAATATAAATAGTCGTAAGGAGAAGTGAATAATATGTCAGCAGTCACTGAAGGTTTAATGATTGGTATTCCAATCGCTCTGGTAACTTTCGTTGTAGGTAGTTATATTAAGGGCAAAATGAACGACAGTAGCGAGGCTACTGAAGAAACTAAAGAAGCCCACACCGAAACTGGTAAGGATCATTTAGTCAATAACTGGGGAACTATCCCTGTCATTGGCACCGACCGTGGAATCATGGGCGGACAAGCCGTAGGACAAAACATTAACTATACTTATCCAGTAGGACAAACTCCTAACAACGGTGAAGACACCGTGCGTTCTGATTGGACTGCTTATTCTTACACTCTTATGACTACTGAGCCTATTTTCGGAGCAAATTACTTCGGTCGTGCCGTTGGTGCCAACTGAAAGTATAAATAGTTGTAGACCGAAGGTATTACTATGGTAGACTTCGCATCATTACGAAACCAGATTCTATTTGGTGAGGGAGATGAAACCCCTCGTGAACCCTCTACTCTGGAAAAAGAAGCCCTTGAACCGAGCACAGGTATTCCTTTATTTCTTGGTGCAGGCACTTTAGCCTTCTGTGGATTAGACAAGGCTAAGTTTGATGTTCTTGGTGCTCATCGCACCATTGTGGCTATTGCTTTAGGTGTTGCACCTCTCGCTTACGGTCTGGGTCGTTTGACTCGTGGAAATCAGGCTCAAACTGAAATNAAGCGATACGAATCGTTGTTAGAAGCCACTCAAAATGCTTACGAAAATGAGATGGAAAAAGAAGATGAGCAAGAAAACAATGCNGAGCAAGTAGAACAACAGGCTTACTTAGCCGATGATGCACACTATCTCTTTGAGCCAATCGCTACTGCAGATCATGTAGACTTTGGTGGACATGGTGTTTACGGTGCTGCCGTGGGACAAGAATCCTTTGGATTTGGACCCTCTGCTGATTTATTTGCACCACGAGCATCTTTTGAGCAAAAAACATTCGGTTGGTGATTAAATGAAGTATAGTTTTTACTGTTTACCTCTTAAACAAAATGTTAAAGCCAAAGTTACGGCCATTGTTAAGAAAAAGTCTTTCGGTATCAAAGGCGAATATAAACACAAAGGCAAAACCTATAATTGTCACAAAGTTTGTTCTAAAGCCGAAGCAGAGCGTGTTTCTAAAGAATCAGGTATAGATATTACCTATCCGGGAATGGAAGCCAAGGCTTCTGAAAACGTGGCTGAAGTTGTTGACGCACCTGTGGCTGAAGAACAAGCCGATGGTGTAGAAGAAGTGGCTATGCTGGGTGACGATACTTTCCAACCTGATGGCAACGGTCGTGTTATCGGCAGTAATTCTGCATCCATGACAACCGCCACCCCGGGCACTGATGCCGTAGTAAATATAAATGCTACACCTTTCAATGGTGAAGATGATGACGATGGTATTGGACCGATGAGTATGGCTTCTGAAGTTGATACCAGTCCCGATCTCTTACCCGGCGAAAGCAGGGAAGAAATGAAGAAGCGTCGTGACACTCCCGAGTATAAGGCTGCCCGAAAGGAACGCCAAAAGAAGAAGCGACAAGAGATTCAAAAGACGGCTCCTTACCTCAAGGTTAAAGGCTATGAGGAAGACAACAAATACCCCCGAAGTTATGTTCTGGACGTAGGTTTGCCTTCTCCAGTTCTACTACATAAGAAGGACTTGGAAAACTCAGGTATGAAAATTGATGAAATTGACACCATTCAAGTTAATTCCCAAGAAGGAGGCCGTTTCCCNGCCATTATTGATAGTAGATTTAAGGGCAAAGCCGCCGAAACCGAAATGGATATCAAGGAAGATATTCCTGATAATTTTGAAACTTTCACCCTTTCCAAAGATTTGTATCGCCGTCTCACGGCTCACAGTGATTGGAAGGACATGGTAACAGAAGGTCAAGTCAAGATTTATCGTGAAGATGATGGTATTCATGTTAGTGCCGGTGGACCTTTTGCCGACGATTTATTAGATATGATTATTGAGTCTCAAGAGTTCCCCAGTATGGGCGAAGATACTTACTTAGATGATAGATTTATGCAAGATTTCCAAAGTGAAAATACCCGTCTTAAACGTAATGCTATAGTTGCTACAGGTATTGGTGCCTTGGGCTTAGTAGCCGCCGTTATGCTTTTAAATAAGTTTGCTAAGGGTCAGGACGAAGAACCGTCCGAAGATTAAGTATAAATAGTCGGCTGACACTATTATATTTATGGCTGGCTATGGAATTACCTGTGACCGTGGAGACTTATATAACCGAAAGTGTTATGTTCAAGATCCTTCAGACCCTTCTAAGAAACAAGAAATTATTGGATANACTGCTGGTGGAGATCCTATCTCTAAAGCACCTTCTACAGTTCCATGGATGGCATGGACACCTACAGTAACTACTTTAGACCAATCTGGTAATGCTTATCAACCCTATGGTCAAGCCGGTATTCCCTACACCCAAACTGGTTCCACTATGAAGTGGATGCCTTCCAGCGGTGCAGATATGCAAGATTATAAATATCTTGATGAATCCATGCCCGGTGCTTTTTCACGCTGGATGACTGAAAACCGTTTGTGTAATCCTTTGTGGTCTAATGTTTTCGGATGCCGAACTTCGGATGACCCTTCCGTAGTAGCCGGAGAAGCAGAAAGTTATTCTGCTGACGAAACTCAAGAAATTGATGGTATGCAAATAGAACCTGAAACCTCTGTTGCATGGGGTTCATTGGCTGTAGCCGGTGCTCTCGGTGCAGGACTCGCATTACTTATGAGGTGAGTTTCCTATGGTGGGCCAAGAGCAAAAACATATTGAAACCCAAGTAGAGGCTGAAGTTGATGCCCGAGCCGAGCAACGACGTAAAGCATGGCGTGGTCTTTTAATTCCTGCCGTCGGTTCTGCTGCTTTCTTTACTTCTACCCTTTTGGGTGTCGCTCGCACCTATCGTCAGTATGGTTGGCCATCTGATGCTTTCGGTTGGACTGATTATGCTTTAATGAGCATCCCCTTTGTAATCCTTGCTCTCGGTCTAACAGAAGAGATCAAGGAGGCACAAGGATGATTGAACTTTCCACCTTGTTAGATTTAATTTCTGACCGTCAACTTCAAGAGTATGTGGCTTGGTTAGAAGCCCACCCTGATTCCAACGAAGAAGAGTCTATTGCCTATCTTATGGATATTTTAAACAATAGTCAGGTAGACATACTTTTAGAAAAAGATTTCAAGGCTACACCTTATTCTAATTGGTTTGGTGCTTGTTTGCTACCTGATGGCAGGTGTATGGAAACCACTATGGGCGATTGCAGAGTCCTTGGAGGACGTTTTCAAGGCCCCGGCACTTCCTGTGGAGGTCATTATACTAAACCTTTAATGTATCAAAGCGAAGATGAAGATGACTGGTATGACGATTCTTATTATGATCCACAAATGGCTACTGAGCAGGCTTACGAAGGCTGGTCTGAGGATTGGGTAAGTGGTTTTTCCGATGATGTGTTAAATATATATATTGCCCTCACTGGCGACGAAGATTCCACCCAACAAGACGCAGACCAATGGTATGACAGTTTGACGGAAGAAGAAAGAGAAAATATTTTATCAGATACAGATAATTCTCGGTTAAATAATGCTATTGATGACATTATGGACAACTTATTATCATCATGGGACGACCAATTCTTGGCAGAGAGATTTACCGCACCTGTGGGGAAAGTGTTTCACGACCCTGCGGC
This sequence comes from Rickettsiales bacterium, assembly GCA_002710765.1. Taxonomy (GTDB): domain Bacteria; phylum Pseudomonadota; class Alphaproteobacteria; order Methylaequorales; family Methylaequoraceae. The sequence goes on along the minus strand of PALK01000017.1, from coordinate 75,903 downwards.
TGCCCGAGACCCTCGTTTGAAAAATGATAATCCTCCTTCTTCGGTTACCCAATATCTTCAGAAACATCCTGAAGTAGCCAATCTTTATGATGACGATGATGCTTCCGTCATGTTAAAAGGTATAATTATTGGATGTCTAATCGGGGCACTGGGAACCATTTTTGGAAATCTTGCGTCCGAAATGATTATGGATAAGTTTAAGATTAACCCTCAATTCAAATGGGATCAGTGATAGCATGGGATTACCCAAGGCCAGTAATTTAGTTATAGGTATTACCTTTGCTGCTTTTATGGCTGAAGCCTTGATTCATTACCAATTAGGTGCATGGCAGGACGATGGTCCTATTCAATACCCACAACTGGTTTTGCCAGATGCTAAAGACTTTTTCTCTATGGTAGTTATCGTCGGTGTCTTTTCTTGGGCCAGTGCTTCTGCAATTGCTTACTTTGGATGAAGATATAAGTAGGTGCCCTAACCATAACTATCATGGATGAGGCTACGCTCTGGTTAGAATATTTAGGTTCTAAACGGAATGATTACCTCAAAGACCGTAAAACCAACTTAGGTTTGGAATACGATGCTGATCGGCAAAGATGGGATGCCATTATTGAACGTGAATGGGATGTGATGGCAGAAAGATTGGCTGCAGGAATTGGTGTAGAGGACCCCATTAAACAACAAATGGGAGAAGATTTCTTTGAACGTAAACTCATGGAACAATTAGAAGATGTGCATCAAGTGGCTTCCGAGTTTCATGAAATAGAGTTTAATGAAAAAGTTATGCCTTTCGTTTATTATGAGGATTTTATTATGTTAGCACAACAAGGTATATTTAGGTTGGAAGAGTTTGCCTTAGATAAGGGACGTAAATGGGAGAAGAAAGTTCGGGAATTATTGTCATCATATGATTATGAAATTGTAGGTTATATAGAATTATTTGAGGAGGTTTATTTACATGTCATCAAAAAGTGAATGGGACGATTTTAATCAAACTGATTTTATCAGTGCAAAAACCATGGTTTTTCTGTCATTAGGATTAGCCTTCTTAACTCAAACTATTGCTCAAATAATAACTCCCAGTTTTTGGTTAAACTATCAAATGTTGGCTTTTATTATGTCTACTAACTTGGCTGCCGTTATTTTGGCTATTGTGGCTCAGCGGTCTGCCGAAAAGATTTCTGAAATGCAACGCAAAGCCTTTACTCCTGAGTTTTATCGTGGCACTGCTATTTTAGCCAGTTTCTTTAGTAAATTAGANNAGATTTCCGAGGAAAAGGGCAGTAGCATTGATGAAAAGTTAGACGATTTGGCTCCACGAGTTCATGATTTCTTATTATCTAACGATCCTTTATCTGTGCCACCCGAAATAGATTTAGAGCCTGTTCCTGAATGGAGCGATGAAAATGAATTGTTTCGTGAATGATGCAACTAAGGGACTTCCCTCTTAAATTATAAATAACAGACCACACAAGGTTAGTATGAATATGTCCCGCCTCACATTTGTGCAAGCCCTTATCTTTACCCTGTTTCTTGTTATGGCTATTTCAGGATTGTGGTTGGGTTACATTTGGCAAGACGGAATGTTAGGCCCCGAGGAAACTCAAGAAAGATTAGACGAAACTTCTAAAGTATTTGGTCCGTGGGCAATTTTAATAGATATTTTTATCTTTATGCCTTTAACATGGTGGTTTACTCGTAAGTATGTCTGGCGAGAGAAAATCACTGGAGTTCTCCCCGGACTTTTGCTGGATAAAACCCCTCCTTTACTGCCTCCAGCACCTCCCGAGCCTCCAGCACGACCACAATTCATTGAACCTCAATATGCCCCACCTAATGATGACTGGATGTGGGATGAACTGCAAATGAGAGAGCGAAAGTAAGTTATAAATAGTAAGGGGGTGCTATTAACCNTATGGTCAATCAAGATCCACAACCAGAGTTGTATTCTACTCGGGCAGTTTTTTCGGCTGCTAATACGACAGGAGATGTAGCCACGTCTACTATCTTTACTAATCAAGCCAATAACGAAGAAGTTCGTATTTATGCTATTATGATTAACATTCTTAATGAAAATGGTGCTCCCGTGACTACAGCCACTACAGACACTGATTTTTCAGTGCAGATTCAGGTCGGACCTAATAATATTCCTTCAAATGCCTTTGATGCTACTGTTATCAACTTTAAAGATGATAAAACTCTTACCTTTAGTAGCCCCATTCTGGCACTTTTCCAACAACCTTTGGCTATTCAAGTATCTTTAGATTCTACTGCNGGTGCTACTTTAGCGGCTCAGAGAACTGTAGTCTGCACCCTGATTGCCGAGATTGCCATTCAAAAAGAATACTATTCACAACGACAAAGACGCAATCCTCGTGGTGTGTAAGAAGCATAAGATATAAATAGTCGTGCAACACAACAATATGTATAGGTGACTTAAGATGGCAAATCAAGATCCACAACCAGAGATTTACTCCACAACCCATACATTTACTGGGGCAACTGCGGCAGGAACCGTAAATACACAAACAATTTTCACAAATCAGGCTAACAACGAAGAAGTTCGCCTTTACGCTATTGCTGTTAACATCCTTGACAATGCAGGCACTGTAGCCACCACTGAAACCGATTTCAATGTTCAAATCCAAGTNGGACCTAACAACGTCCCTTCTAACTCTTTTGACATCAGTTGGGTTTTCCAGAACATCAACCAAGGTGGACCAGTTCTCGCCTTCTCTACTCCAATCTTGGTTCTTTTCCAGCAACCGCTTGCAGTTACTGTTAGCGTAACCACTGCTACTACTGCTACTCGCACAGTCAATGTCAGCCTTATTGGTGAATTGGCTATCCAAAAGGAATACTACAATGAGCGTTTCAGTAATGGCGCACCTATGTGAGCCGTAACTACATATAGTTGGTAACGCATAGTATCTTTATGCCACCCGCAGACAACTGGTTAGACTCATATAGTGGCTATCTTAGTATGACTATACCCGAACTCAAAGAGTTATTAAAGTCAAGGGATTTACCTGTGTCTGGCAAAAAGAAAGATTTGGTTCAGTATCTCATTTTTATGGATTATCCTGAATTATTTCAAGTTGGTGGTTTAGTTTACGATAAAATACCCCTCCATCGTGCAGGTGACTGGTTACATGGCCAATGGCTATCCAAAGAAATCTTTTATATTTTTTATGCTGCTATCAATCGCCAAGAGATATAAATAGTTGTGCAGACTATTAAGTTTATGGCTGTCAGGCGACAAGCGTATGAGTGGCGGAATGTTATTCCCACTTATTCTGATAATCAATCACGCTATAATCGTGATCCTTATGTTATTGGACATCCTGTTTTAGATTGTAATCCTTATGTCGCCCCAGAGTCTAATCCCACATCTGCTTCTACACCTCCCTCTGCTGATTATGCCAACAATTTGAATAACAACATCGCTTCGCCTTTAATTCAGGGTAATTTACCTATTGGATTGTTTACAGGTGGTTATGGTAATAACACTAAAACTTCTGCCCATGTTTTAGCCAACCAGATGGTTATTATTGATTCTTTAGCCTGCTGGCCACCAGATGCTAATTTAAATATATTTATAGATGAAAATTATTATTATGATGCTCCTGACTTTTCTGCTATCAATGGATTAAGCGGCTACACCGTTCCGTTTCCAGAACCGAATTATGCTAATATATTTACTGTGGAATCATTTAAAAAGGGTATAGACCCGCCTATTTATGTTATGCCGGGTTCTACATGGGGTGTTTTCATTACTTTTGCGGAAATAGTTCAAGGTTCAACTTTACTTTATGGCACAGGTCAACAAGCCAAAAACTTTTCGGATCTTACTACCGAAGGTGATGTGGCTCGCAATACCCTACCTACTTGGGAAGGAAAGGCCGAAGGTGCCGACCCCAGTTTATGGAATGTTGCCAGCACGGTAGCAAATAACAAACGAGATCTTCAAGACCGAGATATTGCTCGTGGGTTCGTAAAATATTTATTAGTTGATGGTGCGGATTTCTTAGTCGCTAAGAAAATGATAGACATTGGACTTCCAGTGACTGAAAAAGGCTTACAGCAATTCAAACAAAATATTACCCGATGGCAACTTCGGGCAGATATTCACGAAGGAGATTTAGATGAAGAATTGATTCGGGAAACTGGAATGACTACTCGGAGGTCGGCCTTACCATGAGACATCTAACTTATTTTTGGCGTATGGGTCCCGATACCGCCATGTTTCAACTACCTTTTTATTATGATGGTATTTTTCTTCGTGGTCCCGAGGCTTACAGTGCTGAGAACGATTCTCCTGCCAGTCCACTGGCTCGGCCCGGTCCAGCAGATTATATCATCCGTCAAAGATCTGGAGTTTTAACTGGGTGGGATTCCAACGCTTGGCCTGAAGCCGGAATACCGTTTTCTTTATTTACTTCTCAATACGGCTCGGCAGGTAAACGTCCTCGTGGATTATTTTCCTATCTTCCTGATGGTTTAGGTAATGAAAGCGCAGATTCTTTTGACCCTGCTAAATTACCCTCTGCCGGTCCGGGAACTGGTAAACAGTATGGAGCATTATACGAACAAGGTAGTAATATCCCTTTTGATAATTGGGACAAAAAACAAATATCGCAACCACCTATGGTTAAAGCCGACCAGTTTTTAGTTTTCAATAATTTTGGCTCCACCCCCGGTATTTTACCCGACCCTAAGATTACACCCACTTTTGCATTTTATACCATGGTTTTTGATATGCGTATTGCAGGTGCCCTGCCTAATCTTGCTCGTATTGTAAGTATTGATTTTTGTGAGACTGAGGTTAATGCTCTGGGTCCCACGGGCGACCTACAAGGCCCTGCCAACATCCCTGAAGAACAATGGATTCCCATAGAGGTTGCTTTTGGTTATCCACTGGTTACGATTGCTGGTGGTAACACCAATCCTATAACTAAAGAAGAAATATTAGCACTTACTAAGCGAGGATGTTTCTTTTCTGAGGACGACCCCCGTTTAGCGGCCAATCCCGGTAATGGCCTACGAGGTATTTTAGTTAATAGTTTGATTTATCCTGCTAATTCTATAGACAATTTACAAGATTTTGCTCAAACTATACCCGGAACCCCCGATCCTCGGCAGGATGAACAAGGTTGGTTAGGCACTTTAAATTACGAAGGAGGTGTAGTAGGATTATTTCCATGGTCTCCAGCACAGATAAAACCCCCACCACAGCCCAATATTGGTTGGGATTATGTAATTCCGGGAGACCCTCGGACCGGAGATGTTGGTTCAGTAGAAACTCAAGGTTATATCGGCCCAGATTCAGGATATTTGAAGATTCAGCAGATTTTAACCATGGTGCGTTATAGTCCCGAACAAGCCCCACCTCAGTTAAGAATCAGATATTATGCCGAGTTTGGTAAAGCAGGAGGAGGTGCTATTACTACTACTTACGCTACCACTTATTCAGGAACAGGACCTCATGGCCCCATCACTCCACCTAATCGTTATGATAATAATTTAAATCCTTTGTTCAACGAAGGACCTATTTATCAAATTGAGTATCCTAATAATAATGAAATTAATTTTGTGAGTGATTACAAGCCTAACGGCTTCGTTAATCTGGTAGTTAATGATTCTCGTTATTATCAGAATCCTGATATGACTCCCAGTTTAGGGATCTCAGGTGATGCTGCACCATTCCCAAAACAGCCCGGAATTAAGGTTCCACAATATCATTTAAGACCCAATGTTTATGTTTTACCCGGGCAGACCTACGATGTAGAATATACTGTTAATACCGATATGCCTGCCTTGGCTAATTATTTGACCCGTGTGGGAAATGTTAATTTTGGAGGGTCGCCGTTTAATGTTAGCACCCGTCCTGCCTACGGATGGGATTTTGCACAAGTTTTCTTTGACTATTGGTTATTTGAAGGTGCCGAGGCACTTATTTGCCATAAGTTGCTTAAATTAGGTATAGATATTCATCCCGATAGCGTAGATTGGTATAAGCAGATGATTTTGAACATGGAGGGATTACAACCCGACACCTATGAAAAATATTTAATTTTAATGAAAGAGTGGAAAAAACGCCAAGAAATCTTGGATAAAGCCTATCATCGTAAGCGTGGAATGCAGGCACGAAATAGATGAGTAAGTATAAATAGTTGAAGGGAGGCATATATATCATGACCACTGGTGAAAAGATTAGGGATATTAAACGTCCTTATCGTAAGAAGGCATTCCAAAGCGGGTATTCACAAAAGGGAAATGCTGTTCAGTCAAACCCACCCCCGATTTCATCCTATTCTACTGTCTCTACAGCGGCTACACAGGTGGTGAGGCCGGGAGTTGACCCTCAAACCTTTCGCCGCCCCGTTAGAGCCACCCCACAAGCCGGACTTGAAGGTATTCCCATTGATTACAGTAATTATCCTTGGCACATGGTTAGTAAAGGCAATTCTGCCAACTTAATTCAACGTCAGCGCATTGATTTCACTACTTTAGATACTTACAACGCTGCAGGTGTTTTGCAGAATGCTAACCAATTAGATGACAACGCTTATGTAGATATGGTAGTTATTAACGTAGCCGATGTTTTAGGTGACAATACTTGGCGAGATTCNAATGCTGATGGTGTTTTAGACGAAGTAGTAGGTCGTTCTGATTATACATCTGCTGCCGCACCACAAATACCACCTCAAACTTATACTGGCACCGCTGGTGTTAACGGTGCTTCCACTGCCCGATTCCCAATCGGTTCAGGATCTACTCAAGCCTCCGTAGGCGGAACTATTTCCACAGGAAGCACAGGAGAACTGTATGTAGTATCTTCGTTTGGACATTCCGAACCTTCTGGTTTGACTACACCCACCACAGGTATGTATTATGAACTCTGGGTAGATGGTGCTTTATTCTTACAATGGCAAGATTTCCAATGGGCACCTACTTCACCTAAGCGTGATATGTGGGACTTTGACGTGCCTATCAGCGTAGAAAAGCAAATTGTGTTCCGTGTCATTAACCGCACAGGTGGAGCCATTACTACTGGTAATATGGATGCTTGTTTTGCTGGTTGGACTGAAACCCAAGACGGCTATGATGATACATCTCGTGCGAAACTACAATCTTGAGGTGATTAAGTGGGAAATCCAATTTCATTTACTGGAGTCACCCAAGGTGGACTCACTGTTAAAGAGTTAGATGGCAATCCTACTGTCGCTCAAGTTAAAACTATCCAAGTTTCTAACGGCACACTTACTGACAACGGGGGCGGAGTCGTTACGATCACCACTGGCGGAGGCGGTGGCGGCGGAGTTACAACTATTGGCTTCGGAACTACTGGTTTGACTCCTGCTACGGCGACTTCAGGAGTAGTTACAGTAGCCGGAACTTTGGCTTTGGCTAACGGTGGAACAGGTGCTACCACAGCGTCAGGAGCGAGAGAAAACTTAGAAATTATTTCTGGCAGACAAACCGAAACAGTAGCCGGAGGCGGAGGAAGCATTTCTTCCATCGTAGTTACTAATTCCAACGTTACTGCNACTAATGTANTTCTTTACAGTCTTGAGACGGCTGCACCGCTTGAGTTACCCGGAGGATCTGGTTTTATTTCGGCTCGGAGTGCCTCTACTTCTTTTACTGTGAAAGCGGATATTGTTAACCCTACACCTGATGCAGCAGATGTCATCGTTAATTACACCATCATAGGTTGATAACCTATAAATAACAAGGCATCATTATATTTATTATGGCACACGCTAATCGTAAGATTAAGTTTACTGGCGTTACCGCTATCACCTCTACTTCAGGAGGTGGAGGCAGTTCTAATCTTACTGTAGAAGAACAGGACGGCAATCCTACAGTTACTCCCGTAACTACTATTAAAGTTACTAATGGCACCTTAACTGATGAAGGAGGAGGCGTAGTCTCCATTGTCACCGGAGGTGGCGGTGGTGGCGGAGGTGCTCCCGGTGGTGCTTCTGGTGCCGTGCAATACAACAATGGTGCGGGTGGTTTCGCAGGTGCTACGGCTCAATTTTTCTATGATGCTGCCAATCTTAGAGTTGGCATAGGAACGCAAACCCCTGCTCGGAAATTACATGTAGAAGAATTAACTACGCAACTACGCTTAGATTATGATGGCACTTATTACACCGATCTGTATTCCGATGTCGCCGGAGAACTACAAATTATACCCGAAGGTGGAACCATTGTTCAACCCGCAGNCTTAAATGATGAAAATCGTCATGCTTCCTATCTTCTTGGGGTTACNACCACTGATGCCACGATTACCCCTATGACCCTCACCCCCGGCGGTGGAACCATGGGACTGCAAACCAATTCCACTTGGTTTTTTGATGCTCATGTCGTGGGTAAAGTAGATACCACTTCGGATTCTATTACGGTGCAGTTAAAAGGAGCCGTNACTCGTGCCGCTGGAANCGCTTCTATCTTAGGTGCGGTGTTTGAGTTTATTGTGCATGATTCTTCGGCTGGCACTTACAATGTTTCCGCTACGGTTTCCGGNGTTAATTTAGTGATTGCTGTTACTGGCGCAGCCGGACAGACTATTGATTGGGTCGGTTGGGTAACTACGGCTCAGGTTATTGATTGAGCACAAATATAAATAGTTGGCAAGTGAAAATATAATTATGGCCAAGATTATCCAGACCACGACCTCTTATGAGATCGAGGATACTACCATTATTTTAGATGGTGCAGTGCAGATAGATGATTTTACTACTGGATTAGGTATTGTTGCCGTAGATGCTGCAAAACAATTAACTCNAGTTACCATGACTGATGCCCAAATTGTGGTGTCTAATGCAGGCACAGCCACTGCGGTTTCCGTTTCTGGAGATATAAATATAGATAACTCTGGTGCTACCACGGCTCAGCCCGCCCTTATTTCTGGTAAAACAGCCACGGCTACTGCCGATGATGCTGATATTATTCTGCTTCTGGATGCTACTGATAACGCTCTCAAACAACAAACTCGTGCTAACTTCTTAGCCGGTGCTGCAGGCACTCCTGCTGGTGCAGACGGAGAGGTGCAATACAATAATGGTGGTGCTTTCGGTGCTGATGCAGCCTTTACTACTGATAAGGCTGGTGGAGTTACTGTTAATAATTTAGTAGTTGGTAACAACGCTACTGCTATTGATGCGGCGGCTGGAAACGCCACTATTTTCGGTTCACTGGGAGCCAATACCCTCACTGTCGGTGGGGCTACTACCACTACTGTTTTCCCGGGAAGTTTAACTGTAGAAGGAACTACTACATTTATTGACTCTACTAACTTGCGTGTGGAAGATAAAGTTATTGACCTCAACTCTGATGCTGCAGGTGTTGGAGTTGGATCTAACGCTTCGTCTGGATTAAATATATTATCTAACAACGGTGCTAACACTGTTACTTTCTTAACTCTCTCTGATGGTGGTGCATTATCATCTTCATCTGGTCTGGATGTGGCTACTGGAAAGTCATACAGTGTCAATGCTACCGAAGTTCTGTCGGCTACGACATTAGGCTCAGGAGTAGTCAATTCTTCACTTACCAGTGTGGGAACTATTGCNACAGGTGTTTGGGAAGGAACTGCCGTCGGCACAGCCTATGGAGGCACTGGACAAACTACCTATACGGATGGACAACTATTGATTGGTAATTCCACAGGTAATACTTTAGCCAAGGCTACTATTACTGCTGGAACAGGTATTAGCGTTACCAATGGCTCGGGAGCCATCACAATTGCCGCTACAGGCGGTTCAGGTTCCGTTACTACAGATACTTATACAGCCGGTGTGACCAAAAACTTTGATGTGGCTATTCCTACTGGAACTCGTGCTAACGCTGGTTATTTCGCTCAAATTATGTTGGAAGACACCGTTACTGCCAACACTGGATATCTTCAAGTTTCAGGCGTAGTTACTCGTTCTACAGGTGCACCGTTGCTTCCAGAGTTTATCTTTGTTGTCGTCCCCGGCAACGACGCTCTCAATGTTTCTGTCAGCACAGGCGGTGCCAACGTTCTTAGATTTACTTTGACTGCTCCAGCAGGTAGCGGAAATGCTGTGATTAACACCAGTTTCTGTGAAGACTGATGACAACTAATAAATAGTTGTGCGGAGATATATTTACCATGACGGAGATCACTCAGACCACCGTGAGTGGCAACAGTGTTTACATCATTGATGATGTTAATAACACTTTAGTTGTTGATTCTACTCGTGCTCGGGTGGGAATTGGGACTACAAACCCCGGTTATGCTTTAGCCGTATCGGGTGATATTCACGGCACAGGTTTGGTGCAGGGTGTTAATCTTACTCTTACTGCGGGTGCAGGTGGAGTGCTTACTTTCGCAGATGGAACTACTCAAGCCACTGCCGCAACAGCAACTGCAACTATTGGAGGAACGATTGCTAATACTCAAGTAGCCTTTGGCACCGCAGGGGATACTATTGGAGGAGATGCTAATTTTACTTATGTTACTGGAACTGGCACTTTGTTAATTGGTGCTGCCAATGCGGGCTTTTTAACTGTGGGGACTGGTGCTGACCCAACAGGTAGTCGTGCAGTTGAGTTCCAAACTTCTACGGCTTCTAATAATATAGCCCTGTTTAAGAACACAGGAGGCACATCATCAGTAATTCAATTTGAAGATACTGGCACTGCTAATGCACCCATTATAGGCAGTAATGGAAATGATTTAATCCTTGAAACCCAGAATGCTGCAGGAACTATTAACTTTGAAGTAAATGCTTCGCAGTTGGCCATGCAACTCAAGGCNGATAAATCTATCAGAATGATTGGTAAGATAGGAGATTACAATGATACTGCCCCTGCTGACGGTCAAGTATTGATCGGAAACACTGGTGGAGCAACTTTTGATTCCGCCACTCTAACTGCAGGTTCTGGTATTTCTATTACTAACGGCGCAGGTGCTATTACGATCGCCAGTAGTATTACTCAATCCACAGGTGCCAACCCAACTGCTACCGTTAGTGGATCTGTTGTCAATGGATCGGCAACCACTTTCATGCGTAGCGATGCTGCGCCTGCTTTGGCTGATACTGCGGTCACTGCAGCCTCTTATGGTTCTGCCACTCAAGTGGCTACTTTTACTGTGGATGCACAAGGAAGGCTGACCGCAGCCGCTAACCAAGCCATTAGTTTTCCTTCGGAAACCTTTACTCTCACTGCCGATAGTGGTTCTAATCAAACTATTGGTAATGGTGATACTATGGATATTGCNGGAGGCACCGGAATAGATACTGTAGTGGGTGCAACCGATACTGTTACTGTTTCTACTGATACCACAGTAGTTAGAGCACCTACACCTGTAGTTATCAACAGCATTCCATATTTTGATGGCGTAGGGGCTTCAACCCAAGATGGCTTACCTTTAGCCGATGGACAACTGCTTATTGGTAGCACTGCTGCTGTTCCCGTAGCCGCCACCNTGACCGCTGGTGGAGGTATATCTATTACTAATGCTGCCGGATCTATTACTATTGCTAACACTGGCGGTAGTATGACCAGTTGGACTCTAACTGGGGACAGTGGTTCTAACCAAACCGTAGAAGATGGACAAACTGTTGATATTGCGGGTGGAACAGGTATTAGCACTGTTGTAGGGGCTACTGATACTGTCACCGTTAATCTGGATAACACTGCTGTTACACCAGCCACTTATGGTTCTGCTACCGAAGTAGGACAATTTACCGTAGATGCTCAAGGTAGAATTACGGGTGCTACCTCAGTAGGTATCTCTCAACCTTCTGGAGCCAATCCTTCGGCTACTGTGAGTGGTTCTGCTGTCAATGGTTCGGCTACTACATTTATGCGTTCTGACGCTGCACCTGCTTTGGCTAATACCACCGTCACAGCAGGTTCATACACCAATGCTTCCCTTACTGTTGATGCACAAGGTAGGCTAACNGCAGCCTCAAGCGGAACTGCTCCTGCTACTGGAACGGGTGTCGCAAATCAAGTCACTTTTTGGAGTGGTGCCAGCACAATAACAGGAGATACAGGATTAACTTATGTTTCCACACCCGGTTCCCGAAGATTGACTCTTGAAGATTCAAGCGCAAGCACCATGTTGGAGATTAAGTCCACCGATGCAGGGGCGGCATCAGCCCCCGACATCGTTTTNGTAAGGGATTCGGCTACCCCCGCCGCAGGTGACGATTTAGGAGTCATTGTTTTCAAAGGTAATGACGATGGTGGGGCGGAATCGGAATATGCTCGTATTTCGGGAGAGGCCAACGCTATCGGCGCAGGGATAGAAAGTGGACAATTAGATTTCCGAGTGCTTAACGCAGGTTCAATTGGTAGTCAATTGCGAATTACCGAAGCGGGTGTGTTTGTCAATATCGCTAATGATGCCTCCACTGACTTTAGGGTTGATACCACTTCTACCAACGATGCTTTTAAGGTGGATGCTTCGGCAGATACTGTTTCTTTCGGAGTCAATGTTCTTCCTTACACAATTCTTCAACAAACTACTGGAACGGCAGGGCTAACTATTCAAATTGACGATGATGGGGCTACCGCCTCTCCCGATCTTAAACTATTCCACAATTCGGCCTCGCCAGTCGCAGGTGACGATTTAGGTCACATTCACTTTCAAGGTAAAAACTCGGCGGCGGCAACCGTTTCTTATGCAGATATTTACACCGATATTTTAGACCCCACAGATACTACAGAAGCAGGAAGAATGTTTTTCCGTGTGCGAACTGCTACCAATAGCGGAAACTTGACAGATATGATGAGTATCAGGGGTGATTCTAACCCTGCAATCGTGGTGAATGATAGTGGCCGTGCTGATGTGGATTTCCGAGTGGAAACCGATAATCAAAACTCTGCCTTCCTGATAGACGCTTCGGCGGATACTGCTACTTTCAATGTGGATGTGGGAATCGGAACATCTCCTTCGGCATCCCTTCACGTTTCTACTGCCGATAACATCGTCGCTAAGTTTTTGTCTACTGATGCCACGGCTTCCATAGAGTTAGCCGATAACGGCACTACTAACAACGCTGCTTTAACCAGAGTGGGTCAAACCTTAACTCTGTGTGCCAATGGTGGAAATGTTGCCATCGGCAACTCCATTAGTAGTTACAATGGTTCTGCCCCTACCGATGGTCAGTTGCTTATTGGTGACACAGCCAGTGGGTTATTTGATGCTGCTACTTTAACCGCAGGTTCTAACATCACTATTACAAATGCTGCCGGTGCTATTACGATCGCAGCCGCTGGTGGCGGTGGAGGATCTCCTGCTGGTGGTAACACCGAGATTCAATTTAATAATGGTGGTGCTTTCGGTGCCAGCACACAATTAACTTTTGACGGCTCTACTTTAGGTTGTGGCCAAAACATTACTGCTGGTGCTAAAGTAACAGGTGCTGACCTGAATACTACTATCGCTGGTGGAGGCTACGCTTTAACCACTACTGCCAACCACGTTTGGCCCGGTGCTGCTGTAGGTTCCAGTGCCACGGTAATGCCTGCTATTGATTTATCTGCAGGAAGTTATGATTTCGCTACTTTAGGAGGTGCTGGAGATTGTAGTGAAACTCACTATCTCATGGTCGTCAATGGTGACCCCGGCGGTGCCAATAATATAACTATGCCAGATCCCGGTGCAATAGGATTGCCACCCGGAGCCAGATGGACCATCGCTTTTTTGGATGGTAGTGGCCAACAACAAATTGTAGAGTTCCCTTCAGTTCCTCTTAACGGTGCATTCGCTCAGATTGATGCTTCAGCACTTGGGGCAGTTACTATCTTTACTGATGGTCAAGGCTGGTTTGTAGAAAGTGTTGTTGATACCAGTGGTGCTGGCCGAGTAAGATTCGTTTGATGAATAGTTATAAGTAGGTAGTCGCCCTCAATAAGTTTATGGATGAAACCATTATAATTGAACTACCTGCTGATTATTGGAATGTTGTAAGACAAGTTTTAGAATCTACCCTCACTGCTAAAGGTGCTGACGGGGCAAAAATGCTTCACGAAATCTTTACTGCTTTCAACGATGCTGGGATTGAACACCACGATCCTGAGCCAACTGAATAATCATTGGTCGGAAAAATCTAATCCCAAACCCCGGGCCGGAATCAGAACTTCTTCAGGAAGTTCTTCCATAATATACAGTTGATTAAACTCAGAAGTTCCACCTGTGCTAATATCTCCGAAACCACCGATATGTCGGTCAAAGCCACCTACTAAGGCTGCACTGAATATTTTTTCATGAATCTGCTTGTAAAACAAGTGGAAAAGGAAACCTGTCGCAAACAGACCGATAAAGGGCACTAAATATTTATCTTTTTTCTCCGTAGGAATCAACATGGCTAAACTACCTAAAGTTAAACCCCCGAATCCTACGACCAAGGCTTCTGCCAAATCTTGACGTTCAACCATAATAATTATACCACGGGCTTACTATTTGTAGTTATCAGTTGTTCTAATTCTGCAGACAACCATGCATCTAAATCATCTAAATGATGTGGATAGACCCCAATATAGTAGTAATTATCACACGATAGATAGGCTGCCTCTTTGGTTTCTTTGCGAAACATGTATCGTTCTCTCTTTTTGATTACCCATTCCGCAACCTTTCCATCTTCTCGGCATAATCCCCAAAACTCAATAATAATGGGTTTATCTACACCATGCTGAGGCCATAAAATCCAATCAGGTAAGAACTCTTCATCACCTATAACTATTTGTGGCTCATATACACACGTCCACTTATTTTTCCAGAACCAATTATCGATCGTGGCTTCTCCGTATGATGCAACTTCATTTTTATTTTTAGTTTTTACTTTTTTCAACTAATCACCTTGTAATTAATAGCATTAAAGTTTTCGTGTGCAACTCGGGGGTTGCCNATAATAAAAAATATATGTCCGTTGGTATCGTAGGCCGCATCAATACTTTCCATGAATACTGCAGGTTCATTTAGTAAGCCATTAGATTTTTCAAACCACATACCCTCTCCGATTTCATAATCCTTTCCGCCATCTCTGACAGTTCGGGTTTTCAAGTAATAACGATTCGGGTCATTATATTTCCACTCAGTATCAGTTTGTTTTAGTTCCGATCGGGGAGTGGTGGCTAAAGTGATTAACTGTTCCGCTAATTCTTCATCTGTTCCTTGATGATCAGAGATACTAAATCTATATCTTCCATCTGCAGTATAAAACTCCGTAGAAGGTGTCGCCGGATAATGCACACCCACTGCCACTATCACATCCTCTAAGGCTTCTTCTTCATAAGGCCCTTCAAACCCCGGATTATCAGATTTAATCGGTGGACCCGAATCCCCAACATACCAATTATACCAATCTTGGATTGGGCCATCATATTTCACATAATCAGGCATTTCTGATACATCTGCACGACGAGTTTCAGGAAGATATAAAAAATCTCGGAATACTGATATAGGTTTTGAAAAAGTATCACGAGGTTGGCCTGAAATTACTCCAAAACTCCTAATATATTCAATTAATTTTTCTGCTTCGGGTTCTCGTAGTTGTGCAGGACCTCGTAGTCTATGCAATTCTTTACGAGTTAGCATTACCTATATTTATCACCTCAACTATATGTAGTTTAGGAAGTTTCATATAGCAGGCACTATACATAATAATTGTGTCATCTGAGGAACCTAAGAAAAAGCGACCTACTGTAGCCCAAGTAGATCGTAAATTGGATGAACTAACTGAACAGTTAGATATCATGTCCTCCGATATTAAAGATATTAAGCAAGTTATGAAAGCCTATATTGAGATGAGACTCAAAGAAGCAGAGACTCCTAAGCCCATGGATGACCACGATAATAGGATGTATGGTTAATATGGATTGTGGAAGTTGCGATAGTGCCAGTCCCATAAGTTTACAACAACCCGAAGTGGTGACAGTAGAACTTACTATTACAGAACGTGCCCAAACTGTGTTGACAGAAGCCTTTGGCGACGACCACGATACGGCTTTGTTAGTAGGTGTATTATCAGGAGGGTGTTCAGGATATATGTATGATTTGGCTATCGTAGAGGGCGTAGAACCAGATTGTCAAGAATTATTGGTGTCTGGTTTCCGAATCTTAGTTCCTAACGCCGCCAGCCATTTACTCAACGGCATTGAAATTGATTATGAAGATAAACTTATGGGCGGTGGATTTAAGATCGTTAATCCTAATGCTACTTCTGCCTGTGGATGTGGCGAATCATTCGCTTAATTGTTCTCTTAGATATTCTACCAAGGGCCACATGGCTCTAATATGCATATGACCATCACTTAAGTTGGTATCTAACCAACCTTTATCATCAGTATATTTATCATAAATATCTACGAACCAGTATCCATACTCTTCGCATTTCAACTTTAACTGTTGATTAAAGTATTCTACAAAACGTTTTCGTTGTTCTTCTGGGTAGNTTACACCACTCCAATCATGATTTTTAGTTCCGCCATTGTTGGGAGGAACTACATTAAAGACCCCAATTTTGTAAAGTTTAAGTCCAGAAGTAATTATATTTATTTTAATGGCTTCCAAATAGTTTGTTACCAACTCATCAATAATAGATTCATAACCCCGGTCTGCAGTAATATGTTTATGAATATGACAGCGACAATCAATCTCACCAAAACAAAAAATAACTGTATCACCGTCTACAATGTCTAACTCTCGCAGATCACATCTATCTAATTTCTCTTTACCAAAGGAATAACATAACATAGCACCTAAATGATGTGGAGTTACAAACGCAGGCCAACCACAATGCGAATGACTATCTCCTACTGTATGTATCCTCATTTTATCCCTCAAAATAATCGTTGTTGTTTGCCCACACTTTTGTCATCAAAGGTTTGGTCTACCCACATACTAACGTGTTGATAAAGTTGTGTAATATATTCATCACAGCCATATCTATCAATAATATCTCGCATGAGTTCATTATATTTATTTACAGAACCATAGTGCACAGTCATAATAGGCTTGCCGGGACATTGGATTTCCACCATTTCACCTGTAAACGGATCTTGTTTCTTGCCAGTAACAGTCATACATTTACCACTGATAGGCACACGACGATAAGATGCCCCACATTTAGTGCAACGAACCTTTTGCTGACCGAAAGCCCTGAGATTACCTCGCATATCACGAATCAAGTGAGTATCAATAAGTTTAGCACTCTGCCTTTGATTGTCTACGGAATGTAAAACCTCACCCAAAGCGAATTGAGCCATAGTTTTCTGTCGCATACTCAAAACGTGTTCTTTATCATTATATGGGTTCCATGCAGGACCATGATTACAGTCAGTAGTATCGTGAGTAAATCCAAAACCTTCAGATTCGCCAGCAGTTCCTAAACGGGCTTCTACAGTTTCTACCCATGCAGTAGCGTCTTTAGGTCCAGCAGGTTTCCAACCATCTTCTGTCTTGTGACCCTGAGTTACTTCATAAAAATCTACTGGATAACTATCACAAGTCTCAACGTTGAGGGCTTCTTTATCAATTTCATTAGGGTTGATACCCATAGTTAAAATCAATGGTGCATCCATCTGACCACCCCGACTACGAGGTAGGAACTGACGACTAAAGTTGAGCACACCTTCGGTGAGCATAATAATAGCATCAATATCACCATCACAGTTACGACGCTTAGCAGCATGATAGAATGGGTGACCGTAATGTCCTTTGACACTGGTAAACCCAATGATACGACCCAAGATAGCACCTGAAGTGTGTGGGGCAATACCCATAATCAATTGACCAATCAGATCCTTGCCTTCTTTGACATTGTAATATGGTTCTAAATCATAAATATATTTTAATTCATCATCAGTAAACTGACAGACACTAATTATATCCTCTACACAATTTTCAGGAATNACCACATCTTGTGGAAATATCTCTACTACTTCGTCTATTGAATCCACGAGATAGCCCAACTCATGAGCCTGTTCCAGACTCATTCCAACCTCACGAGGTCTAAAATGAGTCATTGTGATATCTACCATATCAAACCGAATAGTTCCGTCACGGAACACAGATACCCCATGTTTTGCTCTAAGCACTGCTTTTTCAATAGGTTCAATCAAGGCTTCAGCATTACGAACATTCTTAACACCCTTTACTTTAGGAGGAGTAGTGATCTCACATCGCTCTAAAGCATCATCCCACATCTTTTTNAAAGGCATTTCTCGCCATGTTTTCTCGTGAAAACGGGTTTCTACGCCGCAACAGACAGCCAGATGAGTTTCAGACTCACAGACCCCACAGAAACGCTTGGAAACACCAACCTTGCCTTCTTTTTCTATGGCATTGTTAATTAGTTTTTGCACCCCACCTAAATCTCCGATAGGAAATAAACCATGGGCTTTACTGGGTTTCATATCTCGCATCTTACTGGCCTCTGGTTTACCCATGCGAGCACCGATACGATAAGTTGTCCGAGGCCGGATTTCGTAATCTGCTATGAGATTAAGGAAATCTAAGGCTGTTCCTTCTAAATTAATTCTCAGACCAATTTTTAATAAATTATTGAGAACGATTTGAGCCATGTCACCATATAGTTCACCATCAGCAGTTATATCTATACCTACTCTGTAGGCTATGCTACGATATTGGGGCTTAACTTCTACTTTGTGACCACACAGGCTAACACTACAATTTTTCATAAAGTCCCACATTTCTTGGGCTGAAACATCAGTTAATCCTCTCGGCACCCAGCGTGGATGTAAGGGCACTTNGTAAATCTTGCATTGTTCCACGGCTTCCATAAATGTATTTGGTAAAGCCATACCCCGGTTTTTTAATTCTACTTCATGCCATTCTTCTACATAGGGTGAAGGCAATAACGGATGGTTGTTTTCTAAAAACTCACCTACGGGAACTAATAATTCACCAATATCCCACACGGTTTTCACAGGATANCCTACTTCGTTAGGTAAAATTAATTCTAAATCTTCGTAATTTTGGATCCGACGACCACTACCATCTTCAAACTCAATATAAGGTCCATCAATAGTATCGCAAGGTGTAACCACAGTTCCCTTCCCCGGACGTTCATACTTTAGTTGAGTCCCGATAGACACGAAACCACTGGTAGCCATCATAGTAGCGGGATGACAAGCAGTAGTAGCCAATCCTGCTAAACGGCTGCGACCATAACGGAGTCGGAAGCCTCCTTCAGCCATAGGCATAGAGAAAATAGGACGACCGGCTAACACTTCAGCCATGTATTTAGGATTAGGTTTAATTGTTCCATCGCTACTCTTGGTTTTCAAAAACTGGTTTAACCAATCCCAACCATCTAATTCTAATTGAGTAACATACTTCAGAATCTTAGGGGCTTTCAGCACCAGTCCTTCACACATAACCAATAAACAACCTTCTCTAACTTTATTATCTCTGACTCGGGGNAGATCACGTTGTCCAGTAACTTCTTTTCCTACGCCCTCACCATCAATAAATATAGGACAGGATTTAGCGATAATTTCTAATTCTGGGTTGCTGGGACGATACTGTAAACCACGATACAACATCACTTCTTCTTTATAGCGTTCCACTTCTCCAAAAGTAAGATCGGGAACACCTAACTTGAAATCACGGCGTAGCATATCGGCAATCAGCACACTGAGAGCCTGACCTGTTCCACCAGCAGAACGAATTGGACCTGCAAAGTTTACACCCAGACATTTAGTTCCGTCAGCGTTAGAAACAATACGACAAGACACCACACCTTCCAGTGGGGCTACCAGAATACCTTCAGTTAGCACAGCCAAACCTGCACAGATACCCTGATAAATACACATAGCGGCAGCCACATCGTCACGCTGTTGCTCGGTTTGATTAGCCAAATGGCGTTCATAGGCTTCTAANGTAATTTTATAATCTTGGAATACTTCTTTTCCATAGCCTAAGTTGTAGCCACTGCCTCCGCAATCATCACAAGAAATCTCAAAGCCACGACCCCGAGGAATAGTTCCTTTGCCACCACAAGTAGGACAAGTTTCTTTAATTCCATATAAATATGATTCAGCGCACACAATACGAGCGATGTCCAGAGCCACTAATTCACGGTTTTCGTCGTGCACTTTAGTCAATTCTCTAATCTGTTGAGCAGTATTGCGATCGTGTAGAAACTTTAACAACTTTTGAGTTCGTTCACTCAAGTCAATGGCTTGTGGAATCTCAATATCTAATTTAGGGTCCAGACCCCGGCTTTTAGCAACTTTAACTATATCATAGACTCGGTTACACTCGGTAGTTAAACGACTACTGTAATCTTCTAAAGATATACGCTTGGCTACCATGTGTCTACTGGTTGCGACTACCTATTTATTCATTCGGTATATTTTTGCTTGATTCGCTTTTGCCAATGCACGATTTGATATAAGTCTCCACGGCTGAGACCATATTTACCTTTTTCAGCCAAATCTTTGTAAAGTAGCCATGCTTTTTTCTGAGGGTCATGTGTAGAAGTGAGCACACTGGGACCACCGTAGCGGTCTACCCACTTGTAAGTGTGTCCTTCGTCNGCACCAGAGACCAGATCGAATCCCAAGATATCACCATATTTAGTTATATCACGAATCTTCATTTTAGTTTTCTGCAAGTCTTTGGCTTTTACTCTCCGAAGATTGTTCTCTTCTAAAATAATATCTACTCGGTTTGGTCCACGTCGTCCACTCATTAGTATTCCCAATATACTACCAATAGCCACAGTATATAAAGTCATGCGAGATAAATCTTGAGGCAAAATAGCAAACCCTGTAATCAGGAATACTGTGCCTACCACATCAGTCAACATATTTTATTTTTGTGTGCTCTACTATTTGAACTTTAGTAAATTACATATAGTCGGAAAGGTTAAATATATACTATGCCAGCGGATGGTGATATTGCTGAGTTAGCAGAGAAGGCTAAACTCTTGGCTGAGGCTTCAGGTAGAACTGAAGAGGATGTCATGGGAGATCTACTTGATGACGGAGTTCTCAATGAGTCTAATCAAAAAGGAGATTTAATAGAACAAGCCCAAGAAAAGGTAGACCGTTTTCGTAAACTTCTGGCCAGTATGGTGCCTTTGTTAATAGTTTTAGGTGGCGGTGCTGGTGTAGATGCATTAGGTATTGCTGATATTCACGATATTGGTGAAGATGTCATGGACGATTTAGGCCGTGGCGGTTGTATGTATGCTTGGGCAGATAATTACGATGACCGTGCTGTCTGGGATGATGGAACTTGTGAATCTGAGTTATTAGAAAATCCTGCTATCTGGGATGGTTGTTATTTCTTAATTTATGAAACCGATTCCGAGGAGTTTGATGAGTCCAATCCTACTATTTCTCAATCTGGAGACAATGGGGAAGATATATTTGTTACCATTGACCCCGATGAAGTCTTTGGTTGTGGACAACGAGTAGTAGAAATAAAATTAGTTGTTTACGAATCCGGATCAAGAGAGCAAGTTGACATCTGGAATCAAGCCAAAATAGATTACGTTATTGACCATGATGCTACTGAGTTAGTTAATTTAAGTGTCTTAGATTTACCCCGTGGCACATGGGATATCGTTGTTTGTATGACTTATAGTGATTATGAACAAGCCAAAGTTGAGTTTACTGGGAGGCTGGTAAATTGAGTAAAGAAATTGATGAACAAGAAGAATTAGAAGAAAAGGCACAAATTATTGCTGAGGCTACAGGTAGAACTAAAGAAGCCGTTTTAGAAGATTTACTGGATGACGGTATCGTTAATTTATCTAACGAAGAAAAGAAAGATGCTTCGCTGGTAGAACAACTTAAAGAAGCCGCAGAGTTGATTGCCACCGTGCAAAATATAAATAAACAGGTTTCCGACAATACGGTGTTAAATGGAGGCCAAAACAAAACCGAAGTAGCCGTAGAAACTACTTTAGAAGGCGATATCGTAGATCGGGCTATTGCTTCNGTAGAGCGAAAAGCCGAGAAGATTCGTAAAATTGCAGTTATTATTGCACCTATCCTATTATTATTGACTGGAGGAATAGGTTTAGACTTCTTCTTAGATGACGACGGTAGTGGTAACAGTTGGGAAGATGATGAATACGAAATGTGGGGGTGCACAGCCCCGGACGCTGAAAACTATGAACCTGATGCCACTGATGATGATGGCTCGTGTTTCTGGAGTAACGGAAATGGTGGAACTGGACCACCAGATTGTATAGAAAACTGGAATTGGGACCAAGTAGAAATTAGAGATTTTGATGCCAACGGTGCAGGATATAATAATGATATTATGGTGAGAACAGATTTCAATGATTGGAGTCGCTGTAACGCTCATATGGATGGCTATTTTATTGTTAGTGTAGATAACGACGAAACTGGCGAAAACTATGATATGCACCAAATTAATGATAAGTTCCACGACGAGTTTTATGTAGACCATCATATCTATGAAGTTCCCGAGGGAGAGTATCGTGTTAGCATTTCTTATCATAAAGGACCCAACTTCTGGGAAGGTCCTTCTACTTTGCTCACTATGGAAAGTGAACCTGACGAACCTGATGAGTGCGATGATGATATTATTGTTTCTGAATTACAACTATCTGCTAATGGAAATGACTTAAATCTCTATGTAGAGTTCCAAGATAACAATGATTGTGGTGCACCCATTCAAATGCAATTAGCCCTTTACAAAAACGATCAGTATCAAGATTATTTTATTGCTAACAATAATTATTATGTTCAAGACATGGGTATGACTTACTTCAACATTAATCAAGATGATAACGAGTTACTGCGTGATGTAGAAGATGGTGATTGGAAAGTAGAGTTCCGCTGGTGGATTACAGGAGAAGAAGAAACTTGTTGTGACATGACTAACTTCGTTACCGTAGACGAGATTCCCGACACCGTTCCTTGTGATGCCGATATTGACAACTTACAAATAAGTGTAGTAGATAATTCCGTTTCGGTTATGTTTTACATCGCTCAGCACGAAGGCACTGACTGTAGTAATTGGGATATTGAAATAGAGTTATTACCCGAAGATACAGGTATTGATTCTGTGATGCATGAACAGGGCGTAAGTGCGAGTAGTAACGTTTATTCTTATACTTTTGAAGAAGTTGGAAATGCCGTTTGGAAGGCTAATGTAGTTTTATATCAAAACGAAGATTGTGATCAATATTGTGATATCGCTGAAGAGGAAACTGATTGGATAACTGTATCTTATTCTGATGAACCGTGTGATGCTGAAATCCACAATCATTATCGTGGNCATGTAGCGGAAGATGCAGAACAGGATGCTATCTTAGTTGCTTTTAGAGTTGTTCCGAGCAATTGTGAAGATGAGATGGTGGAAATAGATATTGAACTATTCCAAAATGGATATGCTGCAAATTACAGTCATTGGGTTGAAATAAGCGGTGACGATGAATACACCGATGTTTCTCACACCTTTGATGGGGTTGCCGTAGGCAATTCGTGGACACCAAGAATTACTGCTTCTTTGAATGATGAGCAATTAGAACAGGTTTTATTTTGGGGCATTGATGTCGTAGAGCCAGAGCCTGAAATCTGTGAGATAAATCTATTTGATATTCAAATCGGCACCAACAGCACCCATGCTTCTGTAGCCTATGATTTAGACTGTGGTGAAGAAACCAACGATCTGGATGGCTATAACGTCACCGTGCAATTTTTAGTCTATGATGTTAACTCCAGTAATTCCAGCACACAACCTTTGATTTGGACTCAAACTGTGCACTATATTCAAGGATACGAGGACGATGTTAGATATATGACTCTAACTAACTTCACTCACGACAACCTTACTATGTATGATTTCTATTGGTATGCCACATGGACTGACGGTGATGGTGTGCAACAAGTTCTGGAACGAAAATGGTTAGACCGAGAATTAAACCCATAGGTGATAAAATGAGAGACCCAGTATTAGTAACAAAAGAAGCCGTAGTCGTCGGTGCCAGCCTGTTAGTCGTAGGAAGCGTTCTAATGGCCCTTCCACTACCGAAAGCACAACGAGAGCACCCTGCATGGCCATACATAGGCACATTTATTGCAGGCTTCGCTACACATTGGATTTATGAAGTCATTGGTGCCAACAACTGGTATTGTGACAATTACGAGGATTGATAGGTATGAGTAGAATAGATTGGGATATACGAGTTACATTTAACAACATTATGGTAGCCTTAGTTTCGCTTCCTTTGATTTTAGTGTTCATGGTATTATCTTATCAATTGATTACTACGGCTTTCGTTAATCCCGAAGTTAGAGAGGACATTGAAGCCTATATCGCTGTATTAGGTATCCTATCAGGTCCTGCTTACATGGCTATCTCTCGTTTCTTTGATAGATGGAATGCTGAGGAAGAAGAACATATTGAATCTATTCGTCGCCAACACAAAACCGAAAATGACCTTCGGAGAGCCAAAGGAAGGCTACAAGAGGATGAAGAACCTATTATTGTTGAACCCGAACCTGATGAAGATCCGTTGCAGACTAAACTATTCTAAAGATTCTCGGATAGATTGTTTCCATGCCATTTGCTCAGCAATCTGAGCAGCCAGTTCACGGTGTTCTTCATATTCCTCGTATTTAGCGTTCTGCATTTCTTGGCGTTCTTGAGTTTTCTCATGCCATAAACAAAAGTCGGCCTCAATAGGTAGGTCAGCCCATTCGTCATCATCTGCTTCAGGCCACTCATGTATTCTACCATGCCATTTAATGCCTGCATCTAAACGATACAANCGTTTACACATTTCAATAGGCTCTACATTCCATAAGCGTTCCATTTGGTAAATCTCACCAGTTTTAACGCTGTCAAAGATAGCCATGACATCTAATTCATCAAGTTGTTCAGAATAACAGTTAAACCTGCACACATTTACTTTTGTGACTCCAGCCCCGGCAAGTATATCTTCTACTTCCAAGACCAGATTCTCAGCAGGCAATTCATCAGCGTCTAATTGACAAATCCATTGATACTGATTTAACAATCTAACCCGATCATCTAATTCATTACGCATTTTAGAATAGTCGCCATCAAAAGCATATTCGCTATGTTCAATGTTGGCTTCTTGTAAGAAGGATTTAACTGCTTCAGGGCTGTTGACATCACACATAACATAGATAGGACGTTCTAACTCCTGCAAACGTTTCACAGTGGTTTGAAGATACTCTATCTCATCGTAAACAATGATAGCCCATACGAGCACGGTATCACCTTACTCTTTGTTCAACATTTCATCAGCACGGTCGCTAAGCAACAACAATGCAGAAGCCCAAAGACCTACAAAGATACCGAGTGATTCATCACCCATACCAAAGTAGATGCCTATGCTTC
Organism: Rickettsiales bacterium; assembly: GCA_002710765.1. GTDB lineage: Bacteria > Pseudomonadota > Alphaproteobacteria > Methylaequorales > Methylaequoraceae. Next base: position 50,536 of record PALK01000017.1, on the reverse strand, counting down.
CCAAGATTGATGCCAAGGATGCTACTATGCCAATTTTTCTCCAATTCATATTCATTCACCTCTGTTTTTAATGTATTCTGTAATNCGCTCAATCAATTCAGCCTTACGACCCTTGGTTGGTAGTCCCAATTCGGTGAGGCGTTCTCGTAGACCGGCTACAGTAAGATCTTCAAGGTCATCAAGGGCGACATCAAGTTCTTCTTTGGCTTCTGCCACAGAATCCTCAACACTTTCCTTAACGGCTTCAACAGCCCCTTCAAGGTCGCCAGATTCCAATGCTTCTTCAGCAGCCTCGGCAGCATCTTCTACTGCATCTTCTACTTTAGATATAACATCTTCAACTGCACCATCAATTTGTTCTTCCAGTGAGTCTGGGATATCTACGCCAGTCAGTTCTTCAAGGTCATCAACTAAATCTCCTACCTTGTCTGAAATCTCACTAACGACATTCTTTCTGTTATTCTGCCACCAATTGGCGGCGTATCCGGCGGCTGCACCTGCAAGGGCACAAATAGCGTTTGTTACTACGGGGTCCATGCAAGTCATTACTGAAATTACCTATATATAACTTTGCGCTTACATAGATATAGGTATTACCCTGATGTGTTAATTATGGTTGTAAAACATCTATCTGCCACTGGAAAAAATTGTAAATGTGGTAAACCTATTGATAGTTGTAGCGATACTGCTGAAGATGATTACTGTAGTTTATACTGTCATAGATTCTATACTGAAGGACATCAGAAGATTCCTTTGTCTGATTCTAAACATCATAAGAACCATCCTATGAAATANCCACCTATTGAACAAAGTTGTGATATGTGNGGTAATACTTTTAANTTACATTATAATGATGCCAGCGGACGCAATCGTTCTCGCTTTTGTAGTCGTGAGTGTTATTTTGAACTTATTGGTTCTCGTCGCCATGCTAAAAAGAAATGGATTATTCTTCGTATTTTAGATCAACGTGGACCTTTAACTTCTGGAGAGTTAGGTAAAATTATGGATAAGTTTGATACTAAAGGTAATGCTCGTGTTATTGGTTCTACTATGCGTCCATGGATTGCTAAAGGTTGGGTAGACCGTTATGATGCTGGTCAGACTGATAAGTTTGGTAAGAAATTACAATTGTATGAATTAGTTTACGATGGCCCTATTGGTCAAATGATTCACCCCAACTATACTGCTAAGATATAAATAGGTGGTTACACTACTCCTGTATGCTGCCTTGGTCGGTGAGATGCTTCGCAACTCAGGGGAAAGACTGACCTTCCAGTGGGCTTGGACGCACCACTGGGGGCAGCACCCTATATTCATCCTAATTTAAAGTATTCTAATTTCTTCCAGAATGCTTCTCCTAAATCGTTTAAGCACGGAGAACAATAATGAAATGCCAAATATTCGGTGTATCCATTTTTACGAGTTCCTTTAATGAAACCCATAGGACTAATCTTGCTTTCCCAATGNGCTACNTGTCCACAAATCTCACAGGTTTTTCCTTTAGTTTGTTTCGGCATTAGAGTTCCCATATTACTATGGGCGTTACTACTATTTTTATTTATGCCCTTCTTGCATCATTCTTTACTAAGATCGTATCGCAGTTTCAACTTCTTAGGACCTGCACTCGGATAAGTGCTGAGACCATTTCTTCGCAAAAACATCACTTGGAAATCCCCAGTAGCAGTTCTCTTACTGGTTGGNAACCCCGGATTTAATCTGCGCTTCAACACCCAGTCGGTTTTACCACTGCGAACATCGTCAATACCCATCTTAATTTTATTCATATCTTTATCCATGTGAATATCATAACGTTCCAACATATCTTCTAAGACTGTAAGTTTCATATTNGCACCGGCAGCACCTCTCCCAGAGGCTGCAGCCTCGGCTGCTACGCTGGCATTTCCTAAGAACTTAGTTGCTAATCTTAAATTGGTAATTTTAGGTGTCATCATTTCTTTTTTGACTAAATCTACAATTGCTTTTTTGTATTTTCCAATTAGATTNTTACCTTGTAGAGTAGAAGGGAAATTATTGAAATCAATTTGCCACCAAATGTCAGCATAATTAGGATCGGAGTTAGCGGCTTTAGCATCTGGTCCTAATTGAGTAGCCTTTCCTTGGATAGCATCATTCAAACCATAGATATATCCATACACGACCAGTGAGTTTTCGGATAAGGGCGTAAAGTTAGTTTCCCATTTTCCAATTGGATTTTTCTTTAGAATCGGATAATATCGCTTACCAGCAGGAGTGTCTACAGGCATTCTTTGATACCTCATCTTTCGGACAGTAGTGTGTAACTCCTTGGCAGCACGAGTGGCACTCATTCCTTTCCCCAGAGGGCGTGGTTGCATCAGCAACATCATTTGCTCTCGTAATTCTTTAGGTGGCAGGACGATACGATACTGCCCTCCTTTGAGTCTTTTAATTTTTATCCCATTATCTTGAAAGTATTTCTTCAGAGTTCGGGAAGTAGTTCCCACGGATTTAGCCGCCGCACCCAAAGAGGAATTATTATCACGCATCATAGTATATGCACGACGACATCTTCTTACGGTCACGGGACGCATATTATCACTACTCTCTACCATCTATTTATACTTCTCTACAAGTCAGGATTGATCTCAATCATAGGGTCGCCATCTAAAGTGCCCTCAACTAAGAACTTAGAAGCAATTAACTCATCTACTTTTTGCATAGTTATAGTAGTGCCATTCTCTTTCAGTGTCTTGATTAGGTGCACCTTGGATTCATATTGTCCACCATCGGCCAGCCTTTCTACAGTGCTCATAAGATGCATTTGCTCTGCATTAATGTCGCTTAAGTCCATTCCCATAGGCACTAAGTTGGTTACCAAGGTTTCCAGACTATGTAAAAATAATTTCTTAGCCAATGTTAAATGCACAATTCCTACTTTATCATCGCCTCGCAAACGAGCAATACCTTTAGATAGATTGATAAATTGTTGAAACTTACGATTCTCTTTAGCAGATCGGCGCAGGAACACAGTAGTAAAGTTCTTATGGGCTTTGATATCGTTATTATAAATATCTATGATATGTTGTTTGCTCTTCAGAATATCAGGTTCAATACGACTTACATATCGTAAATACTCACGGAAGAAACTACGCCATATCTTTAACTTGTGCTTGGATTCAGGTGAATCTAAAGTGCCACTCATAGCATCTAAGATTTTAGATTCCACGAACTCGTCTGCACCCTTATCAGTTAAACTCATTTGACAATACATTAAACTCATACGACTAATCATTTGATAAGTATATTCTTTGAACACATCCAACATAGCCAATTTAGCCTTGGGGTCTGGTGCCTCACCATCTTTAGGAGGTTCGTATTCTTTATCAGGATTACCCCAGAAACTCATATTTAGGATAGCATCACGTTTGACATCCACTTGACCCTTCTGCATAGTATAATATCCATTGGCTAACATATTCATTAGTTCACCAAAGACATCTGCACCCCATGTTTGAAACTCGGAGACAGCCATACGCTCGTTATTCATTTTACCTATGAGTCCTAATTCCACGGAATTGAGATCCTCCCCGGACATAGCACCAAACAAACCGGGAATAGTGCACAGTTTACCTGTAGAAGCAATACCGCAAGGCACTAAAGGTTCAATAACATTTTCAATCAAGTGGTCTTTACCCTCACCCATACTGGTGATGACAGCCATGTGAATCATGTCTTGTTTCTTAAACGGACTCAAACAACTTAGCATGACAGCAGATTTAATTGGATTCTCAGCGTAAACGTGTCGCCAAAGAGTATCATCAGCCATCATAACTTCCATAGGATTAGTCTGGTGTTTACCACACAGTTTAATAAATCCGTCAAATTGATCTTCAGTTAATTGACTTTTCTTACCATCTTCTAATGGTTGCACAGCGTTGACTCGGAACACCTTTTCTTTGTTGTGGAGAATAAAATTACCACAGATGCGAACAGGTGCACCTTTAGCCATGGAATCAGTTAACAGCAACAGAATATCAGTTAAGTCGTTGCTACTAAAAGCATTCAAGTCAGAACTATCACCATTGTGTGCAATACACTGGATGGCATATTGTCCGTCAGACACAGTAAACTCTATGGCAGACTCATCACTATTGGCTCGTTTACCACGATTCAGAGGACCATCTTCAATCTTGATGACGACTCCACTACCAACTTCATACTCGTGACTAATCTTAGTCTTGTAGACAGCAGCCACAGAAGAGTTCTGGTCAAGAAACTGGTTTACACAATTTTCAGCATAATTGAAAAGTGCTTCTGAAACCATATTTACACCAACCTGACATGATAACATCACCTATGTATAGATTCCGATAGTTCCGCCCGAGACGATCGAGTGGACGCAGGATACCGTCCCAATTACACAGCATTACACCCGAAAGGATGCACTTACCGCTTTTAACCTCAACCAGAAAGGAAGTGGAAAACCAATTGAGTAGTGGAACCATGTAGCCACAGGTGTGCTAAATATCTTCACAAACCTTGCTATCGCCCAAGAGGGGTCAAGTATAGGTCATTAGAGGACACACACCTGTGGCTGGAATCAAAAGCCTTACGGCCAAAGGGTTCTTACCAATTAGGTAGCCTTACTTACTCTTCAGCAGGTGGGGCTTGGTCTTCGTGGTAGTCTGGCAAGTCGTCACGGCTAACTGCGCCACGAGCGATTGCGTTGAATGATTTGTAGAAACGACCGGGGTTCTTCTGTGATTCTTCCTTTTGCTTTAGGAAGTCACATAGGACTGGAAGGTTGTAGTTCTTCTTCTCACCATCTTCAGTAGTTTCAACAGTTACGATTTCATTGTTCTTAACGAAACGGTCCCAATCTTGGATTTCGTAGGATTGTAGGTAGATCTTCTCACGACGACCTGTGTCCATGTTAACCATACGAACCACGACTGAATCTGCACCGAGAGGGCTTGTTCCGTGGTTAAAAGAGAGGATAGCGTAGTTGCGGTAGATTTGACCGAACTCTGGCTTTAGGATGTCATAGGTTGCCCCACGACGACCGCCAGTTGCCTTTGCTGGTCGGCTCTCTTCCAATTCATTCATAAATGCTGCGATTTCATCTGCGTTGTTATTACTCATTTTTTTTCACCTTGTTTTTCTTGGCGGTTCTTGCCGCACTAATAAACCGTGGTTGTCATCACCCTTATATACCTTAACAATATCATAAACAAACCATAGAAATACCAAAACTTAAATAGCGAGCCATGCTTAATAATAACTATGGTGAAATACTTATGGTTAGATCCAAGCACAGGTGATACCGCCGTTAGAGCCAACCAACCCGCAGGTTGGGTGCACGTCTATTATTATACTATAGAGAGCACCCTTATAGTATCTACTATTCCATCTATTCGTCAATACATAGAATCTCACCCCACTATGGGTGTTCCACCTTCAGGTATTATAGGTAATAAAATAAATCTAACTATCACGGCTTCAGAACCGATAATTCAATTTTGGGCTGGTCTTTTAGGAAACTGCCCACTGGTTAAGATGACTACTGGAATGGGCATGATGATTCTTACTTATGATCGCAATAAATATACTGCTAATGATAAAGAAGTCTTTGTTGATGACAATGCCAATATGCAAACTCCCCATGGTCCAGTATCAGCCCCCGGCGGTGGTGGCGGTGGTGGAGGTATGTCTGCTATGCCACCCGCAGGAGGCGGTGGAGGCGGAGGCGGCGGCGGAGGCGGCGGCGGAGGTGGCGGAAGCCCTGAACCCGCAGGAGGCGGAGGCCCACCATCAAGTCCATTACCATTCCCACCCGCAGGAGGCATTCCGGGATTAACCCCTGAACAGGGCAACGACCAAGCAGGATTTGGACAACCATCTGGTGAAGGTGGTTCAGGTTCTGGAGAGGGTCAAGGCGAAGGCCAAGGCTCAGGTTCTGGAGAAGGTGGACAAGGAGAAGGCTCTTCAACCTCTGGGGAAAGTGGAGAGGGTGGCTCTGGTGGCAGTGGCGAAGGCCAAGGTCAAGGAGAATCCTCTGGAAGCGGTGAAGGCTCAGGCCAAGGCGAAGGTTCAGGTTCTGGAGAAGGAGGTCAAGGTGAATCTGGCGGACAGGGTGAAGGCTCTGGTAGCGGTGAAGGTTCAGGCGAAGGCTCTGGAGAAGGTAGTGGAGAGGGTCAAGGCGAAGGCCAAGGCTCAGGCGAAGGCGAAGGAAGCGGCGAAGGCGGTGAAGGTGGAGAATCTGGTTCAGGCGAAGGTCAGGGCGAAGGCCAACCCTCTGGCGAANGCGGAGAAACTGGTGGAGAAGGAGGACAACCCTCTGAAGGTCAAGCACCCGAAGATAACTCTGCTAACTCNATGGAAGATTTCACTGGCAATTTGCCACAAACTCAACAAGAAAAAGAACAAGAACAGGCTCGTGATGCTGCTCGGGACCAAGCCCAGAAAGATTACGATAAGCAATCTGATTCACGGTCACAAGAATGTAGTGACCTTTCCGATTTAGCAAAACAAGAAGCCCGAGATGGTAATTACAATGAGGCTATGGATGCCTTAGATGATTGTTGCCAGACTGGAAATCCGAATAACCCACTTGATAATGGTAGTATGGAATCTGCTAAAGAAGCAGTGCGTGATGCTATCAATGATTCTGAACTATCTAATGATCAGAAGCAGGCTGCCAGTGACCAAATAGATAATATGCAAAAAGGCAAAACAGCCAGTGAATCTCAACAATCTTCTACTCAAGCCAAGAATGACGCACACGAAGCCAACTCACAAGCCTCACAAGATAACGCTGATGGTGCTAACGATGCTATGGAAAATGCCATAGATAATCTTAATAATGCTATTGATACTGCCGAGAATCGTGAAGATTGGGCTTCCATTAAAGACGCTGCTGAAGCCGGTCGTCAGGCTGCTGAAGTTATGCAAGATGATGAGACTGCCGAGGCTATGACTGAAATCGCTCAGGCTGCAGACCAAGAACTTAACGAACAAAAATGGGGTATTTTAGATAAAGATACTGGCCAGTTCATTCAAGATGCAGGTCACCCCATGCAATTTGATTCCGAAGCCGAGGCTCAAGAAGTAATTAATGAAACCTTAAGTGACCAAAATGTAGAGGTCGCCCCATTAGGTAATCCTATTGATGAAGCCATGACTCAAGCCGATATGGGCGAATTAGACCAATCTCGTGAAGATATTAAAGAAGCCTTTGAAGAAGCCTATGAGGAAGAACTCCAACGTTTAGAAAACTTNCAGACTATTTGCACCGTAGTTAATCTTAATGGTAATTATGCTAAATCAGAATGGCCAGAATTATACGAATCCGTGGCTACATGGTTGGAATTAGGTGGTGACCCGAATGTCATGATGCAAATGATGTCAGGTCAAGAACCCGAGCATAAGCGCACTGATAGAGTTAAAGTTACAGATTATTTAGGACTCTACAAGAATCCTGTAGTTATTGATTATCCCGATCCTAATGATATGGATAACTGGCAACCTATTGGTGTGGGACAACAAACTTCTAAAGGAGAAACTGTCACCCCTTGGTTGTCTCCGAGTTTTGACGTAGGAAGCGTAGTTACTGTTTCTCAAGATTTCGGCACAGATTATGTAGTAGTTATTCCTCCACAAGATAGTAATACTTTAGTGGGTGCTTTGTTGCTTCCTAAACTTACTTTAGATTGTTATCAACCTGAACCTGAAAGTTCTGCTCAAGGTGAGTTCACTCCTGCCGATACTATTGATACTTCTATGAGTCCTGCAGAACGGGCCAAAGAAGAAGAACGTGAAAAGGCTAAACGACGCTCACTAAGTCAAACTCTCAGCACAGATCGTCACTTAGAAACTCGTGTAGATTTAATGTCTGGTGAAGTAAAACAGTTTACTGGGGCACAATTAGCCGACGGTGAGGCTGGATTTACTTTCGTTAAAACTCGTTTGATTAAGATGGGTAAATATATTTATCCTGTAGCCATTCCCGGTGTTATTGATTATTGTGACGAAAAAGGAATTGCTTACAACATATTAGAATCTGGTGCTTCTGGATTCCCGATAAAAATTGAAGTAAACCAGAGTCTCAGACCTCTCNTGGAACAAATGGGCCAACCATTAAAGTTAAGTAGTGGAACAACTAAGGATATGGTGGTGATCTCATACAGGTAATGACTAATCAAAATATGCCTCCTTGGAAAAGGGAGTTCAGTAGGTTTAGCGACCGTTCTCTGCGTGAGATGAAGAAATACGCTGATAATACTAATGAAGAGCGTGAATGGATGTGTTACGTTTACGACGATAATGGTATTTATGAGTTAGGTGGAGTATCTTATGGTGAAGAGTCTGCTATCAAGGTTTCTCCTCAAAGTAAAGGTGCTCAAGACGCTTTAATGCGTGGTTTAAACGACCAGAAATGGACTATTCATGGCCATCCACTAAAAGATGGTAAGATTTACACAGGTCGTCAGTATTTCTCGTCCACAGATATCTGCCGTGAGTATGTAGATTCCCGAGATAACAATAAATATATTGTGCAATTCTTGGTTTATCCTCATCAACAAATCCAAAAAGGACCTGATGGCAAGCCTACAGGTAAGAAAGTTATTCACAACCGTGTTCGCACTTTGGTATTCCCAGATACTCAAACCATTGTTTCTGCTATGCGTGATTCCAACCCCGGCGTTGACCCATATGGCATTACTCCCGAGTCTGGTCAGAATAAACAAGTTCCTGATGGAAATGGGGGATTAACTCTACGCAACGATTCTGGAGTAGATTGGTTTAAGTTCCAAGAAGCCTTGGGACGCTATGGTATGATGGGAATTATGGATTTAGAAGGTCCTTCCTTGGGTGCTGAGGGAATTAGCAGTAGCCAACTAAATGTATTCAATGGACTGGGTGCACTGGGTATTTTCGCCGTTCTGGGTGGTTTGTGGTATGCCAATTCCAACAAACAAAAGATTATTGAGGTTATTGATGACTTCAAGAGTTTTCCAGAACATTAGGTGATTACAAGTGACACTAACTCTTGATATGATCGGAGACTACATTTCTGGTGGTGCTACAGGTTGGGTTTTTGAACACAGCCGAGAACCAGATAAAGTTATTAAGATTATGAAAGCCTTCCCACGAGTTGGTAGCCAAGTTTTAGATGCTTTTGAGTATAATGATTATTTATCAGAACGCTACAAGGTTCGTTACAATCCCAATCATCGTGATTACGACCACGACTGGTCAGTGAGTATGTTATGGCGACCCATGTCTGCTAAAATGCAAGTATATTTATTTGATGAACTCATGAGTTACCANCGGNCTGGNACGCAGATCCCTNCNGGATTAGTTAAAATCTTTGATTCNCTAAAACAATCACTACCCTTGCAGTTTGCTAAAGATATTCATGAAGAGATTATGACTCAAGATATGGATTTAGCCGAGGCATGGGGCGATAATTTCTTAAGTATCAAAGGCCCGGGCCATCGTATGAGTTATTTAGTATCTATGGAACGCTTAAACGTTCCTGAAAGGTTTGGTCGCAGTCGTCTTCGCCCTCGTGTAGAAGTCTTTAAAGAAGTTTCTGGATTTTTATGGGATAATCTTAATTTAGTTACCCGAGATACGGCTGCCGCAGGAAACTACGGTTTTCGTGCTAACAAAGAATTAGTTATTTTCGATCCTATCGTGTCTCCACTGCCCTTAGTTAAAGAATGGATGGCTTCCGATGTTTATGACCGACTAAGATATAATTATTTTAGTTACCTCTTTACCGAAGAGCCATTTCCTATTGACAGTTCTTTTGAGGCCCGTGGTGTAGACCGGAAGATTCGGGCTATTGAAAAACAATTAGCCAACAATACTTTTACTACTGTAGAGCGTGATGCTGAAACCTTTAATGTGGAAGGATTCCCGGGTTCTGAAACTGAACAAGTAGCNCTGACAGACTGGTCTGTTAGAGATTTAATGTATTCTAATGCTGTGACTGGGAACTTTTTAGAAGACCAAGCCAAGTTTAATTATGGTCTCAATGCTGAATCTATGTATCATCGTGATTCTACATACGAAGTTTATTTACGAATGCCTAATGGCAAGGAAGAGATTTTATCACGTCAAAATAATTTTAATTTGGCTTTAGCACAAATGTGTGGCTTAATTTTAGGAAGAAAAGTTGTTTACGAGATTGGTATCTATGGTCCACGATTAGCCGATCCGTATTACAGTAAAGATTTATTAGTGCGACATAAATATGGTGAGTTTACAGGTAATGACCCTGATGCCGTGCGTATGGCACGGGATAACTGTCTGCAACCGAAAGGTTTTGATTCTGGATTCCAAGAAGAGTTTGAGGCTCCTGCCCCGAAACAGACTAAAGTTAAGTTTCCTCGTGCCAAAGCAGATAAAATTGTTACCAAAGTAGAAAACCACCTTCGTCCCATGGTAGATAAAATGATGGCTTGTGGGTCTTACCGTCGTGGTGCACAGATGATTGGAGACATTGATTTCGTTATTATTCCTAAAGAGGGATACACTCTTCCTAATATGTTACCAGCCAACGAAGGAGTTAATTGGGTAGGCGAAAATAAAGCCCAAGTAATTATAGATGGCGAAAAAGTAGACTTTAAGGTCACCACCCCGGCGGCTTGGGGTGCTACCATCTTGTATTTCACAGGACCTGCTGATTTTAACATTAAATATAGATGGATGGCGAAACGCAAGGGACTTAAGTTAAGTGAGTATGGATTGTTTGATCGTAATACCGACCAATACTTAGCAGGTGCTACCGAAGCAGATATATTTACAGCCTTGGGTAGACCCTACAAAGACCCAGCCCAAAGACAAGGCTTCTCTAAATCTAAAAAGAAAACTACTAAAAAGGCTGAAGATAAAAGAGAGTGTTGTGAATGTCAGACCCAAGAAGGTTTGACTACCATTCAGGCAGGAACTTATTGTTATGATTGTTTGCCTATTAATTTAGGTGCTGAAGATAGGTTGGACTATATGGATTATCTCAATGATTTACGAACTTATCCCGAACTGAAAAACCTCACGGATGCCCAACTGCTGGCAAGAGGTATTGATTGTTTAGCCCTCCAAATGGCCAATCAAGAATCTTTGAGTGCAGAAGATAAATCTATTGACTACCATCGTGATGATACAGGTAAACTCAATATGGGTGTTAAATGTTATCAGTGTTTGCGTTCAGGTGCTGAAAAAGACCAACGTGGTTATGCTGGTTTGAAAGATTATGGAGTCACCCGAGATTCAGATGACCCTGAATATGGTGCATGGTGGTTATGTAATGATTGTGTTAGACTTATGGAACAGAAGTGGTTAGATATATTTGGTCGCCGTGCTTCCTTTGATGCCGAAGATAATTATGAGGCTACCTATGGCAAGGAACAAGCCAAGATTCGTCGTAAACTTAAGAAACAAATCAAAGCCAAGGCTACTCATGGCACGAAAGCAGGACAATGGTCTGCTCGTAAATCACAATTATTGAAACAAAAGTATGAGGCTGCTTGTGAGCGTAGAGGATTGCGAGCCTACAAAGGTAAGAAAACTTCCAAGCAACAAGATCTCAGCAATTGGAGTAAACAAAAGTGGGGCACAGCCTCGGGTAAAAAATCCTCAGTAACTGGTGAACCTTATTTCCCTGCTGGTGCTGTCAAAGCACTCAAGAAAAAGGGATTGTATGCCAAGGCTACTCGTCAGAAACGTGCTGCAACCAAGGCTGGCAAGCAAAGAGCCTCATATAGTAAAGATATTCAGAATGTAGTGGCCGATTACCGTGCTGAGTTTGAGGCACCTTACCAACCTACACAAATGTTAAATGAATATACTACCCAAGAGTTGATGACTTCTTCGGCAATCACTGGAGATTATACTACCGATTCCTTAAAATATAGTTTCGGACCTACAGCGTTAGGTGCAGAATCAGAACTTGGACCCATCTGTCCAATCTGTTATAGTTATATTCCCAACAACCAAACCCCGGGTGCTTACCCCGGCGCATTAGCCCGTTATGATAACGAAACCGAAATCTGTTCGGAATGTGGAACTGCAGAAGCATTGGCTGGTATGATGGCAGGTCCAGAGGCCATAGCCGCTTGGGAAAACTCTAACCGCACTTGGAGAGATTATCAGATGTTAATCATGACTACTAAATCTAATATCCCTGATATTATGTTTGGCCGAGGTCCAGAAATGGAAAAACTTAGAGAACTTCAGAAAAAGATGGACGAAAAGAAATCTGAAGGTTTGATAGAAGAAGTTTTTAATAAAAGAGAACAGGAAAACGGATACTTTGATGGTATTGATCAGGTTGCTGAGGGTATGATTTCACTGGAAACCCCTATGGCTATTAATCTGGCCCATTACAACTATGAAAAACCATTCGTGTTTGAAGGATTAGGTAGTTTATTCGGTGCCGAATCTAAAGATAGTAAAGTATTTGGAGTGCAACGACATGATGCCCACCGAGCAGGATTGCATTATGATCTGAGGTTAGAACGAGATGGTGTTTTGAAATCGTGGAGTATTCCTAAAGGAATGCCGACAGATAAACGTCATTTGGCTATTGCCACTTCTGACCATAATATGTCATGGTTAGATTTTGATGGAGACATTCCCGAAGGCAGTTATGGTGCTGGTAAAGTATCATTAGATAATAAATCTACCTTCCAAACTGTTTCTTACAGTCCTAAAAAATGGGTGTTTTATGTTAATGATGGCAAGTATCAAGGTAAATATACTTTAGTGCATTGGCAAGATAACAAATGGTTAATATCTCGTAACAAGAATCAGTCCATGGAAGCAGAAACTCGTGAGTTCAATGCATGGTATGACTTGGCTACTGAGAAACAACGTAATTATATTAAGCGATTAGGTGGTGACCCACATCCAGATCTTAATCGTCGTCAAGCCAGTAAACTAATTAATCAATTAGCACGGACGAAAAAGGCGTTAGACCAAATAACTATAGTTGCCAAGGAGGAGTGACCGTGTTCGGTAACCTTGTTGGCTATGGCGATTATGGCTTTGTTTATGAAGATGAAACTGAAATCAATGGTCCAGATGGTAGCGTCGTTAAGATTATGAATCTTAGTAATCCCTGCAATCTACAACAATATAATATGTTTATTCAAATTATGAATCACCAAGACCAAGGAATCCGGACCCCGGGTCTTCCTTTTGTCTTTCAAACGTTTCGTGGCATCATGAACACCAACATTTTAAATATACTTAGTTATACTACTACCGATTCTGAGGCTCGGAGACGAGTAAGAACTACCTTCCCTGCAGGCACTGAATATGGAATCGTCAATATGGAACGGTTGCCCTGCATAGCCCAAAATCAATTTTGTGGTCGTAATCTTAAAGATAAAGGCAACCAATTGGAAGAACAATCTATTTATGAGGCCATGGTAACCTATCTATACGACTCTGGTTGGTGGGTTCGGGATTTAATTGACCCTCGTAATATCGGTTATAATATACATGGTGAACCTGTGTGGTTCGATCCTATGGTGGCTCGCAGACGAGGATTTCCCGGTTTTAGCCAACAAGCATTAGAACAATGTCATGAAGAAGTAGTAGCCTACCCGACCTCTTATCGCAAGGCTATTGAGTCTGGTAAATATTTTACAGAACGTCATGGCTATGGTTTGTTTAATAGCGAAGCCATGAACCAAGAGATGTTTGATAAAAGATATGGTTGGAAAGTGGGTTCTCCCGATAATTTAGACAATCGCAGAGATGAGTTCCCTATCTCCATTAATTTTGCTTTTTATAATTTTAATGAGAGATATAGACTGAGAGATTTGTTTGGTGCCGAGCGATGGGACGACATAGAGTGGACCACCACTAAACCACCTCGTTTACAACAGGAAGAATGGATTGATGTAGAGTGGGATGATAAGTATCGTTCTACTACAGGTATCTTTTATTCTCCTGCAGGACGCATTGGTCTACAATTAAGATCACAATTAGTTTTATCTCCTAACACTTGGTCAGGTATTTCTGGATTTTTGGACGCAGGCGAAACACCGTATGACGCAGTGGTTCGTGAAATCCATGAAGAAAGTGGTTTACCTGTAGCCACTATTAAAAGATGGAATCATAGAATTATTTGGGATGATGGTTCTCACCGCACTTATTTGTTTTATGTAGACACCGAGTTTGAACCCGAAATTAATGAGTTCAAATGGGAATGGGATGATTGGCGTTGGGCAACTTTAGATGCATGGAAACAAGTTCCTAATCTCCACCCCGGCATGGAAGCAGCGTTAAATCTAACTCAACAAACCCAGTAGTTCTTGTTCAGGCCATTCTTGGTTTACAGCCTTAATCTCTAAATCCAATAAAGTAGTGGCAATTAAATCTACTTGGGCTTCGGAAGAATCTCCCCGACTGTTCCAGTGCACTTCCCAATCATCAGGATAAGTAATCTTCAACCTTTCTTTCTGCAACTCATCATCAATGTTGATTCTCACAATAGTCCATCCAGCGGCCTTAAGTTTCTCAGCCTCGTTAATAAATCTAACATCATCTACAATTAAGTTATCGCCTTCATGGTTAATCAAATAATCAATCCAGACATCTTCCCTGATTTCTCTCATCTTCATACCAATCTGTTGTAGCAATCTACGATCTTTGTGAACCATACCGAACAAATCAGCAGCAATAGATTTAACTTTAGCAGCCAAAGAAATCTTTTGGAAATCATGGTGTTCTACAAACCAATCTGCTAAGGTTGTTTTCCCACTGGCCATCTTTCCACATACTGCAATCTTCATGTTACTTCATCTCCCTGCTACCTTAATATAACTTCATCTGATTAGCACCAGCAGCAGTATTGCTGTCCATGGCTTCAGTCATGTAAGTAGGAATAAATTGTTTCAATGGTGTGCTACCTTCAAAACCTTGATTAAGATGGAAATCAAAAGCAGGGTCTAATATGTATATCTTCCCAGTATCTTTAGGAGATCTCACAATGCGTCCAAACATTTGTGTCAGCATAACCCCGGTTTGTAGTTTATACCAATTAGGATTAGCCCTCATTTTCTTAACGATTCTAACATCGCCCAGACTTGGGAAGGGTAGTTTAGGAATTACACAAAAACCAACACTGCCACCATCATAACCTTGGTTAGCATAAGTAGATAAAAGTATTTGATTGCCATCAGATTTATCAAAGTTCTCAAAGACACTATCTCTTTCTCGTGCACCTTTTCCGTGTTGCACTAACCTATCGGCTACGCCACGGTCAATATGTTCCACAGCAGCAACTAAGTTCTTTTCAATTTCATCTGTATATGGTAGAATCAATCCTTTTTGGTCTGGGAATTGTTTAGCGATGGCTACAATTTGTTCGGCAGTTTTCATATACTGTTCTTCACTTCGCTTACTGCGAGTTAGATTACCACCTTTTAGAGTAGTATAGATAGGTCGGTTCTGCAGTGGGAAACTACTGTAGTCCACTTTAATGAAAGTAGTGCTTTTTGGATCTAATCCCAACTCTTCCATAAATATATTTTCGTCAGCAATAGTTCCACTCATGAAAATACGGCGACTACCGAGACCTAACAGTAAATCTTTACTGTGGTGGCTGATGTCCAGAGGCTTAAAGTTAAGATAAACAGGGTCATCTTCATTATCATACTGCCAAATAATGTTTTGAGGGTTTTGTGATAGTTGTTCTATCAAGGTTTCTAAATGTTTACTACTATTATTGGCATAGCGAATAGTTTTATCATCATAGTTCTTCTTTTCTATTTCTTGGTTAATGTGTTTTACCATCTTAGTAAGATAAGCAATCCAGATAGCAGCACCCATCTTATGACGTTTTTCTTCAGTTTCGGGAGTAATGCTACCAATACGAGGCATTCCCCAAGTAGTAGGAGAGGTTGAAGGATTCCATGGAGTCAGCATCATGTTGCGTTGGTTCTGCATATTAACAGCCTTTTCATCAATGGCTTCCATAATATCATTAAATGTAGGTATACCTAACAGTCGTTCCATTTTCTTAATGCTCAGATCGAAAGAGTAGAAATCAGCCATGTTATGTGGTAGAGTATGGGCTTCATCAATAATCAATAAATCTCTTTGTCTTAGATATGCATCGCTTTGATTCATACCCATCAGATAATGAGTGTTGCCTACGAAATATCTATTGTGATGAGCCTCGTGTAAAGCACCATAGTAATCACACAACTTATTGCGCTCAGTGCCCCAATCAATACTTTTATTTTTACTGGGTAGTCGGAAGTCACATTTGAATCCAATATTGCTACAAGGTGCTAAATCAGCACTACATCCTGCAGTAGCCATAGGTAGTTTCATCTTTCGTGCTTCTACGGCTTTCTGGGCCTCGGGTTCAGACCTACAATTAGGCTCTACATCTAATTCACAATCATAATTACCTTTACCCATGACAGAACGCATAAATGGCATTTCAGTTAAGTATTGTTTCTGCAATCCTTTGAGTGGGGTCACAATATAAGCAGTGGCATCAAACATTTTAGGGACAACCATAGCCATAGCAGATTTACCTGAACCTACAGGACATTCAATAATTATATTTTGATAACCATCTTCCAAGGCTTTCACAATCAAGGGAGTAACTTGCTGTTGTTCTAAACGAGGGGTGGGAAATCGTGTGCCTGCGAAGTATTCAGCCACGTCCCATAACGGTTGGTCTTCCTTTTTAACAATAATTTTATTATGTTTGCTATTCTGTAACATACCAAAAGTTCGGTTACCGATCTTTCCTAATTGTGTGGCATCATATTCACCGACCTCAATGAAATCGTCGTCTTCTTCTACTTCAGGTTCTAAAGTGACTATTTGTCCAGCCACCCATAACTTAAGATTAAATGTAGAACAGAACTTTTCCAGATTCTTGACCTTCCTGCCACGGATGTCCACTCTTCCAGTATAGCATTTGCGTTTTTTGTTCCAATACAAATTATATGTATCTTTGAGAATGTCACGATAAGGCCAACAATTGCCACGAACAACAATATCAACGAACATAGTATCCCTTGGTTGTATCACCCTCTTATACTTTCCATCAACCCGCAAATATAAGTAGTCGTGAGGCCATATTAAACATATGGCTGAGCCTGCTTTACGCATTGAATGGGGTGTTTCTAACGTCCCCCACCCTGACAAGGGCGATGGGGAAGACACTTGGTTTGTTATAAATGATGCTAATATGCCTTCTGCTGGAGTCTTTGATGGCGTAGGGGCTTGGCAAGATGAAAATATCAATCCTATTTATTGGAGTATGGCTGTAGCCGATGGATGCTCGTCTGCTATTATGGATGGCATCACAGGACCTATTGCGGTGTTAAGTGAAGGTTACCGCAACGCACAGGTTTCTGGACACGAAGGTAGTTGCACGGCTTGTTTGGCTGTAAAAAATGGTCCCCGAAGTATTGCTATTGCTAATTTAGGTGACTCGGCTGTCGCTTTGTATCGTGACGATGAACTTTTATTTGAAACACAGCAACAAGAATATATGTTTAACTACCCTTACTCTTTAAGTTCTGAAAAAGATGCTGTTCCTTCCGACGCAGATCGTAAGTTGCTTACCAAACTGAAGTCAGGAGATATAATTATATTAGCCACCGACGGTCTCTGGGACAATCTTTATCATAAAGAAATCCTTAAGTTCTTGGATAATGATTTGCATCCCGAAGATATCGCTGCTAATTTAGCCGTGAGTGCGTTCCATGCTTCTAATGATAATAAACGATGGGCACCTTTCAGTCAAGCCTCGGTAGAAAACCTGTATTCCGCTTCACCATATGCCGAAGACCCCGAGTTTACACCTCCACCTGCACCACTGGTAGAATACATGGGCGGTAAGCCAGATGATATTACAGTTATTGTGGGGAGATTACTATGATATTATTAGCATCTCTTTTCGGGACTCCATTAGAATTATTTGGCACAGAACCCAATCAAGATCTTATATTTAGGTCATATGTCAATAGTTTTAGCAATACAAAAACTTGGGTCACTAATGCATTTACTTCCTTCTTTAACAATTGTTGGGGTCCAAATTGGTGGACTGATGGGAGGCAGATTGACGAAGTAGAGGCTATCGTGCAAACCCAAACCCCTCAAACGCAAGTTACTGATACCAATATTACAGGCTGTTCTTACGCTTGGCACATTAGATTTACAGATACTGAAGGTGATTTAAGACACCAAGTATTTTATTTTAATCCAACTACGGAGTTTGCTTTCGGTTCTTCTGCCGCCAGCGGTTGTCAAACCCGTAAGAACTTTTTAATGGGATACGATAATTCTGGTCCACAAGCCATAGGAGTTGCTGACGGTGCATTTATTCCTTTAGCGGGAAGCGATACTGGATCCAGTAGTTGGGAACTACAAAACACTTCTTATTGTATTGGTAACGTCACCATTACCAAAAACCAATGTGGCAAATGGTATTTAGAACAAATAATGGGTGAGGGATGTCACGAAGCACCCGTCTACAAGAAACAACATTCCTGCACTTCAGGTTATGCAGACGGTAATGGTAATGCCGTAGAAGTGTGGAAAAAGCAATTAGGTAGTTCTACCGAGGGCAACGCAGCATACAAGATTTATCAAAAAGTGGGAGAATCCCTGCCCTACAAGTTAATTACCTATAATTGTGCCACAGGTCAAGAAATGCAAACTACTTATTATGAAACTCGCAACGAGGCTGATACTGTAGGTAGTGCTCATGTGACTGCTCAATACAATGATTCAGTTACCGAAGGCAATTTAGGTGATGATGACTGGCCTGACCAAATTAGCAGAATCTGTGAAACCGATAATGGTGGTGACGATGACATCAATGATGATGACATTGACGATGAAGATGACGACAATGGAGATAATGGAGATAACGGTGACGACAATGGTGAGGACAGCAACAACCTTAAGTGGATTGGCTACGGCGCAGCAGGATTGTTTGGTTTACTAATTATAAATAAATTAGCCTCTTAACGAGATCTTTCAAAGGCTTCGTCCAGAGACCAATCAGTATTATCAACATCTTCTAAGTCAGCAGGAACATATTTCTTGGCTTCTTCCAGTTCTTCATCAGTCATTTCTACTACACGGTTCAATACTTTATCAAATCGGATTGGATTATCATAATATTCTTCTATACCCTCACACCAGCCACAATAAGGACATGGACCGCAACAATCAATCTCACAATGAGTCCAACCATGACAATTATTATGAGCACTTCTAATACGACGAAGATCTTCTGGTCGCTTTTCGGATTCTTCCCATAGTTCTGCACACTGATGACAATCGTCATTATACTCATCGCCGGGGACAATGAAAGCAAAATTAATAGAATCCATGGAATATAATGGACACACTAACTATATGTAGTTAGCGATATCGCTGATTTATCCTTTCCCCTGAGAAGTGCGCTTCTCTAATAAATCAGAAACCGAGTTCACGCATAGCATCTTCTTTAGTGATGCCACCAGATTCCACCAGTTCAGTCATCACACCAAAAGGATAGCACTCATCTTTCCAATCACAATAAGAACACTGCCAGTCACCTACAGGATTAGTAGCATTCTTTTCAAAAGCAGCCATCTTGGTTTTGGTAAGTTCACCTTGCTTCTTCAGTTCTTCAAACACTTCATCGGAATAACGAAGGCTGAAATCACGGTCTGGGGGACTATCGGCCTTGAGTTTCTCATAGGATTCCACATAGCGAGCCAAAATGTTTTCAATAGTTAGTCCACCAATAGGCACATTAGTTTTACCATTAGGGTCTTTCAACTGTTCCATAGGATCGGTTTGTGGCACGATAGGTCTGCCATCCATAGTTTTAACTAAGATTTCACCATCATAGTCATTTGATAACTCAATGCGGAATTGATTGGTCTTACAAGAGTCTACTAAACCATACACAATCACGGCATAAGGGATTTTGACACCGTAAGTATCTTCTACTACCTTACGAGTATGTAAATACATTCCAGTCTGCATTAAGTGTTCCAACTTAGGATAACCAATAGGATAAATCTTATTGCCTTTACCCATGAGTCCCTTCTCACTAAAATATCCACGAGTAGATTTAACTTCAATAGCGATGGCTTCATCCATATTCATAGATGTTACTCGCCCATACTCATCCATCTCACACATTCTTAGAATAGCGTCAATTTCACCACTCATGTCAATCTGCTCACCATCTGAACAGACTCCAATAGGTGCTTTCAGTTTAAGATTGGAAGCCAAGAGAATACCTTGTTTCTCCCAGTGTTGTTGTAGTTCTTCTTCATAAGCATCACCAATACCGAAGCGGATCATACTCATATCATCAGATTCATTGGTTCGTGGAACTCTCTTTTTACTATACCATACTTGTCGGTGGCATTTGCCAATCAACACACGGTTGCCTTTTTCGTTAGTTATCTCACAGGATGCGCCAGTTGGGTTTAGTCCACCCAAGGATACTCGCAGTCCACCGTTTCGCTTGCTATAAATATAGTTCTGTATTGGGTCAAAGTTAGTCAGTGTAATCACCTTTTTATGCTGCCATTTAGGACAGTTGTATTTCTTCATTATGCCATCACCTATTTATAGTTGAAGGGCAGTATCAATATTATGGACTATTATCCCGTATCTTATTGGGACGATGACAAGGGACGATGGATAGAATGTGGCAGGTTTTACCAGAACGCTTTGATTATTGATTTTAAATCAATTAGTGATACACAGTTTGATGTGTCCTTAGAGAATAGTGAGTTCGTCTTTAGAGCACCTCGTTTTGATGTAGACTGGAAGGATGCTCCCGGAAGTGCTAACTGGAGTCTAAAGAACTTGAAAAATAANTTGAGGCAAGGCAACGTGGCAGGAATATTTGTTCCGAACTCTTTGAACACAGTNGAAGGTANGACNGATGACTTTCATTTTGGTATAGATATCCCACTTCCCGAGGAGACCGACCACATTATTGTGTATTATAATGAACGGCTTTCCGATACCGAGCGTAGTAATTTGTATGTATGGAAATCATGGCCTAACCAATCTTTATCCACTCTTTTTGACGTTTATCATGCTTCTATCAATGTGAAAGATATAAGTAGGTGAGGCAAGCCATGATCTATGTGCCGCTGGAGTTACTGGATTTCTGTGAAGAACAGGGCTTATCTATGGATGGTCATTTAATTGACAATCCTTTGCCCCTTAGTTTAGCGGAAGCCCGTCAGTTTAANCCGAAATGGGTATTACGNTGGCGGATGAGAAAATGCACCCGTTGTGGTATTGATTTCAATATTTCACAGGAAGGTTTATATTACTGCTGTCACCAATGTCTTACCGAGGGTAATCAATGAATACTATATCCGATGTTAAATTAGGTTTCAGTAAATCTACTGAAGTCATGGTAACTGCTACTGTAGACATGAATGAAGGCGACAAAGATGATTTGTATTTCGTGATGTTTAANATCTTAGATGAACCTCTTAGATTCGTCGTTGCCGTCGCTGGAAACTTCCGTGATTTCTTAATTACTAAAGGACACTCTGAAGTGGAAATCAACCAATGGTTGGAATCCACCCCGGAAAAATACTTGCAGGAGATTGTGAAATACCAAGTAGAAATTATGCAAGANGCTACCGAGCGTGTGCGAATCCCTCTGGATTCNCAAAAGAATGCTGACCAAGCCCGTTTAGTAGTTACTTCTATGATTGCTCAAGGTTATTTCAAGCAGATTTCTATGTATCACTTCCCTACTGGCGAAGAAGAACCTAAAGTTCAGCGAGTGCCTACTAAAGATATGTCTCAAGATCTTCAAATNATGTTAGAAGTGATTAAGAACTGGGAAGATTTCAATTATGAAGATTTTATGAAAGAGATGGTGAAGCGATATGGATGAAGAACAACCTGAAATGCGAAACCTTGACTTAGATGATGCTCTTAAACTCTTTAGTGACCAACATCAAGAACCNGATGGTTTCTTAATGCGCTTAGTTATCTTTGATGACGATGATGTAGATATATCTCCTCTTACTGTTAGTGTGGAAGGTTTGTGCATGACTCAAGATCTTCAATATCGTAGAGGTATGATTACTGACAAGAAAGGACAGAACTATACTGTGTTAGATATTGTCGGCATGGTAGGATTTAAAAATATTAGTAAGACCCTGAAAAAGATTGATGAACTCATGGGAGTTATTATTAGTTCTGCTATGCAGATGGGATTACAACAACCNTCACAGGCTGTGCACTTCCTTTGGACCTCTCCTGAAGAAGAATGAAAATATAAGTAGTTGTAGTGTCAATACTATGTTATGGACTTAAGTCTGCCAGTTGTTATCACTGCTGCCGCCGTGAGTTCTATTTTAGCCGAAGTCATTCATCCACACGTCTATGGTTTAGATTTAATACCTTCTATTCGCTTTGAGATCGGAGATAATAAATATTTTCATATCCATCACTGGATTTACTCTTTAGCAGGATTATCTTTACTCTACTTCTTCCCAACTCAACGAACATGGCTTAATTCTACTTTAGCAGGATTGTTATTAGGCAACATGGCTCAAGGCTTGAGTTACAGCACTTCTCATTATGTGCTTTATGACCGTGAAAAGTTTGAGATTGAACGTGCTCAGGAGTGAGCCAAATGGCAGATAGTTTAACTACTCCTCTTTTGTTTGACAAGTGGACCTTTCAACATTTTACTGGCGGTGTCATGGCTGGAAGTTTAGGTATCTTTAATGTTGGACAATATTTNATATTACATTCTTTATTTGAACTTTGGGAAAACACCGTCGGGATTGAAGACTGGCGCAACTGGGGTTGGAAAGACTATCGTGGTGATTCGTGGTTAAATATAATTGGTGATACTATAGGTGGGACAGCAGGATTTTATGTTATGGACCGAGCCTTGAAAGGCCAAAGAGCATCTTTACCTGTGCTCGTAACTATTTTAGGATTGGGAGCGATCGTGTTTTATAATCATCCTCAACCGGCAGATGAAGCCTTTTTCGCAGATAAACTTAGAAAAGGACTCATGACGGCAGGACTAATTGGGGTTTGTAGTGTTGTAGGGTATACACTTAGCAAGGAGGCCACATCATGAAAATTGCATATGGATTATCTGGTGAAGGTCGTGGCCACTCTACTCGTGCTATTACCGTAGCCCCGTATCTATTAATGGCAGGACATAAACTTACTTTCTTTACTTGTTGCATGGCTGTAGAACCATTACGAGAAGAAGGTTACATGGTAAACCAATTGCCCACACCCCGGATTCAGTATAATAAAAATGATAATCCCAGTGCTCTTAAAACTGCACTTTACTATCCTACTTGGTTTCTACAGAATCGTGGCAAGATTATAGATTTAGCAGATCACCTTAAGGCTCATAAATATGATTTAGTTATTTCGGATTACGAACCCTTGTTATCACGGGCNGCTCAGTTAGCAGGCATTCCACTCATTATCTATAACAACCAATCTTTTGGAACGCATTGTAAGTTACCTGCAGGCTGTAACACNATTACTAACGGCGATCGTGTTGCNCTTAAGCAATTAAATATAATTAACCGTATGATTTGTCCTGATGGTAACGTTACTATTGTAGCCAAGGCCCTTCCTGAAGAAAGTTTAGTTAAGAAACGAAATACATTTATGGTAGGTCCACCGATTCAGGAACGTTATCGTGGTAAACGCTGGTCGGGTTGGACGAGTGATTATATCATGGTTTATCATCGGAAATCTTTTTTGAGCAAGATGGATGAAATTACTAAGTTTGCTCAAGATAATAATTGCACAGTAAANTGGTATGGGGCTGGTGATGATGCTGTTGATACNGATATGGTTACCTTCTGTCCTGCAGGACAATCTTTCACCCGTGATTTAGAAAATTGTCGTTATTTAGTAACTGCCGCAGGCGCAAGCACTATTGGCGAAGCCTGTCACATCGGTGCACCTATTATCTTAGTGCCTGAGAAAAGACATATTGAATCTGAACTCAATTCTAAATTAACATCTTTTTATTATCCTAANGCTTGCACTATACCTATGGATTCAGTTAGTGCAGAGAAACTCACTGAAATGTCATCCAGTTTACACGGCTTAGGAGAATGCCATGTAGAGAATGGGAGTTGGAAGGTAGCCGAAATTATCAATCAGTTCTTAGATGATTACTATTCAGCATGATTTACCCAATCGCTTGATGTCTTCACGCTTTACCAAGCCCAAGGTAATGTTGGAAGAGCCGTTAGCATCTTCTACACTTACTTTTAGATAGGCTGTATCAGAATAATCTTCAAAGACCAGACTACGATTTGATCCTAAATCCAGTTGTAGACGCATAGAGCATATGAAGTGTCGGAACTATTTGAATCTAATGGTTTGGAAGGAGGGACTACTACACTACTACGGGCTGTAAACCACGATTCGTATATTACTTAGTTGTTAGGTGTCTGTTACCTTTCTATATGTGTCTTAGCGACTTCAGACTTTTTAGGTCGTCAGTCTCCCGTCCACTCCTCCCGCACCACAATGGCTTCGGGAGTCCTTTTCCTTATGCTCAATCCATGTATCGGGCCTTATACTCTGCAAAGAGAGCGTCAGCCAAATCATAAATGGAGTTTACAAGTTTCTGGGGTGCATTTTCAGAATCCATCTGTGCAGCAGTTAGATGAGTAGCGTTGTTGATACACATACCGAGTGTAATACGCTCTTGTGTGCTCATCTGTCCTTCGTCAAGGTCGCCAATGTAAACATTGACACCATCAGGAGTAGTGATAGTGATTTTGGAGTATTCTTCAGCCTTGTTGCCGTCAAGAACACCGAATCGCTTGCGAGCACCTACGGCAGTCTTAAACTTGCCTGCATAGCGACCACGGACATCGTATCGTCCTACTTCGCCTTGGTCGTTGCTCACAGAGTTTGGCCCTTTCAAGAAATAAGCCAAAGTGCCGTCATCTCTTGTGTATTCTCGTGCTGCGTATCCGTCTTTACAATTAATCTCAATTTTAACCATGTTGGTTCACCTGTAATAAAGAGTGGTGGACATTACCCTTATATACTTTTAGCAAAACCTGTTTGATTGATGGCCAAGAGGCCGAAATTGCAGGCACATTGTTCCCATTCACCATTGACAACTTTATTCATATCTGACATCATACCGAGCAAATCCTGTTTGAGATCTTCTCTTTCAATAGGACTTATGGAATCATGANNTATCATACGAGCCAATCTTTCGGTGCGATAAGCAGCAGCCTTCATATTTAGATTGCCACACCCACACCTATGATTGGGTAAAAATATACCATCAATGTTTTCCCATGTCATACTATCTTCTCCATATTGATAGATTGATAAGTGCTACAACTACACATTTGACCTTCTGAGATTTCCTGCATAGCATCAAATAATTCTTTTAATCGCAGTATTCCATCGCTATCTAAATCTGACATAGTGGATTCTGTGCCTTGTTGGGCTAATTGTCTGAGCAACGCTTCGTGTTCCATAATGATATCTGGTGTATAATAATTACACCTGTCACAACGTTTACCCATGTAGTATATTATCGGTTGCCAGATATTTATACTTATAGTTGCATGGCTAANTTATGAGCCTTGGTATTATCAGAAGGATAATGTAGTCCTACACTTACCCGTGCATTAGCGATGCGATCTGCAATCCGAAAGAACTTGAAATAATGTAGTGGATATTTCCGACTTAGTTTCTGAGCCAAAACATATGCTTGGAAGGCATGTCCTGAAGGATAAGCCGGTGTTTTAGCCGTTTCAGAAGCACGATAAGACTCGTGGGAAGTAATATCTGTATTAACTTGGCCCGGACGAGGACGATTGTAATAATCTTTGTAACTCATCATGATATCTTGCGTATCTTCTATAATCTGTTTTAAGAACTCCGGATCGTAATCTAAGCCTTTTTCATCCATATATTTAGTAAAGGCGTGTCTGGGACTGGCATCAGTAAGTTCAAAGTATTCAAAGTCAGGTCTTTTCATTTTTCTTAAGACTGTCTGGGCTTCCCTGTATGAGTTCGGGAAATCATCCGTGCGAGACGGTTTTTCGGGGAAGTAGCCACCCATTCTTTATATTTCATTTTTCAACTATTTGTAGTTTATTGTAGGTATTGAAGACATCTGCCACAAGATTAATATAGTCACAAAAAGAAATGTAATTCATGACTGAAACCCCAAACATCTGGTCCATAGTTATTGAACCAGACTATCAGTGTGAATGGTATGTGGGTGAGGTCTGGGTGGAATTAGCAGGACATCAATGGCGAGAAGATACTGTCGTAGATGTAGATCAAACCAACTTTGAACGTCGCTTGGCCGAGCAAGTAAATATAATTAAAGACTTGTTAAGTAAAGGTGACATACTTAATTACGGATTCTAAAAGATAGTTTGAACATTGATACTTGCATAATGGCCAATCATTTGGTCTCGTTCTTCTATCCACGCAGCGTAAGCATTTTCTCCGAACAGCATTTTTATATTTCCATCTTGTAAACCTAAGAAAGCCATATTATTGTTTTCCATACCATTCTTACTAAAAGGCCACACGGCTATGAAACCCTTTTCCTTGTTCCCACTCATCTGTTCATTTCCTTTCGCTACCACTGGATGTGGATAACTCATGACTACATGATACAGATTTACATAACCCTTGCCGTCAAAGCGTCCGATTCGCCACAGTTTCTCATATTTCTTTCCATAATGAACAGGTCCTGTCATCAATTCCCCGGGCTTAAACGGATACATAGCCATAGTTGCTACTTCATCCCAGTCTAATTGATTTTGTTCATAAAAACGAGTCCAAGGTGCGTTAAGAGCAGTAGAAGTTATATTCATCTCTTTCCATAATCTATCTTTTAAATCATCAGGCATATCAAGGCTTTTGGCCCAGTAAGTTTGTTCCACTGGTTTCCATCCTGTTTTTCTAAATCTTTCTTGTGTTTCCTGAGAGGGTTTATCATCTTTATCCACGTTACCAAAAGGATTAGTTTTACTATATTCTGGCACTTGGATCATAATCTGACTATCAGGAATAACATCGCTCACNCCTACCATAGCATCATAACCATCCAATGAAGGCCATAAGTGTAAGACATCTGCGGCCACACTAATTGCTACATCCATAGCCTGTTGCGGTAGAGTCATAATCTTAATAGTAGTCATCAACTACTTATATATTGTTATTCATGCATATTTACTGGACAAGTATTGATTCCACCTAAACGATAAAAGGGACACCAGCCAAAAGCAGAAGTGACTACACTCCAAACACCCATGATGAGAAACACCCATGCCCATGACCCACTGGCTAAGAAATCAATAATAAGTAAAATTATTCCCCCGAATCCCCTAAGTAGNCGATCNTTNAATCCNACNTTCATCTTAATCCAACCTNATTTCTCNCCANTCTACTCTTCCTGCTTTNACTAAATCNCNNATACGGCGTTGTTTNGTNNNTANTTGNGCTTTAGCAGATTTAACATCCATAATGTATATCATGCCTTCTTCNAAGTTNGCNTNTNNATCTTGACGATAATCCCANACNATNTAATCAATAGGGTTGCCCATNAAANNCCAGTTTTCNGCNTCCCANTCTGGATCNATTTCAGGATGNTCNACAAATGGNGCCCACTTNTCNANNATCTGTCCTTTAGAAGTATGNGCNGANGCNGCACGACCNTTCTGNTTNTTNGCNTCGNNNTGNGTATTTTCTAAATCNNNTTNTAANTNGGCTACTTGATGACTTAAGGTATCAATAGTAGCGTCTAAGAACTTCACTTGTTGTTGGGACGAACCTAATTGGTCTGCTAACTCTAACAGTTGTGTGTTATCCTGCACAGGGATTTCTATCCTTTCAATTACAGGGTCAGCAGTTTTGAAACTATACAATTGCTGAACTAACCATAATATGATTACTGTTAATCCTGCCGAGAGCCATTCCCACATGGTTGGGGAATCTGGTCATCACCTATTTGTAGTTACTGTCCCAGATTGTTTCTGTCAATGCCGAGAGCATCACAAATATCATTATAGCGATTACGAATAGTAACTTCGGTCACTCCTGCGGCGGCAGCCACATCACGCTGAGTGCGATAACTCTCTGGATTCTTCATGCAACTCAAATATACTACGGCAGCAGCGATACCTGTTGGGCTTCGGCCAGTAGCAATCTTTTTAACCTTGGGTTCGCCTAAGATTCGCAAGGCTTCGGTTTCAATGTTTACTGGAACTTGTAGTTTATTACAGAAAGCAGGAACAAATCCTTGAGCACTGCTTGGGGCAATACGCAATTGAAGTTGTTGCTTTACTTTACGGTAAGTGCGTCCAATCTCTTTACGACCAATACGGCTATGTCGTCCGATCTCATCCAGTGTTCTATGAATACCATTCAATCGGCAAGCAGCGTGAATGCTGGCAGCGACTACACCTTCAATACTACGACCTTGAACCAACTTGGCTTCGGCAGCCTTACGATAAATATAGGCAGCCTGTTCACGAATAGTGTCATTAAGACCCATCTGGCTGGCCAAACGTTGTAGTTCATACAGGGCTTGCACCAAATTGCGTTCTGTGCTGTTGCGAATACGAGTGCGCTGTTGTTGTCGGCGTAGCCTTCCCAATCGCTTACGGAACTCACCCTTGATAGGTGCACCTGAAGCATCTTTATTCATACGACAAATATCAGTGGTTAGACCTTTATCGTGCAAAAGCCATGTTGCTGCCATGCCGTGGCGTTCATTGTTAGCACCTGCACCATCAGCAAAGACTCTGTAATCTTTACCCATGTCAATTGCTAATCCCAAAATCAAACCACAATCAGGACATTCATATTCTCCGCTATCATTCTCTCTAATGCTGTCTTTATCAGCACCACATTCGCTACAATCACTATCCCACATACTGTTCACCTTTGTCTTTCTGCGTTTCACCCTTATATACTTTTCGGTTGGTATATAACCTACTTATCTCTCCAGTCTACAGGGAGGATGGTGCCCTGTGTAACTTCTTTCTTCTTGACATTATATATTAGTTTGATTTCTTGAGTATCAGATTTAGCCCTAATCACTTGATATGGATCGGCGGTTTTGAGCATTGTTATACGAGCCTCATTACCATCATAACGTGTAGTCAAAGCAATAGGTTTGAAACATTTCTCTTCTCGGTTCCACATTGTTTGTGTTTTACCAGTCAAGAACTTAATCATCTTGGTCTTAGAAATAGTATCTCCTTCTTTCATTATTCTTCACCCCTATGGATTGCATTCAGTTGCTCTTGCACTTCGGACAGTCTTAGGAACAATGAACGATTCTCTTCACGCAACCGCTTGACTTCGGCTTGTGCCTCTTCTTTCATGCGCTTTTGTGCTTCCCATTCTGATTGTTTCATGCTAACACTTCCCCGGATTTTGGATAGGTCTCAAGCAAACACTCTAAACAATATGCTTTTACATTACTGAATTGAGCACCCCGAGTCACTCGGCATACTGCTTCCTTAGAATCACAAATATCACACATTATTATTCACCTGCCATAGCCATGTAAGCATCACACATACATGAGTCCAAAGGTTCGCCACATGGGGCGCACATACCTTTCTTTGCATCTTGCTTGATTGCTTTATCCCTTGCTTCTGCGGCTTTACGGATTTTATCAATAATTGAATCGCCCATCATGCATCACCACGCTTTGCTCGGTGTGGATGTCGATCTTCATAATCTCGGTCTGCACGACCAAACAACCATACTTCATGACTCTTAGTGCGAGCCACGCTATCAACCTTGACCTTGCGAATCTTGCGNAATCGCTTGTCGGCCTTTAGCACACAAAATATCTGTCGTGGACGGACTTCGTGCACATGGTCTTTATTCAGTATTTCTGCCAACTCGGTTGTCAAGTAGGCTCTATCTTCCATTAAATCAAAGGCGTTCACTCTTCGGCGTTCTACCCATGCGTGTTTTCTTCCCATTTTTTTCACTTCCTGTATTAGTCCCAGCGAGTTCCCCTATATAAAGGCACTGTTAAGCGACCTCATACTCTTCAAAGACATAACCACAATCACCACAAAGGCAATCTTCCTTGCAGCCGTCCTTTTCAATACGGTATAATAGCCGAGACATATTACTCCCACCTTCAACCCTTATATAAAGGCACTGGTCAAAACGTGGCTTTACCACATTCTCCAGCCAGTTCTAACAGAAGTCAGATACATCTGCACTGCTTTAACATGGTGGCATTCTTGCTTCTTGATTTTATTAACAGGACAACTACACCTAATGTTATTGTCATCCCAGACGGCAATATTCCAGTCTTTACCAGAATTACCAGTCACTCGGAAATAATCCTCTTTTACTCGCATTACCTTGCCTTGTCGCAAGAGGTTAATGGCCATTTGTTGCCGATCTCTACTATCGCTCATGGGTTCTAATCCCTGTTAGCACCTTTATATACTTATCTAAGCACACAAAAATACAATCAATGCTACGATGAATCCTAAACTAATAATACCCTCTATCCACGGAAACTTACCTTCGGGCGGATTAGGGTCATAGGTTTCCCAGCCAGACATAGCATGGGTGTATGTCACGACTTATTTATAGTTATTCTCGGTGTTTTTCATACCTTTCCTGTTGTAATTCTCGTTCCCATTCTTCTCGCTGACGCTCTTCGTAGGAGGATTCCACATCATAACAATCTTCACATAAGCCTGTGTTTTCAATCATTTTAAGTTCTTGATAGGTTTTCGCTACCGCATCGCATTGGTAACATTTAAGGATCGGCCAATACACATAGTTAATGGCAGGAATCCAGTTAAATCTATTTCCTTCTATCATNGGATTCATGACATCACTTTTCCATTTCTGCTAAACTATCCATAATCCTTTGAGCATCTTCTTGATTCATACCCGTTTCCTGCATTATTCTTCGTAACTCTCCCGTAGCCCCATAGCCTTCAGGCATAGTGGCGTTTAACAACGCAAATAATTTATTACTATCTATCCAATTTATAATCATGCTTGTGCCCCCGCAGGTAGATTATCATAATCTTTATCTGTATATTGGTCAAGGAAGGCGATCATTTCTGCTTCTTCCTCGGGAGTTAATTTCCCTTCATAATAATCTTGTTCTTTGTCGTATTTTAATAGTTGTAGCAACCTGCGGTCCACCCGATCCTCTCTGAACCAGTTAATTGTATTAGACATTGTTTCGCCCCCACTTAACTTCATAAAATCCTTCCGAAGTTATATGTCCATATCCACAAGACCAATTTCTATGCCAATGTTTCTTAATCATATCTTGGAAATCAGAAAGAAAGTCTGCCGAGTCTTCTGGGTCCCACTCTTCTATTTTCCATATGTCCAGTTGATATTCAGTAATAGGATCAAAGAAAACAAAATGTCCTCCATATACTGACCAATTTTCCTTGCTAAAATGCAAGTCCCAACTCTCGGCAACCACATCTAAAAACTCTTCCAAAGTCGCTGGTTTACCATCCATGGTTTCAAACCAAGTTTCAAAAGAAGAATCATACACCGAAGCCCCGGCGATAGCATACCGATGAGGATTACGAGTCAACCAGTTAATTACTTCAGACATCGTTAGACCTCCACTAAATATTGTAAATCCCAGTGTTTTTCTGCTGAACCGTCATAATTATACCAAGCCCTAATGCCAAAGAGCAGAAGAGCACCTGTGTTTATGTCTTTACCGTGCACTTTCGCTGCAGTTCGGACACTGGATTCAATTTCCTTTATTTTCTTCAGAGGTAATGTTTTAGGATTGCTGGTAAGTTTTACTAATTCCATAATTCGTTCCAACACTTTATCAGGCTCATCAAGTGCATCACCCTCTGTGGACCACTCTTCTGAAAATAACTCACCGTTCTGATAGATTCCAGATATACTTATCTCACCCTCATCATATACGGAAGCATGTTCTAACCAGTCTTTTATTTCTTCTCGCAGACTGCGTTCCATTCTATCTATATCTTGAGGCCAGAAACCTAAATAATAAGATAACTCATGGTCATACCAATCTGTGCAGATGTAAACACCTTGGGTTTTTCCACCACTTTCCTTAATCCAATTAATTATTTCAGACAAAGTTTACCCTCTCCCATCTTACTTCCCAATTTTCGCTACCTGATTGCCATCCCGATACCTTCCAAACAGCATCCCAATTGTCGTCTTTCNTTAGTAAATCCATTAGTTCCTTGACTACCNTCTCTTTGCCTTGGTNTTNAATCATCGCTATATCCCAAGTCTTGGTTGTTTCCTTACAGATAATANTAACTGAATTATCTTCNGCACCCGGATCTACTAAGGAATCTAAAATCCCTTTCATATTATTTATGGCGGCATCCTTATCATCAGGTAGTTGATAGATTTGGGTAGTCATTTCATAATCATAAAAGTCTGCAAATACCACAATTGCATTAGGACCTCGGCGTGAGACCACGCTGTCATCCCGCAACCAATTGATGACTTCTGACATAATTATCATCTCTTAATAAGTTTAACATAACCACCGTGTTGAGTGCTGCCCAATGTAATCAATAAAGCATCTACTAAGAACTTCTTATTATTTTTATATTTCCATTCTTTGTTAGGTTTAATCCAGCCTTGTATTTCAATCACCGATCCGGGACGCAATACTGCTTCCAATTTCTTGGCTGGCTCACCAGTTAAAGATACATATGCTAAAGTGTCCTTACACCCCGGCGTAGTTACAGGGAACTTAATTTCTCTGTAAGCGATGTTGGCTTTGTTTTCTGTATAGTTATTCACGACCCCACACTTCCAGCAACGTTCTTTGGCTTTGTTGCTATTATCTACGTCCTTCTGTGATGCTACCCATGATTGTCCACAGGGAACACATTTGCGTTGAAATTGAGTAAAAGCCACATCTGTCCCACGAGGTCCAGTGACGAACTCACGATTTCCAATACCAGTGCCATCCGTGACGACGAACTGTTGTGGTGGTTTAATAGCAGTGCCCAAACGCTTCCATTTACTTTTACGTTTCTTATCTTGTTTCTCTAANGTATCATAGGTAGATTGTAATCCGCACCATGACTGTCCCGCAGGAGGATACTTAGGCAAGTTGGGTGTGCGCTTCCATTGTCCGACATAATCAGACTTAGCACCTTTCTTAGCAGCATCTAAAGTATCTTTATCTACTTCTTTATTCCATTGTTTACCCAATTCCTTGGCTCTTTCTATTCTTTCATTTCTATCAGTCATCTTCTCAACTCTTTTTATTTCTTTTTAACAGACTAATCATCTCTTCTACCGAACTTGATATTGTGGTGTTACCCCATTCTGCAGCCTTACTTTCTTCCATGGTTGTCATGGGTTGGCCATTTCTTAATATATCTATATCATAAACTGGAGTGTTGTGTGGGATCACTAATTCATATTCTTGCCAGTAAGTTGACATATTGGTAGCAATTGTGGTAGCCCAGTCTACCTCTTCAATAGCCACGATAGCATTAACTATAACTTTATCAACATCTTCTGATTCTTCTGTNTAACCGAAGACATCGCCCATGTAGGCATCATCAGAATAAGTCCATGAAGTCATTTCACTGTTACCTACTCCACTACCTACTTTGAAAGCATCTTCTAAATCTGCAGGGAAGGTGCGATTATATCCACCTAAGTGTTCAGTATCTACTATGAAATCCTTTTCACCGAAGATAACTCTACTACATTGTATCCATTCACCTTCAGTAGTATGAGCCTCCTGCATAAATCTTTCTAAAAACTGATAAAATATTTCGTCCCAGTCAATATCTGCAGGGTCATCATTAGTCATATATGGTTGTATTAACTCATTTTGGTGAAAATCAGTATAATCAATAATCCACTGCACAATTTCTTCGCCGTGTTCGTGCCAGATGTCTTCCATAGTTCCCACGGCTAACATTAAACCAGATCTATTCATTTCTTTCCACCTCTTAGTTTCATGAAGCCTAATAAACCTATTACGCCCGCAATAGGCCAGATTAATCCGGCTAAAGACCCGGGTTCTTCCTCTGCAGGTCCAGAAGTAACAGGTGAGATAACGCTACTTTGAGTTGAAATAGATGTATTTGACAATCCTGACGCTGGCGTTCCTGCAGTAGCAGTTACAGAAGGCCCTTCCACCGAAGTAGACACTCCCAAGACAGGAGGAATAGTTTTTCTATCATCTTCGGTTAGATCTACCCGAGTTACTGTTCCACCACAATTAGTTTTGATTATATCATAGACTTTTTCTTTAACTAAACCACCTGACTCTTCTGTGGCCTTAGTCCAATCGCTACTACCTTGTTTAAACACTGGCATTCCATCAGAAGTTACGCCCCATAGCACACGGTCCCAAGAATAATCACCTGAATATGTCTTTACATACCCCGGTTTTCCCTTGGCTGGCTTATATTTAACTTGTGGGTTTTTGGAAGTAACATTCTGCTTTCGGTTTTGCCATTTGCGATTACGAGGATCAATCTGCTGACCACATCCTTCAAAAGCATCTATGCCACCGCAAGTGCAATCATTTCCAGTATAACTATCTGAATCACGACACCCCATAGGATGGTAAAAGATTTGACCGTTAGCACAATCTACTGTCATGCTTCCCACAGCCCAACATTTCATGTTAGGGTCATTAATTTTAGTCCATCCTGCATTACACGGACCACAGCGAGAATTGTCCTCTACTTGACAATCTTCACAATAGTCTACGCTGTTCGGGTCTTTGCACCCAACTTTAACTTCTAAGTTAAATTGCTTTTCAGGTGCTTCAAACCACGCATAAGCATAGGGACTTGGTAGCACAACCATAGGTAAAGTGCTATGCGCCTACTATTTATATTATTATGTTGTATCAAAGATACCATCTTCTCTCATAAACAGCACAGGNATATTTCGTGCGTCATACCATGCCTTCCAAGCCAACTTGTTAGGATTGGTTTTCATCTGACGGCGATACTGTGGATTGGTTAATACAATGACTGCCTCTACTTCGATCGGAAACAAAGGCAAGAGTTTATCTTGGTAGTTAATTATATTCATTGTTTTTCCTGTAGATACAGTATTATAAAAGCGAGGCCATGTATTTCCAAACAATGCACTTAATATTCCGGGTCCAGNGGGTTGATTAAGAATGTCATCTCTTATATCTATTACTTGATTAATAAATCTGTCAAATGTATCTCCGAAACCTGAGTAAAAGACTTGGTGCACATCACGAGATGATATCCACTCATAAACAGCACCTGATTGGCTTCGTCCATCAACTCTACCAAGAGTGGGAACTCCCATGAGCAGGACACGATAGGGTTGCCACATTATTCTTCACCGGCTTTTCCATAATACATGCCACAACTTTGACAGATTAAAGTATCTTTATCTACATCGCATTGACGACGACAAGGCCCACCTACTTGAATCCACTCTGTCATTATTCCACCTACAATAAGTTAGCATCTGCCATGGCTTTGAAGAAAGCCTCGGTCTGAAATATCTGTTCAGGCACGTCATCATAAAATGTAAAAATCTTTCCATTAGCCAAGGTAACAGTTAGTTCTACTCTTAACTTAGGCCCACCGAACTTATTACGGATATTCCAACTGACTACTTGATTGAGATCTATGGTAGTAGTATTTTCACTCATATTGATTAACACATCATTAGTTCCTGAAGTATAAGCATTAGTCCAAGTATACCAATTTCTTTTGGCCCATGGCTGATTAATCATAATTATCACTTCTCTCAGCCAACTATTTATAATGTTCTAAAGATATGAATAGGGAATCCAAGGTCGTTACTGCCCTCACGATTCAAAATAGTTTTAGTTTTCACAACTTCCCTTAGTTTATCATAGGGTAACAATCGGGTTTGTCCCTCTATTACGAAAGCAAAGTTTATTTCTACAGCACTACTGTTTCCGATCTTCAACATTTCTTTAATTTTATCAATGCCCAGCCACCAGCCACCTTCATACATATATCCTGTGTTCATCCATTCTATTTCGGCATCTTCGCCCCGGTCTTCTACTTTACTAACTTCCTCGTTTTCAGTATCTTTAAGTTCAAAACCACAATTAAGACATTGATTAGTCCAACCAGTAGGGCTGTCGGCACATTCTTTTTGTTTAAATCGTTGTCTGTAATCATCAGGACCTAATCTGCGCTGTCGGTGTTCCTTCCAACGACTATCATATTCAGTAGTTTGAGTGCATTCAGGACAATAAGCATAAGTTGGTTCCCATCTTTTTCTGATTTGAACTACNGTGGCCTCAACCCCCGGTTCGTAAACTTCAAATCCAGTCATGGCTTTGCCATCTGGAACTTGATGAACCTCAATAACGAAATCGTCCATGAGATATGTTCGGGCTATCACTTACTTATACTATTCCAGACGATCNTCCCANCCNAACTGTGGTTTTATAATATCTTCCCAACAGACATGGCAGAAACCATTTATGTGACCCACCATAGTCCTACTTCCATATGTAGGTAGATTTAAGCGAGCCTTTTCTTTAACTAATTCGGGATATTTATCGTCGTAGAAATCTAAAACTTGCTGGAGAGATGGTTCAAAATCTTTTTCTTCGTCGTTATGCCAGTTCCAGATATCATCTAAGGAGTTAGTTACTTTAGAAATATATTCACTAATGTCTTGCATATGAACACCACAATGTCTGCAATCCAGATCGTTAGAGAAAGGTTTCTCATTCCANTTTTGGTCGCCAAATAAATATGATAACTGTGTTTCAATAAGTTTTTCTCTAATGTCTAATATACGATGTGGTATCCAATTATATGAGCGATTAGCATGGCGAGGCATATTTCTTTCCTGTTCGTTTTTCTGTGCCCTCCACCAATTCATNTTNTNNAGATTCTTTAACTCGGTTTCATGCTGTGCCATCCATTGGTAATAATCTGTATGGAAAAGATAATTGATAGTGCTGACAGGTGAGATAATTATACGTCCCATCACGGTGGTTAATGGCATCGCCAGTTTATCCTGCCCCNGACCGAAATCAACCATATGTAGATTTCGTGTGACTTGTTATTTATACTTACTGTCCCAAATGGATTCAAATATCCAATGCGAAATAATTAGTATAATATGTAACACCACGGTAATAAACGTAGCATCTTTAATATCTCCCTCAACAATCCAGATAGTTGTCAGGGTTAAAAGAATGGAAATAATCCTCCAAAGAACTACCTTTTTTAATATATCTTTACCTTTAGCCACGTCACCACTTTCCTAAAGGACATTTAGCAGATTTAACTTGCGTCTTTAACTTCATATTACACCCACATATGTTGCAGAAACTTCCTGTTAACTTGCGTTTTAATTCAGGACATGTCCGACAAATAGTCATTCTCTCGGCGTATTGTTTAAGGCCCATAAGATTTCTTCCTTTCGCACATATTTATATCTTATATCTCACTATAGTAATCGTTATTTAGATAGATATCCATATCCCAATGTGGTGTTAATTCAAAATCTACATCAATTTTCTGACCGTGATCTATAGGTTCACTCTCCTCAGTGAAGGTAAACGCCGCTAAAGTAATATCTCGGTGAGCATAAGGCTCGGAGTGTTCAAGACACCATTTAGCCATGTCAGCCACTAATATATCCAAGGATGTTAGGCCATCTCCCGAAGCGAATTGGTCGCTGTGCCACCCATAATAAAGATTTTTAGTCCACATATCGGGTTTAGGTGGTTCTCCTTGCTTAACATAAGGAGAATATTTACGAGGTGTTTGGTCTATCTGATCAAAATATTCTTGGGAAGATAGTGCACTTAATTTCGGATTATAAATCTTATTGAACTCTTCAGCCAGTGCCACCACTTCTTGTTCATTATTACTGGTAATATCTACAACAATTGTAGTTACGGGAGGTTGTTCGGTTATGGGATGATTAGAAATATAGGTCTGGGCGTAAATATCATACATATTGGTGGCTACTTCCGTATCTGGGTATTCCTCACCTACTCTCACAAAAGCATATGGTTCTTCATAGGTATTAACTCGCATAACATTATCAATTTGTTTAGCAGGATAGTTAATGAATCTTAAGGGATAAGTAATGTCTAAAGTTTTAAATGTATTTTCTCTTGCCTCTTCCGGATTAAGATAGTGATCGGCTTCATCCATTTCATACAAAAAGGTTTCTACTATTTGTGGGAAATCATAACCACTATACCACTTCCATTCTGAAAAAGTAAGTTTCAACATTTCTCCAAACCCATTTCGATCTTCAAAAGTATCTACTTCTTCAAAATGACCCAAATCCAGAGTCTTTTTTCCTGAATCCTCTGTTATCATCCACTTTATATCTGCTTCAATAACTCTTCTTTCTAATTCAGGAAGATATTTTTTAGGAAATGCAAAAAACCCATAACTACGATAACCCATTACAACCACTCCCTACCTTGCTTCTGAAAAGCAGTTACATATATTCTAAATTGCACAGTATCATCAGATTTATCGTATAACTCTACACATAAAATTATATCTTGACTACCAGCCATGATATTTTCTTTCAATGTTATTCCCAAATCTTGACCTGTGCTTTTATCTACGGCGGCAGCGATGGCTTGGGCTGCTTCTACGGCCTCTTCCCCTGAATTAAATATCCATTGTTGAAACGGTGATTTCTTGTGTTCATCTATATTATTTTCTGAGATGGTGTCCAAGTGTCCATCAGGATTACCATACAGCGTTAAAGTAACAATATACACAGTGTTACCTTTTAGCCAATTGATTACTCCACTCATTCATAACCCTCCACTGGTATAATTAACCACTCGTATAATCTAATATCCTGTCTACGACTATCTAAATCTTTCTGTGGTGCCCATAAAGTTATATGGCCTTGAGTGGCTAAACCGGCTTCTGCTCTTTCAGTAACATAATCTTTTATTTGTGGAGTTACTTGTTTTACAGGATACGTTATTTTCCGAGTAATTAGGTTTCCATCACAATTATCTTGCACTCCATCGCCGTCCTCATCACCAAAAATAAAATGCATGTCATTTTGCCGATCCGGATAATCGTGTGCCCATTCGTCATAAAGTCCATCTAAATAAGTTGTAGACTCTTTGATATCATTAAGAGGTCCTGCTGATACGGCTACATATCTGCCCTCATAATCTCCACCTTGTCTTACTTGAGATTCTCTCATGTCGGTTTGTAAATCTACATATTCTTGAATCATGCTAAGACATTTATCAATACTGGGAAACACAAAGACATCCTCTAAAGCCGAAGTCTTCTTTTTCTTTTCTCCTGAAATACGATATCCTTTCACTAATGCATCTTGAGTGCCCCATACCTGAGCAGCGTTTTGGTTCACAATAAGTAAAACATACCTATCACCTGAAACATAGTTGATGACACTCATAAACTTATTTTATTCCGCCGACTATAAATGGTTTTGTGTTGTCACACCCCGGGTTTGTATTTCTGACACCCAATGAGTTGTGCGTTTATCTGCAGTTTCTTCTCTAATAACTTTATTTCCAGACGGATCGGTCTTCTGGGAGTATACTTGGAACTCAAACTTATAATCACCGACATCACCATTAGGTAATTTATAATTTCTGATAGTGGCACCTCGGGCTTTGTAACTGGCATGAATAACCCAGATACAGGCTCTTCCTAATTCTTTTAATTCCTCATCAGATAAATCTCCCACTTTGGCACGAGGATTAATCTTAGACATATACAGTGCTTCAGCCTTAATATAATTACCAATGCCTGCCACGGCTTTCTGGTCCATCATAACTTGTGTTACTTCCTTGTGATTATATCCTTTGCGAGTATGTTCTCCTCGCATTCGTGATAAAAATAAATCTTCTGATACTTCTTCGTTCAATAAATCAGGTCCCAAAGTTCCTAATTTCTTCTGCAGGGTCTCAGGTTTATCATGAAATATCTTAAATGTTCCAAACTTACGATAATCCACATAAGTAATCTCACCTTTATCGGTTTTGAGAACTAACCTACGATGTTTGTGGTCGCCTTTGCCGGGAAATCTCCATGTCCCAGTCATTCCTAAAGTATGATGCACGTCAAACTTCCCAATTTGGAAATAAATAAACTTCCCTTTACAATCCACAGATCTAATTTCCAGAGGACCTTTACTTAACTCTGACATAAATAAACTTACTTCATCTCTTACTTGATTCTGAAACCAGCGGTCGTCTTCTACCACAATTTCTTGTAATTTACTTCCTTGTAAAAAGCGATTAAGCCTTTCAGTAGTGCGTTTAACTTCTGGACCTTCTGGCATAGGATATCTATGAGGCTATCACTTATTTATACTAATCAAAGTTATCTAACATTCTACGGAAACACTGATTTCCGGCACGATAGAAAAGATTTTGTTTCTGCCAAGGATGTAGTAGACTTCCAACTTCTGCGTCGGTAGTGAACTCACTGCGGTGGAGTATATTTATTTCTTCTGCGGACAGAGGCCAAACCACTTGCTGGTTAACACTGTAGGGAAGACGGATCAGTCCCTGACGGTAATTAGGACTTAAATCTAAACTGGGGTGTGCATTTCCTGTGGCAGCGAAAGTAGTATCTGCTACTACCCGAGCATATATTTTACCTATATCTCGCAAAGGGTCCTCGTTATCTTTTAAATCATGTAAATGAACTCCTGCCATTTGAGCAGATTCATCACCAGTAAGCCAAACGTGAAAACCTTTTCTACCTGAAAACACTATTGTGGGATGCATTCCAGCCTCGGTAAGATAATTATATACTTGGTAAGCATCTTGGAAAGATACACTTAAATCTTCATGATCGAAATCCCAGACCATGTTTTTACCTAACCACACTTCCTCAAACTTTAATCCATATGGTTTCAATCCTTCAGGTGTCAAAAAGTATTTCCAACGAGTGGAATATAATTTTCTTCCTTTCGTATTCACGCCCCGGCCTTTAACTCGGTAGGGAGGAGGTAGTTCAGGAAGAGCCTTCCAATTCAATTGGTTAGTAGATATAAATATGTCTAAATGTCTCTGGTCTATACCTAACATAGTAATCCAACGTTCAAAGTCCCGAGACCAAGCGATGCGAGTCTGACGGATTCCAATTTGTTTACCATCAGGAAGATTCCATGTCCACTTTACTTCTCGGTTTTTGGCAATAGCGGCGATGTTACCTACAATAGCCTGATCTCTAAGCCATGCTGGTTCCATAAATATAAGTATAGCAACTACCTACTTATGGTTTTGGCCACTCGTATTCTCGTCCTTCCACGACGTAACCGCCGTCCAGAGTAAAACTATTATCAAAAACTTCAGGCTTTTTACTTTTTATGGCCCTAATCAGTTCTTGACTCATTCTACCAGCAGACTCTTCAATATCTATTTCTTCGTCATCCATTATTTCTTGTTGTTTCTGAGCCATCCATTCTAATCGGGGTTGAAACTCCGGAAGGGGTGCCATAGGTGAATTATTTAAAACATAACCCAAGATTTCCTGCATCTTTTCGCCTTTAGTTTGGTTCTTTAACGCTTTAAGAAGTATATTTGCTTGTAGTTGAGGAACTTCTGTTGTCATAATGTATCCTGTTCCTGACCTACCGCCAGACATCATAAAAGGTATCCAGAAATTATGGCCACCACCTTCGTAATCAGTGATACCATAACGAGGATCTTGAAAAGCCTCCATAGGCATAAAGGCTACAATACTACCATCTACCACTACCACATACGTTCTATTGGTTTCTTTTGGTTGTAGAGTGCCTAATTTCTTGGACATCGTTCTATGTCCTACCTCATTGATAGCCCATGGCCCCATGACATCAGATTTATTTATAGTTCTACCATCATCAAACTGTATTAAACCAAGGCTGGGGTCCATAGCCATTCTAATTCTAATTTTTTCATCTGTTGACGGGACTTCAGTTCTTTTAATGGCTTTCCAACTTAATTGGTAATCATTTTTCTGTAACCATTTGGTTACGCCATCTTGTCCACCTGATTTAAATATAATAAAATTAGTGCCATCACGACCTGTAACGTTTATTTCTGCGATCATTAGAGCACCATCAAACAACCACGCTTGACCAGTGTGTTTTAATTCAGTATCTGCAGGTTCTTGCACAATATCAAATGTATTTATCCACATTTGTGCCACCTATTGTGACATCTGCACTATTTTACGAAATGCCTCTTCCTCGGTAATCATACCTAATCTAATGTATTGTTCTAATTCTAACAAGGCTTCAGAGAGTGCTAATTGTTGTAAGGCTTTTTCTTTAGCCATGACTTGTGCTACTATACCTTCAGGTTTCCGATACACAATAGCAGAATTAAACTCTTCAAAATCTTTAAGTGACTTCTGGTTACGATGTGGTAATTTAGTTATTTTTAATGGACGACGAGGTTCTTTACTTTTAGCACGAGCCTTAGCCAAGGCTTTGGCCAAGATTCCATCTTCGTCTACAGGTCCAA
The DNA here is from genome assembly GCA_002710765.1 of Rickettsiales bacterium. Lineage (GTDB taxonomy): Bacteria > Pseudomonadota > Alphaproteobacteria > Methylaequorales > Methylaequoraceae. The sequence continues at coordinate 8,025 of PALK01000017.1, read as the reverse complement.
AAGATTCTGCAGCCCAATTATTAGGATCCATACAACTTTCACAAATAAGTTCTGGATATCCATCTAACAATACTTCTACTAAAGGTTCATCAGTATCATCATTTTCACAAAACAAACATTCTGGCACGACGACTATTTCTGATTCTGCATTCATTGAAGCAGATTTATTTTTAGCCCAATTCACTCCTGAAGTTCCGCCCCACAATAACCATGCGATCGTTCCAGCGGTTGGACCACCATCAGGCATTTTCTTTTCAGGACGATAGTTCTTGCGATGACGATTAAAAGCAGACATACGACGCACATCATGACGACTTACTTTACCAGATGCTATTTTACGAGCACGAGTAACACCAGAATCAATTCCTTGCGCTTTCGCTTCTGAAGGTGATAATCCACCCCGGCCAAACTCTTTTCTTAAACTTAAACCACGCTTAGCATTACTAACTGCACTGGCAGGAGGCTTATATGATTCTGCATCATAACGAGCATCATGCGATTCTTCTTCGTGTTGTGCCCAATCTAATAATTCTATATCACCATGACTTCCAGATTCTTCATCTGCCCACTCACGGAAAGATATATCATATCCGTGGGTTTTCATTTCTTGTTCAGCCCAGTCATCAAACTCTACTGCAAACTGTTCCGCAGATATTTCTAACCTTTTCGCAGCCTCTTCTGGAGTAATATCTTTATCTTTAGTTAGTTTACGAAGACGTGGATCACTTCCAATCATAGAAATAACTTTTCCACGCTTTTTGCCACTAACAACTTCTGATTCTGCATTAAATGTAGGAAGGGGCGACAAAAACATTCTTTCTCCCAACATATCCCTTATTTCTACCATAAGTTCCTTGCTTCGGAAATCATATCTATCAAAGTCTGGGTCATCATAATAATAGTCTGCCCGATCTTTAAAATATACTGTAAAGAACTTTACTTCCTCTTTATTACTTGGGTTTCTTAAATATATATCCATAGATTCGGTTTGCCTTTCGTTAAGTCGGGCACCACCTTCAGGAATCGTTTCATGCTCATTGAACACTCTTGCGCCTCTCCACATAGTATTAGGACTGGCAGGAAGGTGCGGTGTAAACTCCATGTTATTATGTTCTAAAACATAAGCAGGTGTGCGTAACGTTTCTACCCACTTCCAACCATCAGGAGAATAATTCATATGTTTTGGGTTAGAAGAATAATAGAAGTTTGCGTCATCAAGGAGATTTACTACTCCTGCTACTTCACCCACCTTGAAATCAAATGAACCTTGATTATCATAAGACACCGTAAAACACATGGGTATGTTCTGGCTGGTTTTCAAATCTCCTGTTTGGTCACCCATTCTAAAATTAAAATAATACTCTACATCACTGCGATCTATCACAATTTTATTTCGTTGTGCGCCTTTGAGTCCTTCACCAACTGGTTTCAGAGTCTCAGCCTCATTATAATACAAAGTAGGAGATTCACCATAACCTAATGCATTCTGAACGACACCTTGAGGATAAATCTTTTCATCCCATTGTGCCCCATACTTATCATAATACATTTGTGTGAGGTCTTTTTCAGTCTTTTTATCTTCCATATAGTTGATTAACCATACGGTCATGCCACCAACAAACGCTGCAGCAAATAGGCTCATACCATATATTTACTGGCTTTCGCTATTTATATTTTCGCTGAGCACGTCAATCAAGGAATCCATAGACCGCATATCTTTATCGTCCTTCAACCAGATGTTATCACAAATAGTTTTACGGAAGACACCTTTATCTTTGACATCAGAAGCCCAGTTCCAACCCCATAGTTTTACTTCAGGATTCTTTTGGTCTGCCTCGCAAGTAGCCCAAATAACAATAGCATTCTTTTTGACATATTTATCTAATTGAGTTGGAGGTATACATCGCTTGAAAGGATCCCATTGATGGTTGCGTAATCCTTTTATTTCTATTTTCTGTTCGTCACACATCACATCTGTATGACTGGTCAGGTTTTCAAAATCGGCTGTAATCTTACGACCACTTCCTTTCATCTTCCATCGTAACCAGCCGAAAGTAGCATATTCACATTTAGTTCCCACTAAACAACCTTCCAAACGATTATGTTGATAATTGCCACTTCCGCCCTTGCCGAAGCGTTTATCGTAGTATTCTACAGATTTCTTGGCTAACTCAACAGCCTTTTTCAAATCCCAATTGGATAATCCCCACTTATACATCCCACTCACCGTTCAATAACCCAGCCTGATTGTCAGCCAAGTCAATAATTTCTTGCATTGTTAATTCAGGATACATCTTCCATAGATGTGCTGCTACGCTTGCTACGCTTTCCACCAACAATTTCTTTAGCAGACTTCTCTCCATGTGTATCAGTAGTGTTGCTACCTTTATCTACCTTTGCAGTGCGAGGTCCTCGCTTTTGACCCTTATCAGAACGAGTTTTTCTCTTTTTAGGCATTTGACTCTTAGTAGATTTAACTTTCTTAGGCTTCATGCTGGATTTTAATCTATGTTTGTATTTCTTAGGAGGAGGTGATCCGGCCACATCTTTAATTTTAGCAGTTTTAGGTTTAGCAGGGGCGTTATTAAGTTCAGTAGGTGGTGAACGACGAGTTAATTGACCTGCGATAATTTCTCCACCAAAAGATTTACCTTTCACGGGAGTATCTACGGCTGCGAAATATATTTTGTATTCCAAGGCTTCGTATCTTAACATATTCAAACATTTTAAACAGTATTGATTATAATCTTGACCCTCTTTGTATGGAACTACATCTCTCACATCTACCACAGTCTTAGTAGTAATTTTCTTAGAGCACAAACACTTAGTCATATCAGGTTGGCCATAACCTCCAGTTAAATGCTTCTTTTTAGTTTTTGGGTCTACCCAAATCCAAATCGGAACGGGAGACAGTATCTCGTTATCAATGGGCATATTAAGAGTTTATTGCTTCTGGTATATAAATGCTGCGATGGTAACCATTAAATAGTCGGGAGGTGGCAATAAAGGTATGGGAATCGTTCAATCTGATCTATTTGAGGCCCCATGGAGTGGTTTATTAGGACAACCGGGTAGGCCAGTATCTCAACAAGCCCCACAAGGTCAAGGCCCTGCTGGTCCACAAGGTCCGCCCGGCCCGAAAGGTCCAATCGGTGATAAAGGAGATACAGGAAGCAAGGGTCCAACAGGAGATAAAGGTATTATTGGGGACAAAGGTCCAACAGGAGATGCTGGACAGGATGGTCAAGACGGTGCACCCGGAACTGGAGGAGATTTAACTTCTGCCGAATTAGCACAACTTCGTGGAATACTTCAAGTTGCTCGGAAGAGCGGTAATAGTTTAGAAATTGATGGTATTGCTTTGAATGGCCATGTTCTTCCAACCTCCAATGCTTCTTATGATTTGGGTAGTGCCGAGTTCAAGATTAGACATAACTTTATCAGTGATAATTGAGAGTGAAGGGAATGGTTTTAGAAGGTTGGCAACAAGTATCTGGTTGGACACTTAAATCTATTCAAGCCCTGTGCACTGATTCTGGATCTGCTACTACCGAAACCTGTAGTTCAGGACCTTTTTCTGAGTTTACTATTCGTGGAACAGAAGGCGATGCCATGGACGATGGACGTTGGTGGTGGGTTAATGATAATCAATTAGGTTTATCTAATTATGATGGTGGAAGCACCAAATCAGGTGCCGTGAAAATAAAAGTTAGAGATGGTTATCAAGTTAAATTAGAGTTTAAGTTTGAAACTCGTGGTGAATATGGATTCCAAGAAAGATTCCAAGACCAATTTAGTGATAGTTCTTATGGAGTCGTATCTAAAGATAGTGATTCTACCATAGTTATCCTCAAAGGCGGAGATTATTTAGAAGTAGACATAGATTCTGATTGGACAGGTATTGCTCGGTTTGACATAAAAGTTCAGGGCACAGATCTATATACTAATACAGATAAATCTATTGATGATGAAGTTTATATTTCTCTCATAGATGTTTATGAAGAAACCCCGGATACGGGTGGTTCAGGTAATGGTGGCAGCAGTGGAAGCGACCCAGTAAATTGTGTAGTTAGTGCGTGGAGTGAATGGTCGGCTTGGTCAGACGATGAATGTGGCACCCGAACTCGCAACCGAACTGTTACAACTCCTGCTTCTGGAGGCGGTAGCGTCTGCCCTCATTTATCAGAAGAAGAAACAAAAGATTGTGAAACTGGTGTAACCAATATTACTACCAGCGGTGGAGGAACAGGTGGAGAAGGTGATAATAACGACGATACTGATGACGATACGCAAACTCCTTTCTTACTTTACGGACTCGGAGGATTAGCCTTCGTAGCATTACTAATAACTTTGAAGAAGTGATATCATGTTTGGAAATAACTTATTTAACGCACCATTTCTAACCCAATGGGTTGGCGATGACTTACAAAATGTATCTGCATTCTATGGTGGCCCATCAAATGAACTTAACTGGACATATCTTAATGACAGGCAACGATCTTCTCTCTGGCAAGGTGATGATGGTGCTACCAAAACTTTAGATGCTTGGGAAGATGGATATGTAGTTACTACTAATCCTGATGGCACACTCACAGCGAAACCTAAATATACTTCAGGACTACCTGAAATAACTTTAAGACGTGTAGATACCATGTCTGCAGATGAGGAAGGTAGCAATACCACCACTCCTGAACTGGGTCCCGGCGGTGAAGAGCAACCCGAGGAAACTAATTTAGATACAGATAAAGAAACAGTAGTTACTACAGTTGCGGCATCAGACTCTAAACCTCTGTTTGGATGGAATCGTCCCGCAGGATATATCTTAGGTGGCATAGGTTTAGTTATAGTGCTGGGTGCTCTTGCTAATTATACATTTATGATGCGTCATCCTGATGCATATGTAGCCTCTACTGCGATCTCGTCAGGTGCAAGTCTACTCAAAGGATTGTGAATAATATGAAAGGCTCAACATTAGGTATACCCAACTCAATTGCTACCATTCTGCTTATTGATGCTATTATTATCGGCTTATATTCTGTAGGTGTTCTCAAAACTAACCAACGATTAGTCGGTGCCAAAGTATTAGGAACTTCTGCTTTAGTAGGATTGGCTTTAGTGGCTTAAAATAAGTCAAACCAAACCATCTTATAGTTAATAGAGTTATGATGTAGTGATACGGGTGACCATGCTTTCTGAAATCTCAACCGCTTGGAGTCTAATGATTCATCGTTCCATTTTTTGTATTCTGGAATAGCAGAACCTTCCACATATTGCTTTAAACGATTTTTGATGGCTGGAACAGGAGAACCACCACCCAGATACATTACATGACCTACGCCTGTATAAAATACTGCTTCTTCAGGTTTTATATGATGTTGGTTGACAAACTCTTCATCAATTATACCGTGCCACAGCATAAGATTTTCTACGGGTGCATTCTTGAAAGGATAATGATTCATGACGGGTCTAATTATATCTACGAACTCTTGGTAAGGTCGGTTCATTAAATCTTTTATAGTATCCCACTGCTGCATCCCACTGGCATCGGCCCACTTTCTATCGTCCGATAATAAATGTGCTACTTCTTCAGGGATACCCATATCCATTAGTTTCTTTTTCGTGGCTGATTTAACTACCATATTAACACATCAATTCAATGGGTTCTTGATGTTTTTATCTCCTAAAGTCCACCGTAGAGTCTTTATAACTCCTTCTAATGCTTTCTTATTACGAGCAGCATCTTTCATAACCCTTTTATTATTACGGGCTTGTGCCTCATAAAACACAGTAATCCAATTGTTCATCTTGCGCTCGGCCTTGTCTAACATAGCCTCAATCTCTTCCCAACTTTTATTGTAGGAAAAGTGGTCTGTGTCCTGATGATCGGACATGGGATTACGCAGTGATTTCATAGTAACCAGTCTTCACCGAACAGTTATTTATACTTAACTACATATAGCAGTCAAGACCATCCTAAACCATGGGTCACTATTCTGATGTTTACTTTGGCTATACTGCCGAAATAGCAGATAAGATTGAAAGACTCTTTGAAAAAACTATTGGTAAACTTCCTGAAGAGGTGTTTGAAGATACTATGTGGGGACAATATGATAGTAATTCTGGTAATCGTTATGGAACACCCTACATCTATCCCGTGTGGCAAATTATGTCTACTGAAAGAACCAAGTGGTATCAATCTTATAATCCTGAAGGAGATATTAACAACATGGTAGAACTAATGGCTAAAGATAATGAAACTTATCCTGAATCAGAATGGTTCTTTGTTCGTATTGGAGAATCCTTCCCAGCAGATCTCCGAGATTTTGATTATTTAGGAAGTATGTCTGAATCTTTTATGGATTTCAAAGTAAAAGTATATGATTATGGCTCAGCATCTGGCAGTGGTTCATATGGGTTTACTAAAAGTAAAGACCGGACAGAGTTTGAGTCCGGAATGGAGTTGAAACCTGCTCACAGTCTTGGAACTATTAACTATACCTTTATTGAAGAATACATAGATTATTATAATTTAGAAAACCGAGTTGAACCTGTAGATGAATACTTTAGTTAGATATAAGTAGGTATCGTGTATACCCTATCTATGGGTTTCGGAGAATGGGCCATTAGTGAAGAACTTTATGAAGATATTAAGAGTATCCTGCCCGAAGGCAAGACTATCTTAGAGTTCGGTAGTGGTTCTGGAACACATGAATTACTAAAACACTGGTCCGTCATATCGGTAGAAGATAATGCTAAATGGCTTAACTTGGCTACTCGGTTTAATGTTGGCCCTCATCGCAGTAAATATATTCATGCCCCACTTAGTCCCACTCCGAAGCAAGATAAATATCCTGATACTTTATGGTATAATCATGAAGCCTTATCTGCAGGACTACAAGACGATAACTTTGATTTAGTTATTATAGATGGGCCTTGCACTGGAACTTTTGATTATGTTTCTGCCAGCGAAATAGATGGTTGGATCGGAAGAGCCGGAATCTTAACCTTCATTCAAGACCATCCTGCTTGGTTTCAAGGTAAATATATTATTGTGGACGATTGTGAACGTCCTGACGAACTGGTCGTAGCCGAAGACATCGCCAAATTGGTAAATGGTAAGATAACTGTAAACCATGAAACTGGTGGCGAGTTCAAAAATAAAACTCATGTCATTATTTCACCCGAGTGATAACTATGAAGTGTTTCAACTGTGACTCTACTTTAATTCTTCACCGTTCTTGGGAAGTCGCTAATTATAAATGTTTATTATTACAGTGCCCTACTTGTCAAGCAGACCTCGCCATCAAAGTTCCTGCTCATAATTATCAAAGTATACACGAAGAAGAGTGATTTTCTTTTTCATTATTTTGTAGGCGAGACTTTATATAATGTCACGAAACGAAACGGAAGATATATTTATTGATACAAAATAAACTGGACGGTGCCCACCCAGTTCAAGTAACTTGTTAGTGATCAGTGTATCAGGTCCGTCGTATAGCGTGTATTTAGCAAGGGTAGGAAGTATAAATATATGATAAACAGGCTCGCAGTAACCCTTTTTAGGATTTAATGATTGGTGTCACATCAAGATTCAGAAAGTATTCAACGCCGTGCACTCAGATCGCGATCCTCTACCTACTAAATATATTTATAACGACGAATTGAGTAGCCGTTGTTTTTGTGTAAATATTTACAGACGGATCGGTCTTCTATAGTAACTATAATGACCACAAAAAGATTTGAATCTCTAACTTCCAGATTTGAATCTTATTTTCATGACCATCGCCACTAAAAGACAGTTGCCAAAAACCCTCTCAAACCTGCGGACTCCCAGCGTTAGATTTATCTTCCCATCAGTAGAAATTAACCATTACAGTCCTTACTATAACAATACATAACAATGTAAAATAATAGTTGATATCTCATATCAACAGTAGGAACTAACCAAAGTCATGATGGTGGAACTCTCAGAGAAATGTGTAAGGCCCTAAAAAAGTGGCGATCTTTGGCGATCTTTACAGATAG
>PALK01000016.1:28591-70126 GCA_002710765.1 Rickettsiales bacterium | reverse complement strand
ATGGAAGAACAGGTAATTATTTTGATAGACCAATTACAGTTGGTGAAATTTATATGCTTAAGCTTCATCATCTTGTAGATGATAAAATTCATGCAAGGTCGATTGGACCATATAGCTTGGTAACTCAACAGCCATTAGGTGGTAAAGCACAGTTTGGAGGTCAAAGATTTGGTGAAATGGAAGTTTGGGCACTTGAGGCTTATGGTGCATCTTATACTCTTCAGGAAATGTTGACAGTTAAATCCGATGATGTTTCAGGCAGAACTAAGGCTTATGAAACTATTGTTAGAGGTGATGATAATATTGAATCTGGAATTCCAGAATCATTTAATGTTCTTATTATGGAACTAAAATCATTAGGTTTNAATATAGAACTTTTAGAACAAAATATTTAATGGGAGATTTTTTATGAGTGATTTGATGAAGTTAATTGAAAAACCAAATTTTACTAATTTTGATTATATTAAAATCTCCATTGCAAGTCCTGAAGACATGATTTCTTGGTCTCATGGTGAGATAAAAAAACCTGAAACTATAAATTACAGAACTTTTAAACCAGAAAGAAGTGGTTTATTTTGTGCAAGAATTTTTGGTCCAATAAAAGATTATGAATGTATTTGTGGAAAATACAAAAGAATGAAATTTAAAGGAATAATTTGTGAAAAATGTGGAGTTGAAGTAACTGTTACAAAAGTTAGAAGAGAAAGAATGGGGCATATACCGCTAGCAGCGCCTGTAGCACATATATGGTTCTTAAAATCCTTACCAAGTAGAATTGGTTTGTTGCTTGATTTGACTTTAAAAGACTTAGAGAGAGTTTTATATTTTGAGAGTTTTATAGTTACTGAGCCAGGAATGGTAAAATCATTAAAAAAATTCCAAGTGATTAGCGAAGAAGAAAATAATGATTTAAAAAATGAATTTGGAGATGAATTTGAAAGTATGATTGGTGCTGAAGCTATTCAAAAATTACTTTCAGAGGTAAACTTAGAAGAAGAAAAAATCGTCGTTAGAGAAGAGCTTAAAAATACAAACTCTGAAACTAAAAAAAAGAAACTTGTAAAAAGATTAAAGCTNATTGATGCTTTTATAAGCTCTAAATTAAAACCTGAATGGATGATTTTAAATGTCATTCCAGTTATTCCTCCAGAGTTAAGGCCTCTAGTACCACTTGATGGAGGAAGATTTGCAACTTCAGATCTAAATGATCTGTATAGGAGAGTTATTAATAGNAATAATAGATTACAAAGATTACTNACTCTTAAAGCTCCTGAAATTATTATTAGGAATGAAAAAAGAATGTTACAGGAGGCAGCTGATGCTCTTTTTGATAATGGAAGAAGGGGGAGAGTAATTACTGGTACTAACAAAAGACCATTAAAATCATTATCTGATATGCTCAAAGGAAAACAGGGNAGATTTAGACAAAATCTTNTAGGTAAAAGAGTAGATTATTCAGGAAGATCAGTAATCGTTGTTGGNCCAGAATTGAAGTTACATCAGTGTGGAATTCCAAAAAAAATGGCTATAGAGCTTTTTAAACCATTTATTTATTCTAAATTAGAAAAATANAACCTTGCAACTACGATNAAAGCTGCAAAAAAAATGGTTGAAAAAGAAAGACCAGAAGTATGGGATATTTTAGCTGAAGTTATAAGAGAACATCCCGTATTATTAAATAGAGCTCCAACTTTGCATAGACTTGGAATTCAAGCNTTTGAACCAATTTTAATCGAAGGAAAGGCCATTCAACTTCATCCATTAGTTTGTACAGCTTTTAATGCTGATTTTGATGGAGATCAAATGGCTGTTCATGTTCCTCTTTCACTTGAAGCTCAGTTAGAGGCGAGAGTTTTAATGATGTCTACGAATAATATTTTGTCTCCAGCCAACGGCAAACCAATTATTGTTCCTTCACAAGATATGATTCTTGGATTGTACTANTTAAGTCTTATGACTGAAGGTGCAGTTGGAGAAGGNATGAGNTTTGCTAATATTGGTGAAATACAAATTGCATTAGAAAATAAGTTTGTAACACTTCAAACAAAAATTAAAGCACGCTTTGAAACTGTTGATGANAATTATCAACCTATTACAGTTACAGTTGATACTACTCCTGGTAGAATGTTATTAAGTGAGATTTTACCGAAGCATCCAAAAGTTAGTTTTGGAATTATTAATAAAATTCTAACAAAAAAAGAAATTAGTAATGCNATTGATNTGGTCTACAGACATTGTGGCCAAAAGAAAACTGTAATTTTTGCTGATAAGTTAATGGATTTAGGTTTTAAAGAAGCTTGTAAAGCTGGTATTTCTTTTGGTAAGGATGATTTAGTTATTCCTGAAAATAAAATTAATTTACTTGATACTACTGAGAAGAAAGTAAAAAATTATGAAAAGCAATATTCTGAAGGATTGATTACTAAAGGGGAAAAATACAATAAAGTTGTTGATGCTTGGGCAAAGTGTTCAGATGATGTGGCTGATGAAATGATGAAAAAAATTCTTCCAAAGCAAGCCGATAATATAAGTGATATTAATTCTGTTTACATGATGGCAGATTCTGGAGCAAGAGGTTCGGCGGCTCAGTTAAAGCAATTATCAGGAATGAGAGGTTTAATGGCTAAGCCTTCTGGAGAAATTATTGAAAACCCTATAATTTCAAACTTTAAAGAAGGTCTTACTGTCCTTGAATATTTTAATTCAACGCATGGAGCAAGAAAAGGTCTTGCTGATACAGCGCTTAAAACTGCAAATTCAGGTTATTTAACAAGAAGGTTAGTCGATGTAGCTCAGGATTGTATAATTACAATTGAGGATTGTTATACCGAAAACTATACCACAGTCAGAGCCTTGGTAGAGGGTGGAGAAGTTATTGAGGATCTTTCTGAAAAAATTTTAGGAAGAACTTTAGCCGAGGATCTCATAGATCCGAAGTCAAAAAAAGTATTTGTAAGCAGTGGACAAATTGTTTCAGAAGAACATTTGCCTCTCATAGAATCTAGTAATATTGAAGAGGTTAAAATTCGTTCGGTTCTAACCTGTGAGGCTAAATTTGGTGTTTGTGTAAAATGTTATGGTAGAGATTTAGCCAGAGGTACTCCAGTTAATATAGGTGAGGCTGTTGGTGTAATTGCAGCACAATCTATTGGAGAGCCAGGNACNCANTTAACTATGAGAACATTCCACATAGGAGGTGCTGCGCAAAAAGGTTCTGAAATTTCAAGTATTGAATCAAATGTAAGTGGAGTTGTTAAATTTATAAATGTTCAAGCTTCTGTTGATAGTAATGGCAATACAATTAACTTATCTAGAAGTTCTCAATTATGCATATTTCAGGGAGATAAGGAAAAAGCAAGACATAGGCTACCTTCTGGTTCAAAGGTAAATGTAAAAGAAAATCAAGAAATTAACAAAGGAGATCTTTTAGCTGAATGGGATCCGTTTACTATACCAGTTATTTCACAAATAAATGGTTTTATTAAATTTAAAGATCTTGAAGAAGGAGTATCTACTCGTGAAGTGATAGACGAATCAACTGGATTGTCAAGTAAAATGGTTGTTGATTGGAAACAACAAGCTAAAAATCAAGCTTTAAATCCTAGGATAGAAATTCATGATAAACTTAAGAGTGGAAAAGTTTTAACTTTAGAAAATGGAAGTTCTGCAAGCTACGAATTACCTGTGGATGCAATTTTAGGTGTTTCATCTGATCAAAAAGTTAAGCCGGGTGACTTTATTGCTCGAGTTCCCAAAGAATCTTCAAAAACTAAGGATATAACTGGAGGGCTTCCCAGAGTTGCTGAACTTTTTGAAGCAAGAAAACCNAAGGATCATGCAATTATTGCTGAAATTTCAGGTAAAATTGAATTTGGTAAAGATTATAAAATGAAAAGAAAGATATCAATAAAGTCTGATGATTCAGATGTAGATCCTGTAGAATATGTTATTTCAAAGTCTAAGCATTTATCTGTACAAGAGGGAGATTATGTCGAAGTTGGAGATATATTGGTTGATGGAAGTTCAGTGCCGCATGATATATTAAGAATCAAAGGAGTTGAAGCTTTATCATCATATATGACAAAAGAAGTTCAAGATGTTTACAGACTTCAGGGTGTAAAGATAAACGATAAACACATTGAAGTGATTGTNAGACAAATGATGCAAAAAGTAGAAATTATAAATTCAGGAGAGACAACTTTACTTGTTGGAGAACAGGTAAGTAAAAAAGAGTTTAGTGATGTTAATGCAAATGCTAAAAAAGAAGGTTTGAAAGAAGCTAAGGCTCATCCAATTTTGTTAGGAATAACTAAGGCTTCTTTACAAACTGATAGTTTTATTTCTGCAGCTTCTTTCCAAGAAACTACGCGTGTTTTAACGGAAGCATCGGTTTCTGGGAAAATAGATAGTTTAGTAGGTTTAAAAGAAAACGTCATAGTCGGAAGGTTAGTTCCTTGTGGAACAGGTTCCTATTTAGCTCAAGCCAAGCTTGAAGCCGCAAAAAAAGATAAGGAACTTCTNAAGGTTTCAGAAGATTTGAAAGACGAAAATGAAGATAAAGAAGTTAAGTTGACTTCATAGTTTAAATTAAAATATTCTTTTGTTGACTGATTTAAAAGATATGTTAATTTCCAACGCATAATTGGTCGTGGCTTTAGCCAAACACAATTTCTTATTAAACAATAACTTTGGGATATTTTTAATGCCTACAATTAACCAGTTGATTCGTTCTCCTAGAGCAAANCAACTTAAAAGAAATAAAGTTCCTGCTTTGGAAGCGTCACCTCAAAAGAGAGGTGTATGTACTAGGGTTTATACTACAACTCCTAAGAAGCCAAACTCTGCTTTGAGGAAGGTTGCTAGGGTTAAGCTCACTAATGGTTTTGAGGTAACTAGTTATATTCCAGGAGAGGGTCATAACATCCAAGAACATTCAGTTGTACTTATTAGAGGTGGGCGTGTCAAAGATTTACCTGGGGTTAGATACCATGTTTTAAGAGGTGTTCTCGATACTGAGGGTGTAAAAGATAGAAAGCAAAGAAGATCAAAGTATGGAACAAAAAAACCTAAGTGATATAAATGTCTAGAAGAAGAGCTGCTGAAAAAAGAAACATCTATCCAGATCCTAAGTTCAATGATTTGGTTTTGTCTAAGTTTATCAATATTATGATGTTAGACGGTAAGAAGTCTTTGTCTGAAAAAATAGTATACAAAGCATTGGATAAGGCCAGCGCAGTAATTAAAAATAAAGAACCAATTGATATTTTTTTACAGGCTCTTAATAATGTAAAACCTGGAATTGAAGTAAGATCAAGAAGAGTGGGTGGTGCTACATATCAGGTTCCAGTAGAAGTTAGGTCTGAGAGAGCTCAAGCGCTTGCAATAAGATGGATAGTTAATGCATCAAGACAAAGAAGTGAAAAAACTATAGTAGACAGATTGTCTTCAGAAATTCTTGATGCTCATGAGAACAAAGGTAATTCAGTAAAAAAAAGAGAAGATACTCATAAAATGGCAGAGGCTAATAGAGCTTTTGCACATTATAGGTGGTAATAAAATGACAAGACAAACAGAACTTAGTAACTATCGAAATATTGGAATAATGGCACACATTGATGCTGGAAAGACCACTACAACTGAACGTATTCTATACTATACTGGTGTTTCTCATAAAATCGGTGAAGTTCATGATGGCGCTGCAGTTATGGATTGGATGGAACAAGAACAAGAAAGAGGAATAACCATCACATCTGCAGCTACTACTTGTTTTTGGAACGATAAGAGAATTAATATTATAGATACACCTGGTCATGTTGATTTTACGATTGAAGTTGAAAGATCTTTGAGAGTTTTAGATGGTTCAGTATGTGTTTTTGATTCTGTTGCTGGTGTAGAACCCCAGTCAGAAACAGTTTGGAGACAAGCTGATAAATATGGTGTTCCGAGAATGTGTTTTATTAATAAAATGGATAGAACGGGAGCAAACTTTTTTAGATGTGTTGATATGATAAAGGATAGATTAGGGGCTACATCATTAGTTCTNCAATTACCTATTGGCTCAGAAGCTGATTTTAAAGGAGTTATTGACCTAGTGGAAATGNGAGCAATANTTTGGGAAGATGAATCACTTGGAGCAAAGTTTAATTATCATGATATTTCTGATGAACANAAAGAAGAAGCAGAGAAGTATNGAGAANTGTTACTTGAAACANTAGTAGAATTAGATGACGATGTTATGGAAAAATANTTAGATGGAGAAGCTCCNAATANANAAAAAATTAAAGAATTGATAAGGTNNGGTACAATTNCATCTAAATTTGTNCCAATACTTTGTGGTAGTTCTTTTAAAAANAAAGGTGTNCANCCAATGTTAGANGCAGTAATAGATTATTTACCNTCNCCTTTNGATGTNCCTGCAATAAAGGGTGTAAAATATAGAAATGAAGAAGAAANTATNNTNAGAAAAAGCTCTGACTCAGAACCTTTNTCTGCCTTAGCTTTNAAAATAATGAATGATCCGTTTGTTGGTAGTTTGACNTTTATGCGAGTTTATTCCGGAAAAATTGAGGCAGGTTCTTCTGTTTTNAATTCTGTAAAAGATAAAAGAGAGAGATTTGGACGAATGCTTCAAATGCACTCAAATTCTCGTGAAGATGTGAAAGAAGCATATGCTGGTGATATAATTGCGGTAGCTGGTCTCAAAGATACAACAACTGGAGATACACTGTGTAACCCTGAAAGCCCTGTTATACTTGAAAGAATGGAATTTCCTGATCCAGTTATTGAAGTTGCAGTTGAACCTAAAACAAAAGCAGATCAAGAAAAAATGGGTATAGCACTTCAAAGGTTGGCTGCAGAAGATCCATCGTTTAAAGTCAGTACTGATCATGAGTCAGGACAGACAGTCATGAAGGGTATGGGGGAGCTGCATTTAGAAATTTTAGTTGATAGAATGCAAAGAGAGTTTAAAGTTGATGCCACTGTTGGTGCGCCTCAAGTTGCTTATCGGGAAACAATAACTCAATCAACTACAGTAGACTATACTCACAAAAAACAGTCTGGTGGAGCTGGGCAATTTGCAAAGATTATACTAGATTTTGAACCTCTTGAAAAGGGAAAAGGTATAGTCTTTGAAAGTAAGATTGTTGGTGGAAGAGTTCCTAAAGAATATATACCTGGAGTTGAAAAAGGTATAAAACATTCAACTGAATCTGGATATTTAGCAGGTTTTCCTGTTATAGATTTTAAATGTATTTTAGTTGATGGAGCCTATCATGACGTTGATTCAAGTGTGATGGCTTTTGAAATAGCTGCGAGAGCAGCATTTAGAGAAGCAATGCCCAAAGCAAAGGCAGTTTTATTAGAGCCGATGATGAAGGTTGAAGTAGTTACGCCTGAGGAATATATGGGGGATGTTATTGGAGATCTAAACTCAAGAAGAGGTCAGGTTTCTGGTATGGAGCAAAGAGGTGTCAATCATGTAGTAAATGGTATGGTGCCTTTGGCTAATATGTTTGGTTATGTTAACAACTTACG
Organism: Rickettsiales bacterium; assembly: GCA_002710765.1. Taxonomy (GTDB): domain Bacteria; phylum Pseudomonadota; class Alphaproteobacteria; order Methylaequorales; family Methylaequoraceae. Next base: position 62,590 of record PALK01000016.1, on the reverse strand, counting down.
CTCTATGAGCCAGGGTAGAGCTAGTTATACTATGACTTTTGATCATTATGAGCAAGTGCCGAATAATGTTGCAGAAGAAGTAAAAGAAAAAGTTTCTGGTTAATTTAATTAAGGAGATAAATTATGGCAAAAGAAAAATTTGAAAGAAGTAAACCTCACTGTAATATTGGGACAATTGGTCATGTTGATCATGGTAAAACTACTTTAACAGCTGCAATTACGAAAGTATTAGCACAAACAGGTGGTGCAACTGCTATGGACTATGCACAAATTGATAAAGCTCCTGAGGAGAAAGAGAGAGGAATAACAATATCAACCGCTCATGTTGAGTATGAAACTGAAAAAAGACATTATGCTCACGTAGACTGTCCTGGACATGCTGATTATGTTAAAAATATGATTACAGGTGCTGCTCAAATGGATGGCGCAATTCTTGTTGTCAATGCAGCTGATGGTCCTATGCCACAAACACGTGAACATATTTTGCTAGCTAGACAAGTTGGAGTTCCATCATTAGTAGTTTATATGAATAAAATTGATCAAGTTGATGATCCAGAACTTGTAGACTTAGTTGAAATGGAAGTAAGAGAACTTTTATCTAAATATGAGTTTGATGGTGATAATATTCCTATTGTTAAAGGTTCTGCACTTGCTGCAGTTGAAGACACAAATGAAGAAACTGGAAAAAAATCTATTTTAGAACTTATGACTAAAATAGATGAACATATACCTCAACCTGCTCGTCCATTAGACCAGCCTTTCTTGATGCCAATTGAAGACGTTTTTTCAATTTCTGGTAGAGGAACTGTTGTTACTGGTAGAGTAGAAAAAGGTGTTATCAATGTAAACGAAGAAATTGAAATTATTGGTATTAAGGATACTACGAAGACTGTTTGCACTGGTGTAGAAATGTTTAGAAAGCTTTTAGATAGAGGTGAGGCAGGAGACAATGTTGGTGTTTTGCTTCGTGGAACTAAAAGAGAAGATGTTGAGAGAGGTCAGGTTCTTGCAAAGCCTGGTTCAATTAAACCACATAAAAAATTTAAGGCTGAAGCATATGTTCTTAATAAAGATGAAGGAGGAAGACATACTCCATTCTTCAAAAATTACAGACCACAGTTTTATTTTAGAACAACTGATGTTACGGGAACTATTGAATTGCCATCAGGCACGGAGATGGTTATGCCTGGTGATAATGTTGCTATGACAGTTGAGTTATTAACGCCGATTGCGATGGATAAAGGTCTTCGGTTCGCTATAAGAGAGGGTGGTAGAACTGTTGGAGCTGGAGTTGTTGCAGAAATAGTAGAGTAGTATATGACAAATCAAAACATTCGTATAAGATTAAAAGCCTATGATCATAGAGTTCTGGATCAAAGTACTCAAGAAATCTTGAATACGGCAACCAGAACTGGTGCGAATGTTCGTGGTCCAATACCTTTGCCTACAAGGATAGAGAAATATACAGTTTTAAGTTCTCCTCATGTCGATAAAAAAGCAAGAACTCAATTAGAAATGAGAACACATAAAAGAATGATGGATATAATTGATTGGACTCCTCAAACGGTTGATGCCTTGATGAAACTTGAGCTTGCTTCTGGGGTTGACGTTGAGATTAAATTGTAAGGGAAAAAAATGCGAACAGGTTTAATAGCAAAAAAAGTAGGTATGAGTAGAGTTTTTAAAGCTGATGGAAGTAACATTCCTGTAACTTTATTAAAAGTTGATAATTGTAAAGTTGTAGAGCACAGGATTTTGGAAAAAAATGGTTATTCTGCTCTTAGACTTTCATACGGCGTTTCAAAAAAGAATAAAATTAATAAACCAACAAAAGGTTTTTTTAAAAAAAATTCAAATGAAGGAAGTAATACAACAAAAGAGTTCAGAGTTTCGAAAGATGCGTTTTTAGACATTGGTTCAATTTTAAAGCCAGATCATTTTATTAATGGACAGTTTGTTGATGTTTCTGGGTTTTCAATTGGAAAGGGTTTTGCTGGTGGAATGAAAAGACACAACTTTGCTGGAAATAGAGCGTCTCACGGAGTTTCAATTTCGCATAGATCTCATGGATCAACTGGACAGTGCCAAGACCCTGGTAAAGTTTTTAAAGGTAAAAAAATGGCAGGAAGACTTGGTAATGTTAAAAGGACTATGCAAAATCTAGAGGTAATAAATACTGATAATCAAGAGGGTTTGATTATAATTAAGGGTTCTGTTCCAGGTCCAAAAGGATTAATAGTGACAGTTTGTGATGCTATAAAAAGTAATAATAAAGATTTGCCTTATCCCACAAATCAAGTTAATTCCTCAGAACCTAGCAAAAAAGAAAATCTTTCAAAAGAACCAATTCAAAGTAAAAATGATATTCCAGATGAAAAATCTGAAAATAACAGTTCTTCATCAAATTCAGAGAAAAATAATTTTGAGGATAGTGCAAAGAACAAAGAAGCTTCAAAAATAGAGGAAGATAAAGACAATAATTTGAAACAAGAGACTTCCAATGAAAAGGGTGAAATAAAAAATGAAAGTTAAAGTTAACTCTTTGGATAATAAACTTGTAGATGAAATAAATCTTAAGAAAGATATTTTTGGAATTCCTTTCAGAGAAGATATTATTTATAGAATGATTAGATATCAAAATGCAAAAAAACAATCAGGNAATCACAAAACAAAAGTTATATCTGAAATTTCAGGAACAACAAAAAAGCCTTTTAAACAAAAGGGAACTGGTAGTGCAAGACAAGGTAGTAAAAGATCACCTCAAATGAGAGGGGGAGCTGTAATATTTGGTCCCCAAGTTAGATCTCATGCTCACAAACTTCCTAAAAAAATTAAAAGTTTGGCATTAAAAATTGCTTTATCTAAAAAATACGATGATGGTAAGCTAAAAATNCTCTCTGATGTTAAGTTATCTAAGTCAAAAACTTCANTATTAAAAACTAAAATTAAAAATCTGGGTATAGAATCTGCTTTGTTTATTTCTGGAAAAAAAGTTGATAATAATTTTTTATTAGCTTCAAGAAACATTCCTAATATTGATATTCTATCTATTGAAGGATTGAATGTTTATGCAATATTAAAAAGAGATTTTTTAGTTCTCTCAATTGAAGCTCTAAGTTCTATTAATGATAGGTTTGTTAAATGAAGACAACATCGAACGAAAGAATTTTTGAAATTTTGAGATCTCCAGTAGTAACTGAGAAATCAACTTTAATTTCTCAATTTAACCATTATGTGTTCAAAGTTTCTCCAAATTCAACTAAAGTTGATATAAAGAATGCTGTTGAAAAAATTTTTAATGTTAAAGTAATTTCTGTTAACACTTCAATAAGTAAAGGAAAAGTTAAGAGATTTAAGGGTAAACTAGGAAAAAGACCAGATTCTAAAAAGGCTTTTGTTAAGTTGGCAGANGGTAATTCGATAGATCTAACAACAGGTATTAAATAATNATGNCTCTTAAAAATTTTAAACCAATGACNCCAGGTCAAAGAGGATTAGTTCTTACAAGCAAGTCGGANCTTTATAAAGGNCAACCATTAAAAAAATTAGTTGAAGGTCTNTCTAGTTCCGGTGGAAGAAACAATCATGGTCATATTACAGCTAGGAGAAAAGGTGGTGGTCATAAAAGAAAGTATAGAATAATAGANTTTAAAAGAAATAAAATCGATGACNAAGCTTCAATTGAAAGGATTGAATATGATCCAAATAGGTCAAGTTTTATTGCACTAATAAAATATTCTGATGGTGAGATGAACTATATTATTTGTCCTCAAAAAATTAAAGTTGGAGAAACTGTTATTTCCTCAGATAAAGCTGATATCAAACCAGGAAATTGTATGTCATTAAAAGTTATTCCCGTTGGGACAGTTATTCATAATTTAGAACTCAAGCCAGGAAAAGGTGGTCAGATGATTAGATCTGCAGGAACGTTTGGTCAGCTGGTAAGTAAAGATTCAGAGTATGCTCAAATAAAATTGACTTCTGGCGAAATTAGATCTGTGAGAGTTGAGTGTAGAGCAACTATTGGAATGGTTTCTAATCCAGATCAAAAAAANACTAAGNTAGGAAAAGCAGGAAGAAAGAGATGGTTAGGTTTTAGGCCTTCNGTAAGAGGTGTAGCTATGAANCCTGTGGATCATCCACATGGTGGAGGTGAAGGTAGAACATCAGGTGGAAGAAACCCAGTTTCCCCTTGGGGGCTTTCAGCTAAAGGTAAGAGAACGAGAAATAATAAAAGAACAGACAAGTATATTATTAAAAGTAGACACAAAAAATAGGAATAATTATGACTAGATCAGTTTGGAAAGGACCATTTGTAGATTCATATCTTCTTAAGAAGGCAGAGGTAGCNAGNAACTCTGGAAGAAATGATGTTATAAAAATTTGGTCNAGAAGATCAACAATTTTACCTCAATTTGTNGGTCTAACTTTTGGNGTTTATAANGGAAAAAAACATATACCTGTTTCTGTAAGTGAAAANATGGTTGGTCATAAATTTGGAGAATTTTCACCTACAAGAACTTATAAAGGTCATAATGCAGACAAAAAGGTTAGTACATAATTATGGTTGAAAAAAATAAAAAAGANGAATTAGTTGCTAAAGCTTCTGTTAANTCTCTAAAAATTAGTCCTCAAAAAGCCAATTTAGTNCTTCAAATGATNANNGGNATGGATGCTGAAAAAGCAATNAATATNTTAGAATTNTCTAGAAGAAGAATATCTAATGAAATTAAAAAGATTTTAAAAGCAGCAATCTCAAATGCAGAAAATAATCATCAAATGGATATAGATAAGCTTTTTGTTAAGGANGCAACTGTAGGTAAATCTATGGTTATGAAAAGNTTTAGACCAAGAGCAAGAGGACGTTCTGGAAAAATTTTAAAACCTTATTCTAAAATAAAAATCATTGTAAAAGAAAAAGAATTGGAGAAAACAAGTGGGACAAAAAGCTAACGCAATTGGGCTAAGACTTGGTGTAAATAAGTCATGGGATTCAAGATGGTTTGCAGAAAAAAATTATGCTAAGCTTCTGCAAGAAGACTTGATGTTAAGAAAGTTTTTATTAAAAAGACTTTCTTTGGCTGGGGTATCTAAAGTTTTAATTGAAAGACCTGCAAAATTGGCAAAGATAACTGTATATACTGCAAGACCAGGAGTTATTATTGGTAAAAAAGGTTCGGATATAGAAAAATTAAGAAATGATATTATAAAGATGGTAGGNGGTGATGCCAGTTTAAATATTGTTGAAGTTAAAAAACCTGANATAGATTCAAAGCTTGTTGCTGATAATATTGCACAGCAATTAGAGAGAAGAATTGCATTTAGAAGAGCTATGAAAAGAGCTGTTCAGTCAGCAATAAGATTAGGTGCTCTAGGAATAAGAGTCAATTGTAGCGGGAGACTTGGAGGTGCTGAGATTGCAAGAATGGAATGGTATAGAGAGGGAAGAGTTCCTCTGCATACTCTTAGAGCAAATATAGATTATGGTGTGGCAAGAGCGAATACTACATATGGAATCTGTGGAATCAAAGTCTGGATATTTAAAGGCGAAATATTAGAGCATGATCCAATGGCAACTGAAAAACAAGAAACTGATATTAAAAAAACTGATACTAAACTGTTATAGGTAATATATGTTACAACCAAAAAAACCAAAATTTAGAAAACAGTTCAAAGGTAGGATGCATGGAAATTCTAAAGGGGGAAACTTTTTAAACTTTGGCGCCTATGGATTGAAGGCAATGAGTCCAGCTAGAATAAATTCAAGGCAAATAGAAGCGGCAAGAAGAACTATATCAAGACATTTAAAACGTTCTGGTAGAGTTTGGATAAGAATATTTCCAGATGTTCCTATTACAAAAAAGCCTGCAGAAGTAAGACAGGGTAAAGGTAAAGGTGCAGTTGAATTTTGGGCAGCAAAGGTAAAACCTGGTAAAATAATGTTTGAGATTGATGGAGTTTCAGTAGATCTTGCTAAAGAGGCTTTTAGTTTAGCATCGGCAAAATTACCAAATGAGACCAAATTCGTAACAAGAATAGGAAGTTAAAATGGAAAGCCTAAAGGATCTAAGAAAACTGAAAGAAATTGATTTAAATGAAAAAATCAAAAACTATAGAAAAGAATCTTTAAATCTTCGTTTTCAAAAGTCAAGTGGACAGCTGGAAAATACAGCAAGGATTTCTGTTGTAAAAAAAGAAATNGCTAGATTGAAAACATTAATTAATGAAATGAGGAAAGTTTAAGTATGCCAAAAAGAATTTTACAAGGAACTGTGGTTTCAAACAAAAATGATAAAACAATTTCAGTTTCAGTTGTTAGAAAAATTATGCATCCTGTTTATAAAAAGTATATTAAAAGAACAAAAAAATATTCAGCTCATGATGAATCTAATGCGTGTGAGTTAGGTCAGATTGTTAAGATTCAAGAAACAAAACCAATTTCTAAAAAAAAGAAATGGATACTTATTAACTAATGAGGATTTTATGATACAGATGCAAAGTAATTTATTCGTAGCTGATAATTCTGGAGCAAAGCAAGTTCAGTGCATAAAAGTACTGGGTGGTTCAAAAAGGAGATTTGCTTCTATTGGTGATGTCATTGTTATTACTGTTAAAGATGCAATTCCAAGAGGTAAGGTAAAAAAAGGAGAAATTCATAAAGCGGTTATTGTTAGAACTTCAAAAGAAATATCTAGATCGGACGGTTCATCAATTAAGTTTGACAAAAACTCAGCAGTATTGATAAATAATAATGGTGAGCCTNTAGGTACTAGAATTTTTGGTCCTGTAACAAGAGAATTAAGATCAAAAAAATATATGAAAATAATTTCACTTGCACCTGAGGTATTATAATGAAGTTAAAAAAAGGAGATAATGTATTTGTTTTAGCTGGTAAAGATAAAGGTAAATCTGGGCAAATAATAAAAGTTTTGCCTGCAAAATCAAAGGCACTAGTGCAAGGGATTAATATGGTAAAAAAACATACTAAACCTTCTCAAACGTCAAAAGGTGGAATAGAGTCAGTTGAAATGCCAATACATATGTCCAATATTTCATTTCAAGATCCTAAAACTAATAAAGGTTCAAGAGTGGGTTTTAAATTTTTAGATGACGGTAAAAAAGTTAGATTCTCTAAAAAATCTGGAGAAACAATTTAGTAGGTGAATTATGTCAAGACTAAGAGACTTATATGAAAAAGAACTAAAAACTAGTTTGCAGGCTGAACTTAAGTACAAGAATGCACTACAGGTACCAAAGCTACTTAAAATAGTTTTAAATATGGGTGTCGGAGAAGCAGTTTCAGATAGTAAAAAGATTAATGCTGCAATTGATGATTTGACATTAATTTCAGGTCAAAAGCCTATGCTCACTCAGGCCAAAAAATCTATTGCAACTTTTAAACTGAGAAAAGGTATGAAAATAGGCTGTAAAGTTACTCTTAGAAAAGAGAGAATGTATGAGTTTTTGGATAGACTTATAACAATCGCATTACCAAGAGTAAGAGATTTTAAAGGTCTATCAAAAAAATGTTTTGATGGAAGTGGTAATTATTCNCTTGGACTTAAAGAGCAGATAGTATTTCCTGAAATTAATTATGATAAGATTGATAAAGTTAGAGGTTTAGATATATCAATCATTACAAGTACTAAACATGATTCAGAAGCCCTTCATCTTCTAAAAGGCTTTAATTTTCCATTCAATAATTAAAAGGTAAATAATATGTCAAAAAAAAGTATTGTTGAGAGAAATAAAAAAAGAATAAGGCTTTATAATAAATATAAAGCTAAACATGATAAATTATTAAAACTAGCAAATAATAAGAAACTATCTCCCGACGAGCAATTTCAAGCTAGATTAAAACTTTCTTCAATTCCAAGAAATGCNTCTAAGGTTAGAATAAGAAGTAGATGCGTTTTAACGGGCAGAGGAAGAGGTGTTTACAGAAAGTTTAAATTATCTAGAATAGCTTTTCGTGAATTAGCTGCAATTGGACAAGTTCCAGGAATTATAAAATCAAGTTGGTAGAAAGGTTAAAGAATTATGAGTTTATCTGATCCCTTAGGCGACATGCTTACAAGAATAAGAAATGGTCAAATTAGAAAGAAGGATTGTGTATTAATGCCTGCATCTAGATTTAGAGGTAATGTTTTAGATGTTTTGCAAAGAGAAGGTTTTATAAGAGGTTTTGAAAAAACTAATTCTGAGAATAATAAACATGAATTTAAAATTGAATTAAAATACTTAGATGGNGAGCCAGTTATTAAAAAAATTTCAAGAGTATCAACCCCAGGAAGAAGAGTTTATTCTGGTATAAATAATCTTCCAAGACATTTTGACGGATTAGGTATATCTATTTTGTCTACTTCAAAGGGTATTTTGTCTGATCAAGAGGCTAGACAAGAAAATGTTGGTGGTGAAGTATTATGCAAAGTTTTTTAGGAGATATGAAAAATGTCTAGAAGTGGAAGAATTCCAATTAACATTCCAGATTCAACAGAAGTTAAAGTTGAGTCTGGTGTAGTTTTTGTAAAAGGAAAATTAGGTCAATTAGAATATAATTTTCATGATTATGCTAAAGTCAGTCTTGAAAATGAAAATAAANCAATTAATGTAAAACCCAAGGATAATTCAAGATTTTCTTTGAAAATGTGGGGTACGGTGAGATCAAGAGTCAACAATATTGTTACTGGAGTTACAGAAGGCTTTCAGAAGCATTTGCAATTAAATGGAGTTGGTTATAAAGCAACATTAAAAGGTAAAACTTTAGAACTTTTATTGGGTTATTCTCATCCTATAAATTTTCCAATACCTGAAGATATAAAAATTAATGTTTCAAAACCAACAGAAATTACAATTTCTGGAATATCTAAACAAAAAGTTGGACAAATAGCTGCTAATATTAGATCTTACAGAAAACCTGAACCATACAAAGGTAAAGGTGTAAAATATTCTGATGAAATTATTAGAAGAAAAGAGGGTAAAAAGAAATGACGAATAAGATAGTTTTAAGAGAAAAAAGATCAAAAAGAAATAGATTTAAATTAAGACAAAAAAGTAAAGCTTCATTTAGGCTTTCAGTTTTTAGGTCAAATAAACACATCTATGCTCAGATTATTAATGATGACAGTCAAAAGACAATATTTTTTGCCTCTTCAATGCAAAAGGATTTGAATTTAGNAAAAGGTTCAGATAAAAATGCAGCATTTAAGGTCGGAGAGGCTATTGCAAGTAAAGCAATTAAAGGTGGGTTTAGTGATAAAATAAGTTTTGATAGAGGNGGTTATTTATTTCATGGTCGAATTAAAAAATTTGCTGAAGGTGCACGTTCTAAAGGACTTAAATTTTAAAGGATTAAATAATGAATGAAGATAAAAAAAATCAAACTCCGGAAAAAGAAAATGTTAAAAAAGTAATTAATGTTGATGAATTAAATGAAAAAAATTCTTTAAAAAATTCTAATTTAGAAAAAAAAATTAAAGTAAAATCAGTTGATAAAAAAACATCTTCTGAAAAGAAACAACCTACTGAAGCTAAAACAAAAAGTGAAAAAAAAGTTGAACCACCGGTTAAGAATAAAGAAAATAAATCTAAGTCAAAAGTAAAAAGTTCTGTTGNTACAAAAAAAGAAAATTCAAATTCATCTTCAGCAAATAATAAGAATTCTAGAGGATCAAATAATAATAAAGGTCAACCTGAAGAAAATGAATTTATAGAAAAATTAGTCAGTATAAATAGAGTTGCAAAAGTTGTTAAAGGTGGAAGAAGGTTTAGTTTTGCAGCGCTTGTAGTAGTTGGAGATGGAAATGGTTTGGTAGGTCATGGAAAAGGAAAAGCTAAGGAAGTTCCAGAAGCTATTAAAAAAGCAACTGATGAGGCAAAAGTTAATATGATAAGAGTGCCTTTAAGACAAGCTAGAACATTGCATCATGATATTGCTGGCAGGTATGACGCAGGAAAAGTTTACTTAAGGAGTGCACCATCAGGTACTGGGGTTATTGCAGGCGGTCCTATGAGAGCTGTTTTTGAGGCTTTNGGAATAAAGGATATTGTGGCTAAATCTGTTGGNAGTTCAAANCCACANAATATGATAAGGGCAACGTTTGNTGCTTTAAAGTCTGCNTCGTCTCCAAAGNTAATATCAATTAGAAGAGGTTTAAAAGTAAATGAAATAACTAAAAGAAGAAAAGTTTCTANTACAATAACTGAGAGCNCNCAAGATGCCTAAAATTAAAGTAACACAAATCAAAAGTCCTATAGGAAGAAAATCAAATCAAAGAAAAACTTTAATTGGTCTAGGGCTTAATAAAATTAGTAGAGTTAGGGAGTTTGAAGATACTCCATCAATTCGTGGTATGGTAGAAAAAGTAAAACATTTATTAAAAGTTGAAACTTTATAAGGATAATTATGAGATTAAATGAAATTAAAATAGAAAAGTTTAAACCAAAAAAATCTAAAAGAGTTGGAAGAGGTATTGGTTCAGGAAAAGGNAAAACTGCTGGANGAGGTGTAAAAGGTCAAAANTCTAGNTCTGGTGTTAGCATTAATGGNTTTGAAGGCGGACAGATGCCNCTNCATATGAGANTNCCAAAACANGGATTTAAAAATCCTTTTAAAAAATCTTANTTATTGATTGATACAACTAAANTAAATGAGATGTTGAAAACTAAAAAAATTTTAGAAAANAAAAAAGTAACTATTTCTGATTTTGAAAAACTTAACTNTATCGTAAAGAANAAATACTCAGGCTTNAAAGTTTTATTAGGAGAAAAATTGTCAGGTGCTTTGAATATCGAGGCTCATAGTGCATCTAAATCTGTCTTAAAAGAATTTAAAAGAGCAGGNGGAGAAATTGAAATTGTNAAAAAAGTANNTAAACCAACTATTGAAAAAAAAGAAGTAAAAGATGGNAANNAAAAAATNANAAAAGNAAAGGCTAANAAAAAATCTATAATTAAAGAAGAAAATATGAAAAAAGAATCTTTAAAAAAAAGTAAAAAATTAAAACCTTCAAAGGANTAAAATGGTTTCTGCAGCTGAACAATTAGCNTCNAATATTAATTTAAGTTCATTGGGTCAGGCCAAGGATTTAAAGCAAAGAATTTGGTTCACTCTCCTNGTNTTAATAGTNTATAGAATTGGTACTTTTATTCCTATTCCTGGAATAGATCCAGTTGCTTTAAANCAGCTTTTTGATCAAAATGTAGGTGGNATTCTTGGGATGTTTGANATGTTTGCTGGCGGTGCTTTAGGTAGAATGACNATTTTTGCACTNAATATTATGCCATATATTTCTGCAAGTATTATTATGCAATTATTAACAGTTATTTCACCACAGTTAGAGCAGTTAAAAAAAGAAGGTGAAGTTGGTAGGAAAAAAATTAATCAATATGCAAGATATGGAACAGTCTTACTTGCAACAGTTCAAGGTTATGGTGTAGCTGTTGGTATCGAAAATATGTCTTCTGGCGGACTGCAAGCAGTAATGGATCCAGGTTTATTTTTCAGATTTATTACCGTTATAACACTTGTTAGTGGAACATTGTTTTTAATGTGGCTAGGCGAACAAATCACTCAAAGAGGAATTGGAAACGGTATTTCATTAATAATTTTTACAGGAATTGTNTCTCAACTCCCTATGGCTCTTGGAACCACATTTGAACTTGGAAGAACAGGAGCTCTTTCAGCCTTATTTATTATTTTTTTATTACTCATGTCTATCTCAGTAATCACTTTTATGGTTTTTATTGAACGAGCACAAAGAAGAATTATTATTCAATATCCAAAAAGGCAGGTTGGAGCAGGGGGTAAATTGGCAGATTCAAGTCATTTGCCATTAAAAATAAACACTGCTGGGGTAATTCCTCCAATTTTTGCAAGTTCATTACTATTATTGCCAGTGACTTTTGTAAGTTTTAATGCTGGTTCAGGACCAGAATGGTTAAATACTTTGAGTGTTTTTCTCAGTCGAGGACATCCTGTGTATCTTACTATGTTTATTTCTATGATAGTATTTTTTGCATTTTTTTATACTGCAATAGTCTTTAACCCGAAAGAAACTGCTGATAATTTAAAAAAATATGGTGGTTTTGTTCCTGGTATAAGGCCTGGAGAAAGTACAGCTAATTATTTAGATTATGTATTAACCAGATTAACTGTAGTTGGAGCAGCTTACCTATCTGCAATCTGTCTTCTACCTGAGTTACTGATAGCAAAATATAAAGTTCCTTTTTATTTTGGCGGAACTAGTTTGCTAATTGTAGTCAGCGTTACTATGGATACAGTTACACAAATACAATCATACCTTTTAGCTCATCAATATGAAGGTTTGATTAAAAAATCTAGTCTAAGAAATAAGAGAAGATAGATGACTAACATTATTCTTCTCGGCCCCCCAGGTTGCGGAAAGGGGACACAGTCTAAGATTTTAGAAGAAAAGAATAATTTTAAACAAATTTCAACTGGAGATATCCTTAGAGATACCGTTAAGTCCGGAAGCAAAAAAGGAGTTATGTTGAAAGAAATTATGGAACGAGGAGATTTGGTACCTGATCAAATTGTTATTGATATGATAATTGAATCAATTAAATTGAACAAAAATAAAAATATTATTTTTGATGGTTTTCCAAGAAATCTAAACCAAGCTAAAGCACTTGAAAAGGCACTGGAAAAAGAGTCAATGAAGATTGATCATGTTTTGCTACTTGAAGTTAATTTTAATGATTTAGAAGAAAGAATTGATAAAAGATCCAAAGAATCTGGCTCAGAAAAAAGAAAAGATGATAATGTTGAAATATTAATAAATAGATTGAGAGTTTATAAAGAAATGACTTTACCAATTATTAGTTATTATGAGAACAAAAATAAGCTACACAAAATAAATGGAATGATGACAATTATGGAAGTAAATAAAAAAATAAACGAAATATTAAATTAGAACATTATTGACTTGGGTGTAAAAAAAAATATAATCCAAATTTTATTTATATTTCAATAAATCGGAGTGTTAAGTGGCTAGAATTGCAGTAGTAAATATACCTTCAAATAAACGTTTGGAAATAGCCCTAACATATATATACGGAATTGGTTCTAATTTTTCAAAAACAATATGTAAGGCAACTGAGGTTGATGGTAACAAAAGAGTAAATATTCTAAATGAATCTGAGATTATAAAAATTCGTGAATACATTGATGCTAACTTTACTGTTGAGGGAGATCTTAGAAGAGAAGTTTCAGGTAATATTAAGAGACTAACTGATCTTGGCTGTTATAGGGGTTTAAGACACAGAAATAAACTTCCGGTTAGAGGTCAAAGAACACATACTAATGCAAGAACTAGAAAAGGAAAATCTATTCCTATTGCAGGAAAGAAAAAGGCTAATTAAAATAAATGGTAAGTAAAACTTCAAAAACAAAAAAAAAAGTAAAAAAAAACATTCCATCTGGAATAGCTTACATAAATTCTACTTTTAATAACACAATAATAACTATTACTGATCCGAGTGGCAATACTATTTCATGGTCTTCCTCTGGGAATAAAGGTTTTAAAGGTTCAAGAAAGTCAACTCCTTTTGCAGCTCAACTAGCTGCAGAAGAGGCTGCAAAAAAGGCTATGGAAAATGGAATGAAATATTTAGAAGTTATAATTAAGGGCCCTGGATCAGGAAGGGAATCTGCTGTGAGAGCATTGGGTTCTGCAGGACTAAATATAACAGTTATTAAAGATATTACACCCATTCCTCATAATGGGTGTCGTCCGCCAAAAAGAAGAAGAGTTTAAATAATTAAATTAACTTAAATATAGGGTAATTATAAGTGATTAATAAAAACTGGAAAGAATTAATTAAACCAAATAAAATAAACTTTATTAAAGGAAAAAATCAATCAACTAATGCTGAACTTGTAGCCGAACCTCTTGAAAGTGGTTATGGTCAAACACTTGGTAATTTATTGAGGAGAGTATTGTTATCCTCAATTAGAGGTGCTGCCGTTACATCGATAAAAATTGAAGGTGTTACTCATGAGTTTTCATCAATTCCCGGTGTTATAGAAGATGTTACTGAAATAATACTTAATATAAAACAACTAGCTTTAAAAATGAGTGATGTGGAGAATACTAAGATAAATCTTAATATTTCCGGTCCAAAAGATGTTAAAGCTGCGGATATTGACTGTGGGGCTCATGTTGAAGTTTTGAATAAAGATTTACATATTTGCACTCTTGATCCAAAAGCTAAAATTAATATTGTTATGAATGTGTCAGAAGGAAAAGGATTTGTTCCTGCATCAATGAATGCTAGTGATGATTTAGCATTAGGTTCAATTCCTGTTGACTCGTTCTTTTCTCCAGTTAAACGAGTTTCTTTCAAAGTTGAAAATTCTAGAGTTGGTCAAGTTACCGACTATGATAAATTAATTATGAATATTGAAACAAATGGTTCAGTTGTTCCGGAAGATTCGGTGGCATACGCCGCGAGGATAATGGATGAACAACTTAAATTATTTATAAATTTTGAAGAACCTGTCGATGAAGTTGAAGTTCCCGTTCAAGAAGAATCTAGTTTAAATATTAATTTATTAAGAAAAGTTGAAGAATTGGAATTATCCGTTAGATCTGCAAACTGTCTTAAAAATGATGAAATTGTTTATATAGGAGATTTAGTTCAAAAGTCTGAATCTGAAATGCTTAGAACTCCAAATTTTGGCAGAAAGTCATTAAATGAAATTAAAGAAGTTTTAACTCAGATGAATCTTGAATTGGGAATGAAAATTGAGGGTTGGCCCCCTGAAAATATAGAAGATATTAGAAAAAAACTTGAAGAGCCATACTAAAAAATTTTAAGGATTATTTTAATGAGACATTCAATTTCAGGAAGAAAATTAAGTAGAACATCCAGTCATAGAAAGGCACTTTTTATGAATCTTTCTAACTCTTTAATTTTGAATGAGCAAATAAAAACTACTCTTCCTAAAGCAAAGGACTTAAGATCTGTTGTTGAAAAAATTATAACACTTGGAAAAAAGGAAACTTTACATTCTAAAAGACGAGTTTTTTCAATTTTAAGAAATAGTTTAAGTGTGGATAAAGTTTTTAATATACTCTCAAAAAGATATTCAAAAAGAAACGGTGGTTACACAAGAGTCTTAAAAGCTGGATTTAGATATGGAGATTCTTCTCCAATGGCTATTATTGAATTTGTTGAAAGAGATGTAAATGCCAAAGGGTTGATTGATAAACAGAGAGTTAAAGAAGAATTAAAACAACAGGATCAGAATAATCAAGAATTAAAAAATCAAGTTCCAGATAAAGAATTAGATACCAAAACTAAATCTGATAAAATAAAAGAAGTTAAGTCAAAAGATAATACTGTAGAAAAAGAATCTAAAAAATCAAAGTAATCAAATGTCTTCTTATGATTGTTTATATAAAACTGTAAACAAAGATTTTGAAGGTACAAGATTGGATTATTGGTTAAAAAAAAATTTTCCAAAAGCTTCATTTCCATTNTTTTGTAAATTGATAAGAAAAGGTGCNATCAGAGTTAATGGACGAAGNATTAAAAACTCATATAAGTTAAGNNTTGAAGANAAATTAAAAATACCNAGTNTATTAATAAAAGAAAANTNAAGAGAAAAAANAATCAATCNCTCTNCAAGTATTAAAAATGATGTTTTAAGNTGGGTAATATATAAGGATAGTAATATTATTGTNTTAAANAAACCAAGTGNNATTGCAGTACAAGGTGGTACNAANATAAAATTTAATATNGATNTTTTACTTGATATTTTGAGATTTGATTATCCTNAAAAACCTAAATTAGTTCATAGAATAGATANAGAAACAAGCGGTTTATTGATCNTTGCAAGAACANTAGAATCAGCAAAGTTTATGACAAANATATTTAGAGAAAGAAAAGTTATTAAAAATTATATTGCNATNGTTANTGGTGTTCCAAAAAAGAAATTTGGAATAATNAATAAAAAAATTTTTTTTAATAAAANNTNTTTTGATGCAAAAACATATTATAAAGTTTTAGATTACAACACTAAGAATTCAGTTTTAATTTTAATGCCAATTACTGGAAGAAAACATCAAATCAGAAAACATTTACAACAAATAAATATTCCCATTATTGGTGATAAGAAATATGGAATTCAAAGTGACAATTATTTTAAATTTAGCCTTCATGCATTTAGTTTATCGTTTAAGGATATCAATGGTGAAAAATTTTTTTTAAAGTCGAAAATCCCTTCAGTAATACTAAGAAACTTGAAAGAACTTAACTTAAAAATTGAATCTATATCAGAAAACACCTTTTCTGAAATTGATAATTGGCCAATAATTAATGATTTATGAATATAAGAAAAAAGCAGATCACTTTAATATAGTTAAAGATAATAAATTAATATTATTAGCGAATAAAAAACCTTTTAGAGTATATTCAGAAAAAATGGCGAATTATATTATATTAGAATTGAAAAAAAATAAATTTGTTGATCAGGTTAGAACACCTATAACCTCTTTATCTTTTTTTGCTTCAGGTTTAACTAATAAAGATAGAATAAAAATTATTAAATATCTAATAAAAATGATACATTTTGATAATGTACTTTACAGTACAAGTGTAAATAAAGAACTGAAAAAAATGATGAATAAAAACTATAAAAAGTATATTTTAGAGTTTGAAACTTTTTTTTCACTTAAATTAAAAATTATATATAATACTTTGGGAATGCAAACAAAACTAAAAACTAAAAGGTTGTTAATTTTTTTTAAAAATTTAGATAATTTTTCACTATCGTTATTTTACAAACTTGTTCAGCATAGTAAATCGGTTATTTTGAGTTTTTTTTTCATAAGTAAAAAATTTGGAATTACAAAGTTTGAAACTTTATGTAATTTAGAAAATAATTTTCAACAAAGATTATGGAAAATTACAGACGAACAGAAGTTGATTAATCTTGAAGAAAAAAAAAAATTAAAGAATTATGTAATTTTTTTCAAACTTTTAAATTAAATTTTATATAATAATAATTTGGACTATTTTATAATTAAATATGAATGAAATTTTAAAAAAACTAAATCTTAAAAGAAAATTAGCAGTAGATGGTGGTGGAAAAAGAAGAAGAGATAGCCAGCATAATAAAGGGAAATTAACTGCACGCGAAAGAATTGAAGTTTTGCTAGACCCTGGAACTTTTGAAGAATGGGATATGTTTGTGGAACATAGGTGCTCAGAATTTGGTATGGATAAGCAAAAAATACCTGGAGATGGTGTCGTAACGGGTTATGGAACTATTAATGGCAAATTAACTTTTGTATTTAGTCAGGACTTTACAGTATTTGGCGGGTCTCTTTCAGAGTCTCATGCATTGAAAATATCTAAAATAATGGACAAAGCCCTTCAAGTTGGAGCTCCAGTAATAGGTTTAAANGATTCAGGTGGTGCTCGNATACAGGAAGGAGTTTCNTCTCTTGCAGGATATGCTGAAGTATTTCAAAGAAATGTNTTGTCATCAGGTGTNATNCCCCAGATTTCTGTAATAATGGGTCCGTGNGCNGGAGGAGCAGTTTATAGTCCAGCTATGACAGATTTTATTTTTATGGTNAGAGATACTTCATANATGTTTGTAACTGGTCCTGATGTTGTAAAAACNGTAACGCATGAAGAGGTTAGTCATGAAGAACTTGGTGGAGCATCAACACATACAAAAAAATCTGGTGTAGCAGATCTAGCTTTTGATAATGACATTGAAGCATTATTTCAGTTGAGAAGATTTATGGGTTTTTTACCTTCATCGAATAAAGAACTACCTCCTTTTAGAAAATCAGAGGATCCTGCAGATAGAATAGAAATGTCATTAGATAGTTTGGTACCTGACAATCCAAATAAACCATATGATATGAAAGAGTTAATTACAAAAGTTGTTGATGATAGAGACTTTTTTGAGCTTCAACCTGAGTATGCAGGCAATATATTAACTGGTTTTGCAAGAATGACAGGTTCACCAGTTGGCATAGTAGCTAATCAACCAATGGTTCTTGCTGGATGTTTAGATAATAATTCTGCAAGAAAAGCTGCAAGGTTCGTTAGGTTTTGTGATTGCTTTAATATTCCAATTTTAACTTTTGTTGATGTTCCAGGTTTTCTCCCTGGGACATCACAAGAATATAATGGTATAATAAAACACGGAGCAAAATTATTATTTGCATTTGCTGAAGCAACAGTTCCAAAAATTACTATAATCACAAGAAAAGCCTATGGTGGTGCTTATGACGTAATGAGTTCAAAACATCTCCGTGGTGATGTTAATTATGCATGGCCACATGCAGAAATAGCAGTAATGGGACCAAAGGGTGCAGTAGAAATAATTTTTAGAGGTGAATTAGGAGATAAGAAAAAAATAGATAAGAAAACTACAGAATATAGAGAAAAATTTGCAAATCCATTTATTGCAGGAAGCAGAGGATTTATAGATGATGTTATAAACCCGCATACAACTAGAAAAAGAATTTGTAGGTCGTTAGAAATGTTGAAAAATAAAAAACTACAAAATCCTTGGAAAAAACATGACAACATTCCATTGTAGGTAAAAATAAATGTTTTCAAAAATTTTAATTGCTAATCGAGGTGAGATTGCTTGTAGAATTATAAGTTCAGCTAAAAAATTAGGAATAAAAACTGTAGCAATATGTTCTGATATAGATTCTTCTGCACCGCATGTTATTCTCGCAGATGAATTTATTAATATTGGCGGAAACTCTTCAGTAGAGAGTTATTTAGATATTAAAAAAATTATTAATGCTATGAAAATATCTAATGTTGATGCTGTACATCCAGGCTATGGCTTTCTATCTGAAAATGTTAAATTTAGTAAAGAAGTTAATAAAATAGGAAAAGTTTTTATTGGACCACCTTCAAAAGCAATTTCAATTATGGGAGATAAAATTGAGTCTAAAAAGGTTGCTTATAATTCTGGTGTTTCTGTTGTACCTGGAGGTTTGAATATTATAGATTCTTTAGAAGATGCGATTAATGAGTCTAAATCCATTGGATACCCTATTATTGTAAAAGCATCTGCAGGTGGAGGTGGTAAAGGAATGAGAGTTGCTTACAATCAAAAAGAACTTGAGGAAAATTTCAACTCTGCAATTAGTGAAGCCAAATCAAGTTTTGGTGATGAGAGAGTATTTATAGAAAAATTTATTGAGAAACCAAGACATATAGAAATTCAAGTTTTTGGGGATAAGTTTGGTAATCTAATTCATCTTGGTGAAAGAGAATGTACAATTCAAAGAAGGCATCAAAAAGTTATAGAAGAAGCTCCAAGTATATTTGTTGATCAAGATTTAAGACATAAAATGAGTAAACAGGCTATAGAATTAGCTAAATCAGTTGGATATTATTCTGCAGGTACTGTTGAGTTTGTCGTAGATAAAAATAAAAATTTTTATTTTTTAGAAATGAACACCAGACTACAAGTAGAACATCCAGTGACTGAATTAATTACGAATGTTGATTTAGTTGAATTGATGATTTCTGTTGCTTACGGTAAAAAGTTACATTTAAAACAAAGTGATATAATTTTTTCAGGATGGGCTATTGAATCAAGAATATATGCTGAAGATTCAACTAGAAATTTTTTACCCTCAATTGGAAGGCTCACGAGATACATAGAACCTAAAAGTAAAAAAATAAGAATAGATAGTGGAGTAGTAGAAGGCTCTGAGATAAGTATGTATTATGATCCTATGATTTCAAAATTGTGCGTTTATGGAAAAGATAGAACTTCAGCTATAGATTTAATGATTAATGCTTTAGATAGATATTTAATTAATGGGGTTAATACAAACAAAGAGTTTTTATCTAATATTTTGCAACATAAAAATTTTATTTCTGGTGATATTTCAACTAAATTTATTGAGGAAAATTATAGTAACGGATTTGATCCTGTAAATACTAAAATGCAAAAATATGATGAGATTTTTGCAGTTGCTCTTTTTATTCATTTTAAATATATGAATAGAGCTGCTTCTATTTCAAATCAGGTTAAGGGTTTTAATAGAATGATTGATAGCGAATGGAATATTATTTCTAAAAATAAAAAATCTAAAGCGAAGATAACTTTTAATAACTACAATCAAAATTATGATATTTTTATTGATAAAAAGTATTTTAATTTAAAAAGTGANTGGAAGATTGGATTTCCTCTTTTATCAGCTTTAATTGAAAATAAATTGTTNTATTTTGGNATTANACGAAATGGACCTAAATATACTATCAGTCATAAAAGCTTAAAAATNGAAATAATAGTTTTATCAGATAGGCATNCAGAATTAAATTCTTTAATGATTCCGAGGAAAAAAATAGATACNTCTAAATTNTTATTNTCTCCAATGCCTGGTTTNTTAGTTTCAATTTTTGTTAAAAAAGGTCAAAAAGTTCAAGAAGGTGAGTCAATAGCTGTTATTGAAGCTATGAAGATGGANAATATAATAAAAGCTGAAAAAGAATTGATAATAAAAGATATTTTCTCTCAGGAGGGTGATAGTCTATTAGTAGATCAAAGTATAATGGAGTTTGAATAATTTCTTTTGCGGTCGTGGCGGAACTGGTAGACGCGCAACGTTGAGGTCGTTGTAGGTGCATAACCTGTGGAAGTTCGAGTCTTCTCGACCGCACCAAATTTTTTTATGTATAAGATGTTTTTTTTACTTTTTTAATTATGAATGATAATTTATCAAAAGATAAAAATTTTTTAGAACCTGAAATAGTCAATGAGTTTATTGAACTATTAGAAAAAAAAAACACTAAAAAGCTCAAAAAAAAAATTCAAAATTTTCATTCATCTGAAATTGCAGCTTATTTGCAAATTTTAAATGATCTTAACAGAAGCAGATTGTTGAAAATTCTAAAAAAAAATTTTGATAGTCAAATTTTAGTTGAGTTAGAAACAATTTTTTTAGAAAAAATAATTAATGAAATTGACTTTTCTATTCTTTCAAAAGCAATTGGAGAATTAAATTCAGATGATGCGGTAAGTATTATTGAGAGTTTAGATGAAAAGAAAAGAAAAAAATTATTATCAAAAATATCAACTAAAGAGAGAANGTTCTTTGAAGAAAATTTGAAATTTCCTGAAAATTCTGCAGGAAGATTAATGCAATTGGAGGTGGTTAAAATATCTCAAGATGCAAATGTTGGTCAAGTAATTGATTTTTTAAGAAATTCAAAAGATTTACCGAAAATTTTTTTTGATATTTATGTTACAGATTCAGATAATGTCTTGATTGGTAATGTTTCTGTNAGTCAGATTTTAACTAATAAGCGATCAATGAAGATAATTGAAATTATGAAATTTAAACGCTCATGTGTTCCTATTGATATGGATCAAGAAGATGTAGCAGATTTCTTTAGAAAAAGAAATCTTACCTCAGTTGCAGTTGTTGATAATCAAGATAAGCTTCAAGGATCAATCTATGTTGATGACATTGTGGACGTTATAGATAATGAAGCTGAAGAAGATTTATTAAAATTAGGTGGAGTAGGAGACCAAAATTTTTATGATGCAGTAATTTCTGTTACAAAAGCAAGATTTACTTGGCTAATGTTTAATCTTATTGCTGCGTTCATAGCATCTTTTGTAATTAAAAATTTTGAAGATTCTATTCAGAAACTAGCTATTCTTGCTGCTTTAATGCCAATAATTGCATCTATGGGTGGTTGTTCCGGAACTCAATCTTTGACTACAGCAGTAAGAGCTATAGCTATGAANCAGCTAACATGGTCAAACGCTATAAGAACAACTGGTAAAGAAATTATAGTTGGCATTATGAATGGTTTAATCTTTGCAATATTATCAGGATTATTAACTTTTTTATGGTTCCAGGATTTTAAAATTAGTATTGTTATTTCAATTTCTTTACTTTTAAATTTAGTTTTTGGTTCTTTTTTTGGAACATTTATACCCATTATGCTAACTAGATATGGCATTGATCCAGCTTTGGCTTCTGGAACATTTGTTACTATGTTAACGGATATATTCGGTTTTTTTATGTTCTTAAGTCTTGCTAGTTATTACTTGATTTAATCATCCATTTCTGTAACACTAATAGAAACGGTTGAACCAATCAAAGCATTCGAAAAAATTTGTATTGATGCAATTCTTTTTTCATTTGTATAATTAAGAAGACTAGAATCGGCTCGGATTTCTGAAAGTTTTTTCCATCCAAATTTTGGTAATTCATTTCTGAAAAAATCAAAAATCCAAAGNTGTTTTTTATTTGAATCAAAAACTAGTCTNCCAAGCCAACCACTACTNTTAGAAATTATAATAGAATCTTTTTGATTTAATGATGAACTAACTGGAATTGGAATATCATCAAATTGTGCAAAGTTTAATTCAGTTCCAGGTTCACCGTCAGGCCCTTTGGTTGGAACTAGTCTTTCTCCTGTGCAAGATATAAAAAAAAAAAGAAAAAATAATGTAAAATATTTAAAANAAANNGAATNCATTATATAATAATAAAAATAAAACTTTTTTTTTCAATAAAAATTATTATTTANATNATAATATGTATAAAATTNTNTTTTTNATNNTAATTATGTTTTTTTCNCAAAAATCTGAGGCAAGTGATAAATCTTTTCATGATTTTAGNATTAAATCGATAGAAGGTGANCAAATTNATTTATCNTCTTATAAAAATAAAGTTGTGTTATTGGTNAANACAGCATCTAAATGTGGCTTNACCCCACAGTATGCTGGATTACAAAANCTTTATGATAGATATAAAGATGATGGACTTATTGTATTAGGAGTTCCTTCAAATGATTTTAATCAAGAGCTGCATGAAAACTCAGAGGTAAAAAAGTTTTGTGAGATTAGGTTTGGAGTTAATTTTCCAATGACTGAAATCTTAAAAATACGAGGTAATGATGCCCATCCATTATATAAATGGATTTCTTCAAATGTTTCGGTAATAGGAACTCCAAGATGGAATTTCCATAAATATTTAATTGGCAAGAATGGTGAAATTATTAATTGGTATTCTTCAATGACTAGTCCATCTTCTCAAGGTCTTACTTCAGAGATTGAAACTGCTTTATATTAAATATTTATTTTCTTTTAAAACATTGATTTTTTATNTATTCTTTTTTAAGTGAAAATTGAACCTGACAAATCTCTTCTATTAATAATTGATGTTCAAGAAAAGTTGATAGATCATATATATAATAGAAACCTTATTGTTGAGAATATAAAAATATTATTAAAGACTTTTAGTACACTCAATTTTCCAGTTATTCTCAGTGAGCAGTATCCTAAAGGTTTAGGAAAAACGATAGATGATATATTAATTAATAAACCACATTCAGATAATTTTTTTTCTTTTGAGAAGATTACCTTCTCATGTTTTCCAAATGATTCATTTAGGAAACTTTTAAGTAAAATAAAAAAAAAAAACAAATAATAATTTGTGGACTAGAAGCACATATATGCGTTTTACAAACCGCATTAGACCTATTAAAAAATAATTTTGAAGTTTTTGTTGTTAATGAAGCCGTTGGTTCTAGAAAGAAAGATGATTTTATTCTTGGTATAAAAAGATTAAGACAATGTGGTGCACAGATTTTAACTAATGAAATGGTTATGTTTGAATTATTGAAAGATTCTAAACATAACCATTTTAAATTTTTATCTAAGGTTATTAGATAATAATTAAACTGAATAATACATTTTAAATTCAACTGGATGAGGTGAATGTTCTAGTTGAATAACTTCATCCATTTTCAAAGATATGTATGAATCTATTAAACCATCAGAAAAAACATTNCCAGCTTTAAGAAAATCTCTGTCAGCATTTAAAGAATTTAATGCATCGCGCAAGCTTCCACATACTGTAGGTATTCCATCTAATTCAGCTGGTTCAAGATCATATAAATCTTTATCTGTTGCGTCACCAGGATGAATCTTATTTTTTATACCGTCTAAACCTGCCATCAGCATTGCTGCAAATGTAAAATATGGGTTTCCAGAAGCATCACCGAATCTAACTTCAACTCTTTTTCCATTTGCACTATTAGAATAGGGTATTCTGCATGAAGCAGATCTATTCCTAGATGAATAAGCTAAAAGAACAGGTGCTTCAAAACCTGGGACTAATCTTTTATAACTATTGGTAGATGCATTTGAAAAAGCATTTATGGCTCTAGCGTGTTTTATAATACCGCCAATATAGTGAAGACATGTTTCAGATAATCCTGAATAACCATCTCCAGCAAACAAAGGTTTATTATTATTCCAAATTGATTGATGTACGTGCATACCTGACCCATTATCATTATAAACAGGTTTAGGCATAAAAGTAGCCGTTTTACCATAAGCTTGGGCAACCATGTGAACACAATATTTATAAATTTGNAGATGATCAGCACTTGTAACAAGNGTATTNAATTTTACTCCTAATTCATGCTGNGATGGAGCTACTTCATGATGATGCTTTTCCATATCAAGTCCCATTTCCATCATTGTGGACACCATTTCTGCACGAATATCTGTTGCTGAATCTACGGGAGGAACAGGAAAATAACCACCTTTATCTTTCGGTCTATGACCCATATTGCCTCCCTCCATCTCAACTCCAGTATTATAAGCACCTTCTTCAGAATCAATGCTATAAAATGTATATTCTTGATTAGTAGAAAATTTTACATCATCAAATAAGAAAAACTCGGCTTCTGGACCAAAGTAAGTTTTATCTCCAACTCCAGAATCAGCAAGAAATTTTTCTGCTTTCTTCGCAGTACTTCTGGGATCAAGATCGTAAGGCTTTCCATCAGCTGGTTCTATAACATCACAAAATAAAATTAATTGAGGCTGTGCAGTAAATGGATCCATTACGGCTGTTGCAGGGTCCGGCATTAAAATCATGTCGGATTCATTTATATTCTTCCAACCTGCAATTGAAGAACCGTCAAACATAATACCATCTTTAAATGTTGATTCATCTATCGTATTTACAGTTTGTGCAGTATGTTGCCATTTACCCTTAGTATCGGTAAATCTTAAATCAACATATTTTACTTCTTTATCTTTTAATATTTTTAAAACTTTTTCTACAGACATGATATACTCCTTTTTTTTAATTAAATTGCGTCTTTTCCAGATTCTCCAGTTCTAATCCTTATAATTTCATTAACATCATAAACAAAAATTTTCCCATCTCCAATCCTTCCAGTTTGAGCTTTAGATTTAATAGCATTTATTGCATCATCAAGTAACTGATCTTCAATAATTAGCTCAATTTTAATTTTAGGAAGAAAGTCAACTGCATATTCGGCTCCTCTATAAAGTTCCGTATGACCTCTTTGTCTTCCATAACCTTTGACCTCAGAAACTGTAAGACCTAAAACGCCAATTTGATTTAACTCGTCTTTAACTTCATCAAGTTTAAAAGGTTTAATAATTGCTTCAATTTTTTTCATAACAACATGAATGCAGGAATTGTGCCAAATGAATATTCTAGGGAATACAGAGAGTTTTGCAAATTTTTTTTTATTTTTTATAAAATTTGCCTAAATTTTATACATCTTAAGATTAAAATCTATTCATTCATAAATTCTTTAATTAAATAAATAGCTTTTTTTAGATTTTCAATCTTACTTGCATAAGATAATCTAAGAAAACCTTCTCCTTTTGCTCCAAATGAAGAACCGGGTACAGTCGCTAAAAACTTTTTTTCAAGAAGGTCATGAGATATTTGTTTTGAATTATAATTCTCTTTGAAAATTTTTGGAAAGACATAAAAAGCACCTCCAGGATTAACACATTGTATATTATTTATTTTATTTAATTCTTTAACCATAAAATTTTTTCTCTTTTGAAACTCTTTTATCATTCTTTCAACTTGTACTTGTGAACCTTCCAATGCCTCAATTCCAGCAATTTGAGTTGCGGTATTTACACACGAATGGCAATTAATTGCTAATTTTTCGGCAAATGAAAAAATTTTTTTTGGAAAAATGCCATAACCTAGACGCCANCCAGTCATCGAATAGGTTTTTGACCAGCCATCTAGAACAATTACTCTATCTTTTATCTGTGGATAGGATAAAAGACTTTTGTGATTATTTCCATCAAATATAATTCTACTATAAATTTCATCAGAGAGAATAAAAATATTTGGATGCTTCTGTAAACCATTTGCAAGTTTTTCAAACTCTTCTTCAGGGACGACTCCACCAGTTGGATTTCCAGGTGAATTGAAAATTATTAATTTTGTTTTTTCTGTAATAAGTGAAAGTAATTCATCAGCATCAAAAGAAAAATTTTTTTCCATTCTATGAGGAAGTGGAACAAATTTAGATCCTGTGTAATCAATCATCGATTTATAAGCTATAAAACCAGGATCTGGTGTAATTATTTCTACACCAGGCCTACCAAACATTAGTAGAGTATAAAAAATTATAGCTTTTGCTCCAGGTGAAATTAGTATTTCATCAGGATTTATTTCAACTCTCTTTCTTTCATAAAAATCCTTTGCTACTGCATTCCTTAGTTCAGGTATGCCACTTGATGATGTATATCCGTGAAAACCATCTTTGAGTGCTTTGCAAGCAGACTCTATTATATTTTTGGGTGTTGGAAAGTCAGGTTGTCCAATTCCTAAATTGATTACATCATTTCCCTTATTTGCTAATTCATTTGATCTAGTCATAATAGCAAAAGCACTATCACTTCCTATTTCATACATAGATTTGTTTAAATCGTCCATAGCGAGAATATAATAACAATTTTTAAATTATGCAAATTTGAAAAAAATTATAGAAATTCTTATTTTTTTTGTTTTTTTTTAAATAAATGTATTTGGTGACTAAAGCTTAGTTATTTAGAAAGATAGTTTATNGAATAANAAGAGGCCTTAGGTTCAGATCCNTTAAATAACCCAATTTTATTTTTTTACAATTGTGTAAAAAGTTTCTGTATTTCCGGCAGAGTAGCCTGTTTCTGGATTAAATTCTACTTTTCCTTTACCATAACCAATTACTCNCCTGTAGACTCCAGTTCCTCCCGTTATTNTGATTGTAGTATTAACAAAACCATTTTTACTAACGTCCTCTGGAGTTTGAGCAACCCCATCAACACGAGAGAANATTTTACTACCATCATCGTAAATTCCTATTGAATAACCCGTAACTGTTCCATTTTTATTAATATAATCGCTAANACCAAAAAAATCAGTTTTGACTATTCTTAGGCCTTCGCAATTTTTTTTAGATTTATTATGATTAGTTTCTGTTTTGAAAATTCTTATTACATGACCTTCAATGTCATCAACATTTATAGATTCTTGTATAGTGTATTTTACTTCATCATTTGTAGTTGAATTAATAAACTTACATGATGCATTCAAATTGGAAGAAAACAGTAAGGTGATAATTAGAAAGATATACTTCATATTGTGTATATTATTGTAAAAAATTATTTTGCAATGATTCATTTAGTCATAATATATTTTATAAAAATATTTGTTAAAACTATCCATAGTAAGAATATAGTAACAATTTTTAAATTATGTAAATTTGAAAAAAATTATAGAAGATTTTTTTTTTTAGTTTATTTTAAGTAAATATATGTGGTGGCTATAGCTCAGTTGGTTAGAGCGCTGGTTTGTGGTACCGGAGGCCGTGGGTTCAAATCCCATTAGCCACCCCATCCAATTATAAATAAGAAAATTAGCTAATATTTTCTCAATTAATTGAATTTATTAATTATAAATATATTCTTAAATAAAAATGAAATTTTTAATTTTTTCAGATCTAGATGGTACATTTTTAAATCATAAAACATACTCGTTTGGTAAATTAAAAAAGTACATAGATGAATTAGATCTTCATTTTGAGATAATTTTTGTTTCAAGTAAAACCTATGAAGAAATCATTAAAATTAAGAGTAAATTAAATATTAATTATCCGTTTATTGTTGAGAATGGAGCGTGTATATTTTTTCCATTGGATTATTTTAAAAATAAGAAAATTAATCTCAAACTATCAAAATATAAGAATCATTTAGGTTTGAAATTAACAAAATTTGATTCAAATAAATTAGTTAATTTGTTAGAACGTTTTAAAAGAAAATATAGATTTAGTTTTTATAATGAGTTAACAGATGAAAAAATATTTAAAATAACAAATTTAAATATTGTGGACATTAAGCTCAGTAAACTTAGGAAGTTTACAAATCCAATTTATTGGGAAGATTCAAATACAAAAAAAGAAAATTTTAAAAATGAATTAAAATTACTCAACACTAAATTTTCTATTTTTGAAGGTGGAAGATTTTTTCATGTTTTAGATAATTATGATAAAGGTTTAGCATTGGAAAAATTCTTAAAGATAAAAAAGCTTTGGAATAATTCTTATACAACAATTTCTTTAGGTGATAGTGAAAATGATATACCTATGCTTGAACTTACAGATTTCGGATGTATCATAAAAACAAAAACAAATAAAAATTTAACTTTAAANAAAAAAAATATTTTTAAAAGTGATTTAATTGCNCCAGAAGGTTGGAAAGAGTCATTGGAATATATTTTTAATAAGGAGATAAAAAAAAATTTCTGATTTTTATCAAAATGGCATTGTAGCTACTTTACATAATTTTTCAAAAAGAAAAAGTGAAGATCTCGAAAATGATATTTTAGAGTTTTCAAGATTTAGACCTATCACCCTAATTCTCCCCTCACTTTATTCTGAATTGGAAGGAAAGGCACTTCCGAAAATAATTGAGGAAATTTGTAAAATAAAATATTTGCAAAATATAGTAATAGGTTTGGACAAAGCTGACGAAAAAGAATTTTTATTGGCAAAAAAGTTTTTTGCAAAGCTTCCACAAAAACATGAAATATTATGGAATGATGGGCCTAATCTTAAAAAGCTAGATAAAAAACTTCTTAATAATAATTTAGCTCCACAAGAAATGGGTAAGGGGAGAAATGTTTGGTACTGTATGGGATATATTCTAGCTCTTGGAAATACAGAAGCAGTAGCTCTTCATGATTGTGATATTGTTACATATAATAAAGATTTGTTATCTCGATTAGTTTATCCGGTTGCAAATCCAAAGTTTAACTTTGATTTTTGTAAAGGATACTACCCTAGAATTTCTGGAAATAAAGTCAAAGGAAGAGTATCAAGATTACTTGTAACACCTTTATTAAGAGCTTTAGAAAAAACAATTGGGAATAATGAGTTTATTTCTTTTATTGATTCTTTTCGATATCCATTAGCAGGAGAGTTCTCATTTAGAAGAAGAGTGTTAAAAGATATTAGAATTCCCTATGACTGGGGTCTNGAGATTGGAGTTTTGTCAGAAATGTTTAGAAACTATGCTGGAAATAGATTATGTCAAGTAGATATTGCAGACAACTATGATCATAAGCATCAAGATATTTCTATTGACGACAAGAACACAGGTTTATCAAAAATGTCTATTGATATTACCAAAGTTCTTATCAGAAAGCTTGCCTCCCAAGGTGAAATATTTTCAATGTCAATTTTTAGATCTTTAAAGGCAACATATTTTCGTGAGGCATTAGATTTTGTTCAAATTTACAAAAAAGATGCAATGATGAATTCTTTTGAAATTGATGTGCATGAAGAAGAAACTGCCGTTGAACTATTTGCAAGAAATATAATGGAAGCTGGGCAGGTTTTTTTAGATTCTCCAATGGAATCTCCTAACATACCGACATGGAATAGAGTTGATACAGCATTTCCTAGTTTTCTAGATGAATTAAAACTAGCTGTAGAGTTAGATAATAAAGGCTAATTTTTTCATGAACAAANTAGACTCTAATACCTTAAAAATTCTTTTGAGTAGTATTTATAATAAGTTACCTAAAAAAGAATTAGAAAAGCTATCAAAAGAAATTGAACTGATTTTTTTTAAAACTAGAGTGAAAAAAAAAAAATACGAAAACTTATGGGATGAAAAAGATTTTTTTTTAATTACTTATGCAGACTCAATAATAAAAAAAAACCAGAAAAACTTTAAAACTCTGAGTTTATTTCTTAATAAGTTTTGTAAAGAATTTAATTTCTTACATATACTTCCTTTTTTTCCATCTTCATCAGATGACGGCTTTGCTATTATCGATTATAAAAAAATTGATAATGAGCACGGAAATTGGAANGATTTTAAAGAAATTTCATTAAACTTTAAAATTATGACTGACTTAGTAATTAATCATTGTTCATCTTCTAATTATCTATTTAAAAACTTTCTAAAAAACTCCGAACCAGGATGTGATTATTTTTTTTCAAGTAAAAAAAAATTTAATGGCTTATCCAAAGTTGTAAGACCAAGAACATCTAAATTATTAAAAGAAATTAAAATAAATGGTTCAAAAGGTTATGTTTGGTGCACTTTTAGTCATGATCAAATAGATTTTAACTTTAAAAATCCAAAAGTTTTAATATTTTTTCTTAAGATTATTAAATTTTATATAGATAATGGAGCAACAGCATTAAGATTAGATGCAGTTGCNTTTATTTGGAAAGAGATTGGAACAAATTGTATTAATCTTCCTGAAACTCATAGTATAATTAGATTAATCAGATTGTTAATTGAAAAATATTCATCAAATTCAATTATTATTACTGAAACAAATATCCCAAGTAATGAAAATTTAAGTTATTTTGGAAATAATAATGAAGCTCATTGTATTTATAATTTTTCATTAGCTCCATTACTTATACATTCTATAGTTTCTGGAAATAGTTTTTATTTAAAAAAGTGGTCAAGAAGTATGCCTCCTGCACAAACTGGGAATGCTTATCTTAACTTTTTATCTACTCATGATGGAATTGGTATGCGGCCCTTAGAGGGAATTATTCCTGATAATGAATTAAACATATTTTTTCATACACTTAAAAAGTCAGGAGCCTTTCTTTCTTATAGAACATCAAAAAAAAAAGAAAATGTTTACGAAGTGAACACAACACTATTAGATGCTTTTTCCCAAACTTATGACGGAAAAGATAATTATAAAGTAAAAAGATTTTTATTATCTCATGAAATATTATTTTCAATGGAAGGTATTCCAGCAGTTTATTTTCAAAATTTAATTGGTTCCACTAATGATTTAAAAAAATTAAAAAAAACTAAATCTTATCGAGCCGTTAATAGAAAAAATTGGGATTTCAATGAACTTATAAAAAAGCTCAATACTTCTTCGACAATTAATAAAAAAATATATACATCATTATTAAAATTAATTTTAATTAGAAAAAAACAACCTGCATTTCACCCGAATGCNACTCAGTTTACACTACAATTAGAAGATCATTTTTTTGGGATTTGGCGACAAAGCATTGACAGAAGTCAGAGTATTTTTTGCGTTAGTAATTTGACAAAATTTAAAAAAAATTTTTATCTTCATGATATTAATTTAATATCAAGAGATAAATGGTATGACATTCTTAATAGTAAGGAAATAAAAAATATTAATGGTTACATTATATTACTTCCTTATCAGAGTGTTTGGATAACAAATAAAATAGTATAATATTAATATTAATGAAAATTTTTTTGGCGAAAAAACTATTTTAATTTCAAGTTGTATTTAAGTAAAAGTGAGTAACAGTNTTAAATTATGACTTTTCTTTGATAAATGACCTTGGACCCTCAAAAATTTCTACTTTGATATTTGGATTTTGCTTCATTTTATTGATAATAATTTCTTTCGATTTTTCAGCTAATTCTTTTGATTCAAATTTATTGATTACAATACTATGTAATTCACTNACTCTAACAACTTCGATTGATATTATTCCAGGGAGCTTTTTAATTAGTTCATATTCAGCATATGCATGCATAGCGTCTGCTTCTATTTCTGAGGCAAACTTTAAATTAACTATTCTTATATACATATTAATTATACTAATACAAAAAAAAATTTAATATAGTTTTTTTATGTAGATATTTTTAAGATTAGTTTTGGTATTAAAAATATTTAGTGTTGAATTTTAGTTTTTAAATCTAATTTGTTTTNAATGAATTGTTCATTAATGTGGTTTAGGTATGATTTGAGGCTTGATGATAATGAGGCATTTTATATGGCATCAAAATCAAAAGAGTGTATTCCTATATTTATTTTAGATACTNGTTTTTTAAATCTAAATACCACGAGTGATTTTCATTTAAACTTTTTAAAAGAGTCTTTAAATCAGCTTTCACTAAACCTAAAAAATTATAATACTAATCTTTTTTTTTATAAGGGTGANACTATTAAAGTTTTAAAAATGTTAATTGAAAAACACTCAATAAAAAAAATTTTTTCTAATAGAATTTTTAAAAATATTTTTTATAAAAACCTTGATATTAATATTCAAGAATTTCTGAAATCAATTAATGTTGATTGGGTTCAAACAAATCAATTTGGAATCCAACTTGATAACAGAGTAAGAGGTATGTGGTCTAAGAATTGGAATGATTTTATCTCAAAACCATTATCCAAAAATCCACTAAAAACGAATTTTATAAGAACAGAATATAATTCTTTATCAAATTTCTTAAAAACGTCTAAAAATGAAATTCAAGTTGGTGGAGAAAATATTGCTTTATCATTATTAAACTCTTTCTTAAACAAGCGTCATATTNATTACTCAAAAAAAATGTCTAGTCCCCTAACTGCAGAAGAATCTTGTTCTAGATTAAGTCCTCATATTGCATTTGGAACAATTTCTATTAAGAGAATCATAAATAATCTTAATAGAGTATTACAAGGTTCTACTGCTATTGATAAAAGGTCACTTTATGCATTTAAAAAAAGACTTGCTTGGCACTGNCATTTTATACAAAAGTTATATGATGAACCNAAAATTGAATTTTCTAACCTACATCCTTCTTATAATGGTTTGAGAGAAAATGAATTTAATGAAGAATACTTTAATAGATGGAAAGANGGCTTAACTGGGTTTCCTTTTCTTGATGCGTGTATGCGATATTTAAATAATAAGGGTTGGTTAAATTTTAGAATGCGAGCAATGGTTGTTTCGTTTGCTTCATATCAACTTTGGTTAGATTGGAGAGTTACTTCTAAATATTTAGCCAGAGTGTTTACTGATTACGAGCCTGGCATTCACTATTCTCAAATTCAAATGCAATCNGGAACTACAGGTATTAATTCTATCAGAATTTATAATGTTGTAAAGCAATCTTATGATCAAGATCCTAAGGGAGTTTTTATAAAAAAATGGGTTCCAGAATTAGAAAAACTACCAACATATCTTGTACATGAACCATGGAGAATTAACTATCTAGAAGAAAATGAATATAATTTTTTTTTAGAGAAAAATTATATGAAGCCAATTGTGGATAACCAAAAAAAAACAAAAGAGGCAAAAGATAAAATTTGGAAAATTAAAAGATCACCTGAATCGAAAAAAATATCAATTAACATAGTTAATAGACATGCTAGTTTAAATTTTAAAAATTAAATTTTTTATTATCCAAATGATTTTTGAAGCATAATTATAATGTAAAATTTCATTGAAAATATATGTTTTTTTAAATATCATCATCTTTTATTTATTTATTTTTAATTGTTGAGTTAAATTTATGGAAGAGATTTTTGAAATCAGAGATGCATGCAAAACTTCTTTAGAGCTTCTTAAAAGTAAGGCTTTCTCTCAATATTTAGAAATTTATAAAACACAGTTTATTAAAGAATTAAAGCTAAGAGAAAATTCTGATCAAAAAGAAGAAGTAATTCACAAAATTGAATTTATAAAGTCCATTCAACCTAAAATTTTTGTTGATATTATTAAAAATGAAACTCCTTTTTCTGGGGATGCTTTGATGAAACACAGACAAAATATTAGATTTATCGATGGATGTTTTCATCATTATAGAAAAAAATCTTACACAAGATTAATTAAGTTGCATGATGAAATTTTAAATTCTGAGGAAAGNGCAGANTCAATNAAAGATAGAATTTC
>PALK01000016.1:0-28586 GCA_002710765.1 Rickettsiales bacterium | reverse complement strand
GAGCANATAAANTNNCTGATTTNATNNTNGAAACNAGNAGANTNNTNTTAACTAAAGTTGGATTTAATGTTGGTGTAAGAAGAAGTCAGGGTCTAGAATGTCAACCAAATGTAACATGTGGTGAAATCTCAGGAAAAAATATTGATTTGCCAGAGTCATATTCAAAACTCAATGAAGTTCCTTTGACNACTCACGCTGATATGAGAACAGGTATTCATTACACCACTCATGCCAATAAACGTGCTTTTCCATTTTATGCTCTTGAGCANAATCCTTATAAAAATGATAAGTTTGATTCTAGTGAATATGTTGCAATACCATTTGAAGTGGGNAAATGGAACATNGTAGCATATATTCATAAATCAAGAGGATGTATAGAGATGGAACCAGGATTATTAAATTTGTTTCCATTTTCTAAAGTAAGAAAATTATCTGGGAAAAAGCCTGATGGTATCTTTATTTTTGGATGTCCTTATTCATCAATGAAAGATTTAGGTTATTTTTATGATAAAAAAAGTAATTTGTTGGTTGGATTAATACCTAATATAGATGACTGCAAATACTTTGGGTATGGTAAAAAACCAATATTAACTCTTCATAATGTACTATGTATTTTAAATGATGATATGCCTCTTCATTGTGGATGTACTAGATATGTTGTTAGATTTGATTCTAAAACTAATGAACCATATATATTTGATTCTTTTGTTAAAGCAGACGATATGGGAAGAGCTGTATTAATGAATGGAAATTCAAAAAATGATGCTATACCTTACTTTTTTGGAACAGAAACTGGGGCATTTGCATGTTTAGACGGTTTTAGCGAACATGCAAAAATGCAAATGGAAGGCAGAGAAATTGGATATAATAAACATTCTGGAACAAACGCTAGACAAATTGTCCCAGTAACCGATTATTCAGAGGTCTCAACTGGATCAGAATTAGATATTTTATTATATTTAAATAATTATGATTTAATTGATCCAGGNAGTTCGTGTATGAACGTTAATATGAATGTAGACGATGCCTTAGAGCATTTTAGGAAAGGTGCAAGAGTTGCAGCAGGAAGCACACAAACACATCGAGGAGANGTTGAAATTAGTTATTGGGCAAATCCCTTTCCACTTTTAAAAGATAAAAATTGGATTGACTTACCTGAGCATTCAGATTTATCAGAAAAATTTAGGATTATTGAAAAAGAATTTTTTTCAAGTATNAGAAAAAGAGTGGAATCTGGAAAGATGAAGATAGGTGTTGCTCATAGTATGCTGATGGCCGGTGTTTATTCAAAAAATACTGATGATAAACTTTCTAAATGTGGATTTAATAATCGCGATTTAGTAGAACATCAAGGACCGGAAAGAGCCGCCAAAGATATGATTAACTTAATAAAAGAAGTTGCATTAGAAAAAAGAAATAAGATGGCTGATGGAGTTCAGGAAGTTGATATTACAGTTGCTACCGTTGGTGATAGTAGAACTGGTAAATCTGAGATGGCAGAAAAAATGGAAGGTGTTCTTAATATGAGTCTTATTTGAATAATTTTAATATAAATTTATATAATCATTTCGAATTATAAATTTATTAAACTGCTTGTTTATTTTTTTTATTGATATAATAGTTATCACCATAATTACTTTTTGTTAAATTATTTCATTTATAAAGGGGAGATTAAATAATGAAAATTTGTGATAGACCTGAATTTAAAAGTAAAAAACCTCCGTTGACTTTTAAAGAAAATGAAACTGTAATTGCGGCGGTAAAAAAAATGAGTAAAGATAATTTTGGTTCAGTTGTTATTGTTGATAACTCAAAAAAAGTAATAGGTATTGTTACTGAAAGAGACTTAATGAGNAAACTTTTAAATAATGGTATGAACCCCAAAACTACCAAATTAAAAGAGATTATGACNTCACCCGTAAAAGTAGCTGACAAAGATGATGANTTAGTTGGTTGGCTNAGGCAGATGTCAAATGAGAGATTCAGGCACGTGCCGGTTGTTGAAAAGTCNGGAAAATTAATAAATATTATGTCTCAGGGAGATTTTGTTTCTTACACTTGGCCAAATCTATTGTATCAAGTAAAAGAACTAGCTAAAGAGGGTTATCCAAAAGTTAACCAACTTGTTATGATTGTTGTTGGAATATTGATTTATACATTGATTACAACAGGTATGATGATTTATGGTATTAAATTCCTATAAAGTTTTTGAAGATTAACTTCTCATTGTAGCTAATCATCAAGACTTAATGTCTAAATTTAATCTGTTCGAAAATAAATTAGAGAGTTTTAGTTAATATAGTTTAGATATTTTTTATGGTTTATTAGCTTTAAAAGGTTTTTTTCTTTTCGGATAACATGTAACACATATTACACATTTTCTTCCATCACATCTTCTAGCAGTGCAATGCTCTCTTCCATAAAATATAATTTGTAAATGAAGTTTGTTCCATGATTCACGAGGAAATATTTTTTTGAGATTGCGTTCTGTTTCAGTTACATTTTTGCCTTTAGTTAATCCCCATCTTTGAGCTAATCTATGAATATGTGTGTCAACAGGAAAAGCAGGTTCACCAAAACCTTGAGACATTACTACACTTGCAGTTTTATGNCCAACTCCAGGTAATTCTTCTAAAGCTTTAATATTATTTGGTACTTGTCCAAAATATTTATCAACTAAAATCTGAGAAAGATTTTTGATCGCTTTTGATTTTTTTGGTGCTAATCCGCATGGTCGAATAATATTATAAATAGTATTTTGCTGAATATCTTTCATTTTATATGGATTATTAGCGAGAGAGAACAGTTCTGGAGTTACTTTATTGACTCTTTCGTCTGTACATTGAGCACTCAGTAAAACAGCAATAAGTAATTCAAAGTTATTACTACTATTAAGTGGTATAGGGGTATTAGGATATAATTTATTTAAATAATTTAAAATAAATTTTGCTCTTTCCTTTTTTATCATGCTAGGATTAAAATTTGTTTAAAATTAAAGATTGAATTTTTAAAGTAACTTTTTTTTATGATATATTATTTTAATCGTTTTAATAAATTAATGTAATTAAATAACTATATTAAGAAAATAAATATGTTTCGTTATGAAAAGTTAATACTTTCAAGAAAAATCTTAATTATTTTTTTTGGTGTTGTACTATTTTCTTTTATACAAATTATTTCACCACCAAAAGAACTATCTTCTCAAGCATGGCTAGTATTAAGTTTACTTATTATTATGGCTTTCTGGTGGTTAACGGAAGCAATCCCATTATCTATAACTGCTCTTTTGCCATTAGTTATAATACCAATTTTTTCTGATATAAGTATTTCAGAAGTTGCAAAACCATATTCCAATCCAATTATTTATCTTTTATTAGGAGGTTTTGTCTTAGGTCTTGGTCTTCAAAGAAGTAATTTGCATAAACGACTGGCAATATTTGTTCTTCTTTATATTGGTTATCAAAGAAAGAATATTTTAGCAGGATTTATAATTTCAACGGCATTTTTGAGTATGTGGTTATCAAATACTGCAACATGTTTATTAATGTTACCAATTTGTTTATCTGTTTTGACGAAATTAGAGTCAGAACAAGACAGTCTATTCAGAAAAATATTAATCCTCTCTATTGCTTATTCTTCGTCGATTGGAGGGATGGCAACTTTAATTGGAACAGCACCTAATGCAATTTTTGCGGGATTTATGAGTGAAAATTATAATATTGATATTAATTTTTCAGATTGGATGATGTTCAGTCTCCCACTTGTCTTGTTTTTAATTTTTCTTTTTTGGATTTTTATATCTTTTTTTATTAGAAATGAAAAAATAGAAAAAATAAATAGTACAATTTTTTTAGATGANTATAAAAAGTTAGGAAAGATAAATTTAAAAGAAAAAGTTACAATGGNTATAATATTTGTGACTATATCCTTATGGATTTTCAAAAAAAATCTTAATTCTTTTTTTGGGGTTTCTTTAACAGATTCAAGTATAGCAATATTTGGGGCACTCTTATTCTTTATTATCCCAATAAAAAGAAAATTTATATTAGACAAATCTTGGTTTAAGTATGTGCCTTGGAATATTTTAGTTCTTTTTGGNGGTGGATTAAGTTTAGCAGCCTTGATTTCTTCTACAGGTTTAGCAGGTTATATCAGTAATTTGTTATATTTTTTCGGTAAGTTTGATATTTTTCTTATTATTATTTCTTTAGCACTTTTAATTTCTATTATGACTGAAATAACAAGTAATACAGCAACAACATTGTTATTTCTTCCCATAATTGTTTCATTCGCTTTAGTTCATGAGTATGACATTATTAAGATTACATTACCTGTTGTACTTGCTGCCAGTTGTGCTTTTATGATGCCAATTGCGACTCCACCAAATGCTATAGCCTTTTCAACTAATCAAATAAAAATGTCTTTTATGGCTTCAATAGGTTTTTTTATGAACTTATCAGCAGTAATCTTAGCAAGTTTATGGATATATAATTTTAGTTTCTTATTAAAATATTAGTAATTAAAAACTTAAGCTAATTTTTTAACTTCAACTAGATTATCAGAAAAAGTTGGTGCATGTCCCATGTTGGCAAATTCTGCTGAGCTAATGCTATTTACAGTTCCAGAATCATTGTGCTGTCTCCAATACCCTAGTGAGGATACAATTACTCCAGGACTTACATCATCTGTAATTTTGGTAGTNCCTTGAAATGAACCTCTTTGATTATAAACTTTTACTTCTGTTCCATCTGAAATGTCTCTATGTAAAGCATCAACTTTATTCATTAGTACAAATTGTCCACCTTGAACTCTTATTTTTTCCTCCATATTNGCATAACATGAATTTAAGAATGCATGACTTTTNGGAGANATGATATTTAGNGGAAATTNTTTNGCNAATTCTGGGTTNCTTTCTTTAGATTCTCTTGGTGGAACATAGTCTGGAAGTTCAGGAAGTTTTTCGCCAGGTTGAGACCCTTCATACATTTGCCTAAATGGACCAGCNATAAAATTACCAACNTCTTTTAATANAAANTCACACTTTCCTGATGCAGTNGGGAAATTACCCTCTTTGTGAGGNGCTCTATTATCCTTAGTTCCTACATTTAGTCTTGCAAATCCATTATTTTTTAGATAGTTGAGATCTATACCTTCACATGCTGGTGCACTCCAATCAATATAATGTTCTAAACATTCAGTATCAGACCAAGAAAATTGTTCTTCTTTATAACCCATACTTTTTGAGAGTCTTCTAAATATTTCATAATTAGGTAATGCTTCTCCAGGCGGTTCAATGCTTTTTTCATTATAAGTTAAATATAGATGNCCCCATGATAAAATTATATCTTCATGNTCAGCACCCATTGATGCAGGTAGAACTATATCAGCATATAATGCTGTATCTGAAATAAAATGTTCAGCTGAAACAACAAAAATGTCTTCTCTTTTAAGGCCAGAAATAATTTTTTCAGTTTCAGGTGCTTGAGTAACTGGGTTAGCATTCCAGCACATAAATGATTTGATAGGAATNTCATTATGAGNCTCACCANTTAAAGCTCTACCAATTTGAAGAGCATTAATAACTCTTGTNCCTTNTGGAACAAGGTCTGGNCTGCAAATGACATCAAAATTATANGGATGCTCCCAAACTGGAAATTGAGTTATTCCNCCACCNACATGTTTCCATGCNCCAGTTAATGCTGGAATNCATGTNACTGCTCTGATAGTTTGNCCNCCACCATGATGNCTNTCTAATGCAACACCTATTCTGATAGCAGCAGGTTGAGAAGTTGCTAATTCATAAGCAAGTTTTACAATATCACTTTTAGGAACCCCAGTTATATCTGATGCCCAATCTGGAGTTTTAGCTTTTGAATGATTTTTTAATTCTTCAAATCCGTTTGTATAATTTTTAACATAATCAATATCAACTAAATTATTGTAAATTATAGAGTTTATTATGGCCATTGCTAATGCACCATCTGTTCCAGGTTTTGGCATTATATGCCAGTCAGCAAGTTTTGCTGTTCTTGATTTATAAGAATCAATTACTACTACTTTTGCTCCTTTTTTTTTTGCATCTTGAACAATAGCCCAATGATGTAAATTAGTGCTTACACTATTACATGCCCAAATAACAATATATTTTGAATGTATGTAACTCTCTGGATCAACGCCTGCGGTTGGGCCTATAGTCGTTAACCAAGCAGTACAAGAGCCTTCACCACAAAATGTTCTTTCTGTTACAGTTGCCCCCATTTTATTAAAAAAAGAGTCACCACCATTTAAACCATGAACCAAACCTTGATTACCTAAGTAACTATATGGAACAATAGCTTGTGGTCCATCATCTTCAATTATTTTTTTCCATTTAGTGGTAATTGTATTAATGGCTTCCGTCCAAGAAATTTGTGTGAANTTTCCTTCACCTTTATTACCAACTCTTTTTAAAGGATATTTTAGCCTGTCAGGATGATAATGTCTTTTTTCATAATCTTTAACTTTAACACAGAGTGTTCCTCTGGT
Source organism: Rickettsiales bacterium (assembly GCA_002710765.1). Lineage (GTDB taxonomy): Bacteria > Pseudomonadota > Alphaproteobacteria > Methylaequorales > Methylaequoraceae. The sequence continues at coordinate 22,061 of PALK01000016.1, read as the reverse complement.
CATTGGATGATCTTTATTTCCTTTAACGCTTAATAATTTGTCTTCATGTACCTCATAAATCATTGCACATGTATCTGGACAATCATGAGGACAGGCACCNAAATATTCTTTTTTCTTAATTTCTCCCATTACNACTCCCGTATTTAATTGTATATTAATTTTATGAATACTGAAACTATTTTTAAAAAAAAATTAATATTTAATTATAATTACAGGTTATTTTTAGAGTNTTTTTTTTTGATAATTTTATGTTCTTCTTGATTAAGACCACTTTTCCAATAACTTGAGATATAAAGATTTTCTTTTGGAATATTTTTGATATTTTTAAAAAAATTTCTTAGAACTTTCATATTGTTAAATTCACATGCCACCCATACAAATGGGGTAAAATTATGCCATTTTATTGTAAGAACTTTTTCTAATAATTTAGTATTTTTTTTCCAAGGTTCTGGGTTTATAACCCAGTGAATAACGAAATTTCTTGGTTTTCTAATTAACTGTTTATCTTCTTCAGATAAAACTTCAATTACTGCATATCCAATATAATCATCATTTAGTGATTCAATATTCACACTCATAGCTGGGAGCGCTGACATATCTCCAACTAAAAAAAACCATTTACAACTTAAATCAAACATACTTTTAGAACCTGGACCAGTTACTTGAATCTTTTCTCCTAATTTAACTTTTTTTGCCCAAAGCGATGCGTAGCCAATATCTTTATCATGTAAAGCAAAATCAATATCTATTTCTTGTTCCTTNCTTCTTAACTTTCTTATTGTATAAGGCCTCATTAAAGATTTACCCTTATTTTTATCTTTAAATATAAGTTTTACGTATCCTCCAATTTCATTATCAGTAAAATCATTAAGACTACTTCCTGCAAGTGTTATTCTAATCATATTGAGAGTAATTTTTTTTTTGTTTATTACCTTTAGATTTCTAATTTTTTTTTTATCCATACTTTATCCACCTTTTAAGAGTTGGCTTTGGTATGAAGATATTCGGATGAATAATTTCACAAAGTATTTTTATACTTTCTAATATATCTGGACCAGGCCTATTAAAATATTTATTCCCATCAACAATTATTTGTTCTTTTCCATTAAAAAAATTCATAAAATTATAATTTTTTTTTTTAATTTCATTTTTAGTTTTTAAAATATCATATCCACAGGGCATAAAAANTACTTTTTCAAANTNTANANCTNNAANATCNNCATTTNAAATNAANGGAGANTNAGANCCTGANTTTGCAATTATCGAGTTTCCTCCNGCAAAAGAAACTANNTTGGGTATCCAATTTCCTGCAACCATCAGTGGATNTAACCACTCTATGCAAAGNATTTTTTTTTTCTTAATTCCAATTAATTTTTTNTGTANNCNTGTAATTTCTTTNTTTATATTTTTAATNAGTANNTTGGAGTTATTTTTTACATTCAATTGAANNCCAANATNTTTTATNTCNTTNATAATATCACNGAAATTNTTTGGTTTTAGATCTATTANTTTAGGTTTTTTACCTAGCCAATTATNTANGCTTTTTNTTACATCATCAAAGGAAACTGCNCAAACAGAACATTGAGATTGAGTAATAATNANATCTGGNTTTANTCTTTTTAATAAGTCNNCTTTTACTTCATANANCGATAAACCAAGTTTAATAATTTTTTTAATATCTTTATNAATNTTCAAAGATGTTTGTTTAGTTTTAANATTACTTTTAGTNAATTTAGGAAGCGNCNTNACTTTTTTTGGATAATCACATTCATGNGAAACTCCAGCTAGATTNTTTAATAAACCTAATGAANCTATTATTTCAGTNGCACTNGGAATAAGACTAACNATTTTCATAATAATAAATTCATTANTAATANTTTAATAATATTNAAATTTTTCGANNATNAGTAANTTNAACAATTAGTAATNNANNTAATATATCTTATCCTATTATTTTNTTAATAGGAGNNTCTTTTTCTTCAATTTCAAGAGANTCGGTTAATATATTNAGTTCATTNTTCATTTTTTGAAAAGCAATTTCAGANAGTTTTGTTTTACATACAACTANTTCTTGNACTTTAGAGACCTTTTTTTCAAGTTCATNNCCCAGTTTTGTNAACTTTACANAAACAATACGCTCATCATTTGTATTTCTATTTTTTTCTAAAAAATTTAAAGAGACTANTCTTTTNATTANTGGACTTATNGTTGAAGGACTTAACTTTAGTTTATTAGNAATTTGATGAATAGTTTGTCTGTCTTNATNCCAAAGTGTTATGANAACTAAATATTGNGTGTAGGTAATGCCCAAAGGGTTTAAATATTTATTATAATATCTAACTATTGCGTTAGTTGCAGAATAAAGTGCAAAACATAGTTGATTATTTAAATATAAGCTGTTTTTTTTCATACTAATTAATGCTCAGATATTTTTTAAAAAATTAAAAAGTTTAATTTAAAAAAAAATTAGTAATATTTCTTAATCCATAATTTTTCTTTTGTCTANATTTNGTTAACTTANAAANNAACATTTTTTTAAAATAAAATTAATAATTACTTGCATAATTAATATTAATAATGATTATTAATANTANATATNNTTAATAATNNNTATTANTTGCATTGCAAANAAAAGGTANTTNTATGTCANCANTNNTNTCTANAAANANAAATNAGCTAAATAGGTTAGCACCTAAATATGCTCGCGGAGTATCATGGTTAATGCTCCATAGTTTTTTAATAGCTGGACTTTTCAATTCAGTTAAGGCTCAAGAAAGTGTTTATGTTGTTCCTGACGTAAATATATTTGAAACAGAGCAACAGGAATTTGAGTTGCCAGGAACTGGTGATTACATTCCAAAAGAAGAATATTCTGCTTATAATTTTCAAAANATTAATGANATTTTAAGAAGAACTCCAGGGGTTTATACAAGAGAAGAGGGAGGTTTTGGTCTTTTTCCAAATATCAGTTTAAGAGGGACTGATACATTGAGAAGTGCAAAAACNGCTATATTACAAGATGGGATCAATATTGCTCCTGCTCCTTATTCTGCTCCTGACGCATATTTTTCTCCAATTGCTGCCATGATGAGTGGAATTGAGGTTTTAAAAGGTGCTTCACAATTTCGTTTTGGACCAAATAATACTGGTGGTGCTATAAATTATATTACTTCTCCAGTAGACTTTGGACAAAGAGCAAATTTAATGGCAACATATGGTTCTTTTAATGATAAGTCTTCACAGTTTACNGGAAANTATGGTGTTACTGGTGCTTTTGGATCTATTGGATTACTAGGAGAATTTTATTACAGAGAGAATGATGGTTTTAAAGATTTCTCATCTGGTGTTGATTCATCTAGTTATGGAAGTGATGATGCAAATGGTTTAGAGCAACAGTCACCTTTAGCAAAAATCTTATGGCAGCTCCCAACAAAAATGCCAATAGTAATAGAACTCAAAGGTGGATCAACTCATCTTGATTATAATGGTGGTTACCAGGGACTAACAACTTCAGATTTTAATACAGATCCTTATCAACGTTATTCAGGTTCACAACGAGATGTTATGAATTCTAANCAACAAGCTTATTACGCAAGATTACATGTCGATTTTAATTCTAAAATTAGCAATCAAACTACTGTTTACTATAACAAATTTACTAGAGATTGGTTTAAGTTATCTTCGGCTGGTGGAGATTCACTTTCTAAATTAACTTCTAAAGCTTATCAAGGATCTAATTTAGGAGTACTAAAAGGAACTACTGCGGGTACTCTTAAATATGTTTCCAACAACAGAAAATATTATACTTATGGTGTTATGAATCAATCAAGAGTTAAATTTGATCATACATGGAAAGGAACAGATGGAAATGAATGGTTGAATTTAAGCCATGATTTTAAAGTTGGGGTNAAATTCCATCGTGATAGNATTAACAGAGANCAGTATAATGCAAATTTCACTCAGGCAGTTGGTGGAGGACTTACAGGTCTCAATAGCACTAGTAATGCTGACAGAAATCAAATTACTAGAGGTGCTGTAGCCTGGTTTGAAGATACAGTGAAAATAAACCANGATTGGACTATTTTGTTTGGTTCAAGGTTTGAAGCAATTGAGCAATTTTATAGAAATAGAAATACTTTAAGAGGCTGGGAAAGTTCATATGCTTTTGTACCAGGTGGAGGGGTGATCTATGACTATGATAATAATTGGTCTTGGTTTGCTGGCGTTTATAAAGGTTTTTCATTTACTGGTCCATCCGGAGCTGTTGATGATGGAACGCCACTTCAACCTGAGAAAAGTGTTCAGAAAGAACTAGGCTTTAGATATAATAACAATTCACTATTTACACAGCTTACAGCTTTTCACGTGAACTATGATAATCTCTTAGTAATTGATAATTCTAACTCAGGTAATAGTGCAGATAATGCNGGTGAAGTTGTTACTCAAGGTATTGAGTTTAGCTCTGTATATTCACCCAGAGNTTTAATGCCAAAAGGAGATATCTCATTCTTCTTCAATGGAACTTATACAGATGCATATTTACCTTCGAACACCAAATCAACAGATGCAGAGTCGATTTTTGCTGGTGGTACTAAAGGTGCAATGATGCCTTATATTCCTGANTATGATTTCGNCTTGGGTGCCGATTATACAATNGATAAATTTACTCTGGGCNTAGAAGGAAGTTATACTCCAGANATGTTTACTTCAGCATTAAATACAGAGTCTGAACAAAACTCTTCAGGAACTGCAGATGCAAGACACGGAAAAACTGATGATCATTTTCTTTTAAACTTAAATTTAGCTTATAAGTTAAGTGATATGTTTGGCATTTCAGCTGGGGTTAAAAATGCACTTGATTTAGAATATATTTCTTCAAGACACCCAGGTGGTGCTAGGAGTGGCGCTCCTTTATCAGCATGGGTTAAGGCCAAAGCAACTTATTAAGACCATTCCATTTGCTTTGGAAGATATGTTTGACAGATATTTACTCCCAAAAATTTTGTCAAATAGAGGTTATGTTCAACAGATTTAGCTCCCAAAAAGTCTGTTGAACTAATCNAANNTTCAGTTTTTAATCACNTAAAGGAATNAAATCTATTATGAAAATTTTAAATAGCTTAAATTTTANTAATGAAAAAAAANGGTTTGAAGANAAAAAAAATTTTAACGAAATTTTAAACGAGATAATTGATGATACCATTTTTAAAAAGAAGAGTTTNCATGATAAATATTATAGCATAATACAAAAATTGTGGCTATCAAATAGATCNTCNAGNNATAANACGATTTTAGCTAAATANATTCTGGGAAGACTTACAAGAGAATCTGAAAGACTTTTTTTAAAAGCTTCTAATCTTGCTTCAAGNATGTGTCCATGTTGTGCAAATAAACAATACCAAAACAAGCATAAAATCTCAGAAAGAATTCATTAATCATCTTAGTGTTTTCAAATCTATAATAATTTGATAATTAATGTAAGATTTGAGCACAATGTTTTATGCTGAATTTATAATTTTACCTTGCTTAAACAAATTGATTATGTGTTTATATAATTTAAATTCATTTTTTTCTATATTTTTTTAGAATTTCTCAGAAAATTATTACTATCTATGCAATCTTTTAAAGAATTTGGTTTGAATGAAAAGATATTGAAAAATTTGAATTTTTTAAAATTTTTTAGACCTACTCCTATCCAAATTCAAGCAATTAAGCCAGCACTTCAAGGTAAAGATATTTTAGGTTCAGCTCATACTGGAACAGGAAAAACTTTGGCCTTTGGTGTGCCATTAGTTCAAAAACTTATGGAAAATTCTGTATCTTCAGCATTAATAATAACTCCAACTAGAGAGCTTGCAGTCCAAGTTAATGGTAGTTTAAATAGTTTGATGAAAAACTCAGGCATTAAATCTGCTTTAATTATTGGGGGTGAATCAATGGGTAAACAGTATAAACAATTAATACAAAACCCAAGGATTGTAGTTGGGACTCCTGGAAGAATACATGACCATTTAAATAGAAAAAGTCTAAAATTATCAANAACTAATTTTTTAGTATTAGATGAGACAGATAGAATGTTAGACATGGGTTTCAGCACCCAAATTGAAAAAATTATAAAATTTCTTCCCAAAATAAGACAAACTTTATTATTTTCTGCCACGATTCCCAGATATATTAAAGAAATATCTAAGAAATACTTGTATAAACCCATAAACATTTCAGTAGATGAAAAGTCTACGATTTTAGAAAAAATTAAGCATGAAGTTATTTTTCTAAATAAAAATGAAAAATATGAAAAATTAATTGAACAAATCCATAAAAGGGACGGGAGTATTATTGTCTTTATGAAAACTAAATATAGTTCAAAAAGAACGGCATTAAGACTAATTAAACATGGTTTTTCTGCAGATGCGATTCATGGAGATTTAAAACAAAATCAAAGAGAATTAGTTTTAACAAAATTTAGAAAAAAAAAATATAAAATTTTAGTTGCTACGGATATTGCAGCTAGAGGATTAGATATATCNCATATCGAACATGTCGTAAATTATGATCTTCCTCAGAAACCTGAGGATTATATCCATAGAATAGGTAGAACTGCAAGAGCGGGACTTTATGGTCAAGCAATTTGTTTTGTAACTCCAAGTGAGATGAAATTTTGGTCTATTATAGATAAACTAATAAATATAAATTCAAAAGTTGATAATAAAATTCAATNAGAAAAAAAAAGTATAAGAAAAAANAAAAAGTCTAGAATTAAAAATTTTAAAAGAAAAAAAAATACATTTAAAAAAAAAAAAATATTTAAAAAGGTTAGTTAATGTTTTAAATTATTTTTATAATAATAAATTTTAGTGTAATGCCTCATTTACAATTTGATCTCAATAAGAAGATCTCAAAAAAAAATAAAAAAGAGTTTGTAAATTATATTTTAAAAGTTTTTAGTCAAATAATGAAAACTGGAAAAGACCATGTAGCTGTAACTATTAGAGAATTTGATAAAATGTCTTTATTGCTAGGTAGAGTGAATTATGGGGACTCAGTTTGCCTAATGAATTTAGATATTAGAAAGGGAAGAACATCTATTCAAAAGAGGGAGCTAGTTCTTTCTTACATAGAAGGTGTGACTAATATATTAGGAATAAATAAAAGAAATCAATATGTTACTTTTACTGAACACAAAGGGCAAGACTTTCATTTGGTTGAAAAGTGTTTGGAGAAATGGTCTATAGACGACGATCCTCTAAATAAATGAAAGTCTTTTCTAGAATTAGTTAGAAGCTTCTTTAGTGCTTGAATCTTCTGTGTCACTTGAAGTTTCACTAACGTCTTTATGACCTCCGGAACAATGATTTGCATATGTTATGTTTGTAATGCTAAAAAACATAAACACAAATAAGTAAAATAATTTTTTCATGGGTTACCTCATTTTTGTTTAAATCTAGTATTTAATAATAATTTTAAATCATTCAACCTTTTTCACTAGCTGCATTATTTTTTTTTATGGTTAATTTCTTTATTTTATCTTTAACTTTAGGACTATTTATACAAACTCCAATGATTGCACCAGATAAAAATGTACCCGTTATCACAGCACTAGAAATAGCTAACTTTAAAATGCTCATTTATAATACCTTTTATAAAAATTAAATTTCATTTACATAATATACTTTTATTGAAAGAATCACTCAACTAAAGTTTAAATTATAATTAACAACTAAAGTTTATGTATAATTTTATAAAAAAAGAGTTCATCAATAGACAATTAAATAAAATATATTCTGATAATTTTAATAAAAATGGAACAAATCCAAGTNCAGTTTTTTGGAATTCAGAATATAATCAGATTAAAAGATTTGAGGAAATTTTGGATTTATTAATTAACGTCAGTAAAAAAAAAGAAATTAATATTGCTGATGTAGGTTGTGGATATGGAGCAATGTATCAGTTTATAAATTCAAGAAAAAAATATAAAAATATTGATTATCAGGGTATAGATATGAATGATAATTTTATTAGATATTGTAAAAAATTTATAAGTAAAAACCGATTCTACATAGGATTTTCGTCTAAACATATTGTTGATTTTTCAATAATGTCTGGAACATATAATTATACTACAATTAATGATATTAATTTTTGGGAGAACTATATATCTGAAAATTTATCTCAGTGCTTAATGAAATCAAAAATTGGTATTATTTTTAATCTGCAGTATTCTATGCCTGCAAAAATTATAAATAATATTTTTTATGCTAATCCAGAAAAAATTAAGTCAAGATTTAATTTAAATCATTATTCTTTTGAATATGAAAACTCTAAATACTTTGAAAATGAACTAATTTATAAAGTTATAAAGAAAATTTAATTGCAAAATTTATTTTGTTTCCATGCCTCATAAATGCAGATTGAAACAGCATTGCTAAGATTTAAACTTCTACTTTTATGATTCATTGGAATAAAAAGTTTTTGTTTGTTGTTTGCCTTTTGAAGTAATTCATTTGGAAGACCATCTATTTCCGAACCAAAAATTAATGTATCTCCTAATTTAAAATGAGCATTACTATAATTTGTTTTACCAAATTTAGTAATGAAATATACATTTGTTTTACCAATAAATTTAATACAATCATTTAACGATAAAAACTCTTTAATTGTTACATCTTTTAAATAATCTAGTCCAGCTCTTCTAAGAGATTTATTATTCATTTCAAAACCAAAAGGTTTAATTAGATGAAGCATTGAATTTGTATTTGAGCAAAGTCTTATAATATTCCCAGTGTTAGGAGGAATTTGAGGCCTAAATAAGATAATATTGAAATTTTTACTACCAATATTGGTCATATTTAAATGAAAATTTTAAATTAATATAAAATTATAAAATTATGAAATTTTTTCTAAAGTTTCTATAAATTTATCCTCAGTATCGAACCATTCAATAATATTGCATTTTTTATGGTTAGGCAATTGAAGTTCAATAAACCATTTTTGTATATTTTTATCCCAACCATGATATATTTCAAACTGTATAGTTGGATTTTTTGATATTTTATAAAATTTAATCATAAATTTTTTTTGCAATTAATAGACCAAGTTTATCAATGTTCTGATAAGTATATTTTATTTAAATTTTAAAAAAGATTGCTTGGTAAAATATTTAATTTAAATCTTACTGCAAATACGACTTAATTCTTTAATTTTTTATACAAAAAAACCTATTGAGAAATTCTTATTTTTTTATCTGTTTGAAATTTCTTTTTTTTTCTTCTTTGAATACTGAGTTTATTATTCTTTGGTATAACTTTGTTCTCAATATCAAAAGAAATTGCTGGATCTACATTGTTGAACATAGATATTAACTTTTTATCTTCGGTCATAGAATTATTTTCTGTTGTTAATAAATTTTCGCCATAAAAAATTGAATTAGCTCCAGATAAAAGACATAAAAGTTGTGTTTCTTTTGAAAAGTATTTACGCCCAGCTGATAATCTAATTCTAGATTTTGGCATTAAAATTCTTGCTGTTGCTATTACTCTTATTATGTCTATTGGGTCTATTACTTCTCGATGTTCTAATGGTGTTCCTGAAATAGGGACAAGTGCATTTATTGGAACACTTTCCGGATGAGGATTCATATCAGACAATACTTTTAACATTTCAACTCTATCCTTCCAAGTTTCTCCCATACCAAGAATTCCTCCAGAACAAACACTTATGCCGGCTTTTCTTACGGTTTCAATTGTTGCAAGTCTTTCTTCAAACTTTCTTGTAGTAATAATTTTTTTATAAAAGCTTGGTGATGAATCAATATTATGATTGTAAGCATCCAGTCCTGCCTTTTTGAGTTTAAATGCTTGATTTTCAGTTATAGTTCCTAATGTAACACATGCCTCTAGATCTAATGATTTAACAGTTTTTATCATTTTAATAACTGTATTTAAGTCATTACCATCATTAAGTTTCTTCCAGGCTGCCCCCATACAAAATCTTGTTGCTCCATTTTTTTTGGCAGTAATTGCTGCATTTTCTAGGGAAATAAGATCAATAAGTTTTTCTTTTTGTAAGTCAACATTGTAATGAGCAGATTGAGGACAATATTTGCAATCTTCAGGACAGGAACCTGTTTTGATAGATATTAAAGAGGCAAGTTGTACATCATTATTTTTAAAATTTTCTTTATGTTTTTTTTGAGCTTTAAATAAAAGATCATTTAACGGTTGGGAAAGAATTTTATTAATTTTTTTAATACTATGTTTTTTCATAATTAATTTTTATATTTGGGATGAAACATCTCACCAGTACAAAAAAGATACTCTAATCTTACCTTAGAATCAATTGGTCCATTTATTTTGAGTTCTTTATCGTTGATTACTAGATATCCTCCAGAAATAAATAGTTCTTGGAAAAAAATTGAAACTTTATCGTCTTCTATATAACCTTCAATAATATTAGTAGATTTATTTTTCTTATTACTATCAAGAGTTTGATATAAATTAATTGAATTTGTTATAATATTAGCATTTTTAATTTCAAAACTCTCATCTTTAATTGACAAACTTATTATAGTTTCATCTTTGTTTTTAACTCTGATTTTTTTAATGCTAACCTTTATTACCTCGATTNGACTGATTGAAAACTTAACGCCACATTCTTTTGGAATCATTTTATCTAAAACTATTATTGATTCAGCNANAATTTCATCACTATTNACATTGTTAAAATAAAAAAAAATGATTAAGATTATTTTTGTAAAAATTAANATTTTAAAATTNTTTAATGTCATACGACAATATACTAACAACTGAACAAATAATTCAATCTGAGAATAATTTTATATTAAGTAACCCCAAAAAAAATATAATGGATGTTGCTTCATTTTTTTTATGGAAAAAGCTTTCAAAAAAAATTAATAGTAAATCAATATTATTTATTTGCGGTCCAGGAAATAATGGTTTAGATGGAATTAAAATCTTTAATATTGCAAAAAAATTAAACAAAAAGGTAGAATTATTAAGAGTAGGTAAAAAAAATATAAAATTAGAAAAACTAAAATTGACTTTACATAATTGTGATATTGTAATTGATTGTATATTCGGAATTGGATTAAATAGAAACATAAGTGGAATTTTTAAGAAAGTTGTAAATGAAATTAACAACTCAAAAAAATATATTATTTCTATTGATATTCCTAGTGGCATAAATGGTGATACTGGAAAAGTAAAAGGTTTATCGGTTGTAGCCAATGAAACAATGGTGATGGGTTTTTTTAAACCTGCTCATTTTCTTTTACCAGGAAAAGAACTATCTGGAAAATTATCACTAGTTAAAATTGGTTTAAAATTACCAAAAAAAAGAGTTCCTAGAATAAAACATATTTCTGATGAATATGTTAGTAAGATTATGCCTAAACATAGTTTGAATATTCATAAATATAAAAAAGGAAGTGTAATTGTATATGGAGGAATTATGTCTGGAGCTTCACGATTAGTTGCTTTAGCATCAAGAAAAATAGGTGCAGGTTTATCAACAATTGAAATAAAGAAAAAATATATTAATTTTTATAATTATGTAGAACCTGGAACGATTTTAAGTATAAAAAAAAATAATATAATTAATTATAGTAGTTTAGTTGTAGGTCCTGGTTTAGGTAAAAATTACAGCAAAAAGAATATATTAAAGATTTTAGACAATAAAATTCCAGCAGTAATTGATGCAGATGCTATTAGTATTTTTGAAAAATCAAAACGGAAATTTTTTAAATTGTTAAATATAAGAAGAAATTCAATTTTAACTCCTCATTTGGGAGAGTTTAAAAAAATCTTTAATTTTAATGAAGAAGATAAATTATCCAGCTGCCTTAACGCATCTAAAGCTGTATCTTCAATCGTTATTCTAAAAGGAAATGATACAATTATTTCTTGTCCTAATGGTAACATATGGATAAATAGTAATGCAAAAAACAGTCTTGCCACTGCTGGTTCGGGTGATATTTTATCAGGCTTAATTTCTGGACTATTAGCTCAGAAGTTAAGTATGGAAAAAGCTTCATTAGCTAGTGTTTGGTTTCATGGAAAACTTTCCCACAATAAGAATAATGTAATTGTAGAGGATTTTTTAAAAAGTATACCCAAAGTTTTAAATACTTTAAATAATAATTGATTTTAGTAGTTAAATGTTGTTTTTATTGACAAAAGAAAATATGCGGGCGTGGCGGAATTGGTAGACGCGCTGGTTTTAGGTACCAGTGACTTTAGTCGTGTGGGTTCAAGTCCCTCCGCCCGTACCANTTAANAAGGTAATTTATGAAAATTGATGAGTTAAATTCAAAAGGTTTAGATAGAGAATGGAAAGTAACGATCCCTGCTTCTTTGGTTAATGAAAAACTAAGTGCAAAATATATCGAGATCTCTAATACGGCAAAATTACCTGGCTTTAGACCTGGAAAGGTTCCTATAAATTTAGTAAAACAAAAATATTCACAATCTGTGATGCCAAATGTTTTGGATGAAATAATTAATACTAGTATAAGAAAAGCTGTAAAAGATAAAAATATTCAACCTTCAGTACAACCAAAAATTGATGTCAAAAAGTTTGAAGAAGGAAGTGAATTAATTTTTAATATTTCTTTCCAAATAATGCCTGAAATTGCAGAAATTAATTTTAAAGAAATTATTTTTGAGAAATCAGAATTAGATATAAAAAATGATGATATTGAAAAAGCTTTAATTGAGGTAGCTGAAAAGCACGAAAGGTTTTTACCACTAGAAAAAAAAAGAAAATCAAAAAAAGGAGATCTAATATTATTTGATTTTGAAGGNAAAGTNTCTGGAAAAAANTTTCCAGGAAATAAGGGAAAGGATGAAACAGTAGTTCTTGGTTCTAATAAATATATTCCNGGCTATGAAGATCAAATGATAAATTTAGAAATTGGAGAATCTAAAGTTATAAAAGTAACTTTTCCTAATGATTATAGAGCAACAGAATTAGCAGGAAAAGATGCTGAATTTAGTTTAAAAATCAAAGATATACAAAAAAGAGTTAAAAACGTAAAAATAGATAATCAACTTGCAACTGAAATGGGAGAAAAGGATCTTGAATCATTGAANAAAAAAATATCAGAAAAAATGCGATTTGATTTTGAAAAATTTTCAGCTCTTAAAATAAGAAGAGAAATTACGGAAAAATTAATTAAACTATACNAATTTGATATNCCTTCAAAAATGGTNGATGATGAAAAAAANTTTTTGAAAAGTCAATCACCNAAAGANTCTGANACTGAAATAAATAAANAAGCNACNCGGCGAGTAAAATTGGGTTTAATTNTAAATTCAATTGGTAAAAAAAACACTATAGAAGTTACTGATCAAGATCTTACAAAAGCAGTTGTCGCGGAGGCTCAAAAATATCCTGGTGAAGAAAAAAAAATTGTTGACTTCTATCAAAAAAANCCGCAAATGATGGATAATTTGAGAGGAATTGCTTTTGAGGAAAAAGTGATGTCATTTTTATCAAATGTATGTAAGGCTAAGATCAAAAAAACTAGTTTTGATGAACTTTTTAACTCAGAACAATTAAAACCAGAAAAAAAGATGATTTCAAACAATAGTAATAAAGGAAAAGAAAAATGAGTAGTTTAATTCCAATGGTAGTAGAACAAACGAATAGAGGAGAAAGATCTTATGATATTTTTTCTAGGCTTCTTAAAGAAAGGATTATTTTTTTAACGGGAGCTGTTGATGATATGGTTTCAAGCCTTATTTGTGCACAGCTGTTGTTTTTAGAGTCTGAAAACCCCACCAAAGATATTTTCTTTTACATAAATTCACCTGGTGGAGCTGTTTCATCAGGTTTGGCTATATACGATACTATGCAATATATTAAGCCTGATGTATCAACAGTTTGTATTGGTCAAGCAGCAAGTATGGGATCATTACTTTTAACTGCAGGAAAGAAAAATAAGCGTTTTTGTTTNCCTCACGCAAGAATTATGACGCATCAACCATCAGGNGGAGTTCAAGGTCAAGCTACAGATATTGAGATTCATGCTAAGGAGATTTTAAATCTCAGAAAAAAGTTAAATAATATTTATGTAAAACATACTGGACAAAGTTTGAGTTATGTTGAAAAAATAATGGAAAGAGATAATTTCATGTCTGCAGAAGAAGCTAAAAAGATTGGTTTAATAGATAAAGTTGTAACCGAGAGACCGGTTGAAAATAAAAAAGATAGTTAAAATAAAATAAATGGAATAAAGGTTGCAGAGAATTAATATCTTTGACAAAGTAATATAANAAANANTAANNATATNATAGGTCATGTCTGAAAGTAAAAATAATAAAAATACACTTTTTTGTTCATTCTGNGGTAAAAGCCAACATGANGTNAGAAAACTNATAGCTGGACCAACAGTNTTNATNTGTGATGAATGTGTTGAGNTATGTATGGATATTATTCGAGAAGAGAATAAAACAATATCNTCAACAAAATCNTCNNCATTAGAAACNCCTAGAGAATTATTTAAGTTATTAAATGACTATGTTATTGGACAAAATGATGCAAAAAAAATACTTTCAGTGGCAGTTCATAATCANTATAAAAGAATTGATAANCCNCAAAAAACGAATGGAGTNGAATTATCAAAATCAAATATTTTGCTAGTNGGTCCTACAGGTTCAGGAAAAACTNTATTNGCAGAAACNTTGGCTAGAATTATTGATGTACCTTTCACAATGGCNGATGCNACTACTTTAACCGAAGCTGGTTATGTNGGNGAGGATGTTGAAAATATTATTCTTAAATTACTTCANGCCTCTGATTATAATGTTGAAAGAGCNCAAAGAGGTATAGTTTATATTGATGAAGTAGATAAAATAAGNAGAAANTCAGATAANCCATCAATTACAAGGGANGTATCAGGTGAAGGNGTGCAACAAGCTTTGCTAAAAATAATGGAAGGTACTATCGCNTCTGTGCCNCCACAAGGTGGACGAAAGCATCCNCAACAAGAGTTTCTTCAAGTTGATACAACTAATATTCTTTTCATNTGTGGAGGNGCTTTTGCAGGTGTAGANAAGATAATTTCAAGCAGAGGAGAAAAATCTTCAATTGGTTTTGAAGCCGAGGTTAAAGATAAAAGTAACTTGAATACTGGTGAGATATTAAAAAAATTAGAACCTGAAGATTTNTTNAANTTTGGNTTGATTCCTGAGTTTGTTGGAAGGCTTCCTGTTGTAGCTACTTTAGATGATCTTGATAAAGCAACATTAGTTGAGATTTTAACCAANCCTAAGAATGCCCTAATAAAACAGTATCAAACTTTATTCCAACTTGAAAATGTAAAATTAGATTTTACTGAAGATGCTTTAGGCCTTGTTGCAGAAAAAGCGCTCGATAGAAAAACAGGTGCAAGAGGCTTAAGATCAATTCTTGAAAATATTTTATTAGATACTATGTTTGAATTACCAGGTATTGAAGGTGTTAATGAAATTATGGTAAACTCTGAAGTTGTTCAAAATAATTCTAAACCATTGCATATTTATGAAAAGTCTAATAAAGCCNTAGGAAAAAAAGCTTAATAAGATGAAAGATATAGTTTCCGAGAGTTCNTTTTCCGTTCTGCCATTGAGAGATATTGTTGTTTTTCCTAACATGATAGTCCCACTTTTTGTAGGAAGAATGAAGTCTATCAAAGCACTTGAAAACGCAGAAAAAAACAANAAAGAGATTCTATTAGTTGCTCAAAAAGACGCAAATGTAGATGATCCAAATCAAAAAGATATTTATTCAATTGGAACTATTGCGAATGTTTTACAGCTTCTAAAACTTCCTGATGGAACAGTTAAGGTTCTTGTTGAAGGGGTTGAAAGAGCAAAAATTTCTCATTTTACTGATAACAAAATTTTTTTTGAAGCTTACACATTATCTCTCCATGAAAAAGATTTCGATAATTCAAAAGAAACTGACGCATTATCTAGGACAGCAATTAATCAATTTGAGCAATATATAAAATTAAATAGAAAAGTTCCAGCCGAAATTCTTGTNACTGTTAATCAAATTAGTGAGGCTTCAAAGTTAGCTGATACAATNTGTGCTCATTTAAGCCTAAAAATTCCTGAAAAACAAAAACTATTAGAACTGACTTCAGTTAAAGATAGATTAGAAAAAGTAGTTAAACACATGGAAGACGAAATTGGNGTACTTCAGGTCGAAAAAAAGATTAGGAATAGAGTGAAAAGGCAAATGGATAAAACTCAAAAGGAGTATTATCTTAACGAACAAATGAAAGCAATTCAAAGAGAGTTAGGTGATTCCTCTGATTCAAAAGATGAAATTTCAGAAATAGAGCAAAAAATAAAAAAAATTAAATTTACTTCTGAAGCTAAAGAAAAGGTCAATGCTGAACTAAAAAAGTTAAAAAATATGAGCCAAATGTCAGCTGAAGCAACGGTTGTAAGAAATTATTTAGATTGGATGATTTCTCTTCCTTGGGGAGAGAATAAGGAAATTGATAGTGATCTTGATAAAGCTAGAAGAATTTTAGACAATGATCATTTTGGTCTAACNAAAGTTAAGGATAGAATTATCGAATATTTAGCAGTTCAAACGAGAGTTTCAAAGCCAAAAGGACCTATATTATGCCTAGTTGGACCACCTGGAGTTGGAAAAACATCTCTTGGTAAATCTATAGCAAAAGCAACTGGAAGGCCATTCATTAAAATGTCACTAGGTGGTGTAAGAGATGAATCAGAAATTAGAGGTCATAGAAGAACGTATATTGGTTCTATGCCGGGAAAAATAATTCAAAGTATGAAAAAATCTAAGTATGCGAACCCATTATTTTTATTAGATGAAGTTGATAAAGTAGGTTCTGATTGGAGAGGAGATCCTGCCTCAGCTTTATTGGAGGTACTTGATCCGGAACAGAACTCGAACTTTAATGATCACTATTTAGAAGTTGATTATGATTTATCGAATGTTATGTTTTTAACTACAGCTAATACTTTAAATATACCTCAACCACTTCTTGATAGGATGGAGGTTATAAGATTATCTGGTTATACTGAAAATGAAAAACTGAAAATAGCAAAAAAATATTTAGTCCCAAAACAAATCAAAGAAACTGGCTTAAAATCTAAAGAAATTAGTGTAGCTGATTCAGCTGTGGTAGATTTAATTAGATATTATACGCGTGAAGCAGGAGTAAGGAACCTCGAAAGAGAAATTTCTAAACTATCGAGAAAAACATTAAAATCAATCATTGTTGATAAGAAAAAAACTGTATCAATTTCAAAAAGAAATTTAGGTAAATTTTCGGGTATTAAAAAATTTAGGTATGGTGAAATTGAAAAGAAGAATTTAGTAGGTATATGTACTGGTCTTGCATGGACAGAAGTAGGAGGAGAATTGCTACAAATTGAGTCAGTTATTATGCATGGAAAAGGTAAAGCACATTATACCGGAAAACTTGGAGATGTTATGAAAGAATCAGTACAAGCTGCTCAAAGCTTTGTTCACTCCAATGCAGCAAAGTTTGGAATTTCTCCTTTGTTGTTTCATCAAAAAGATATACATGTTCATGTGCCAGAGGGAGCCACCCCAAAAGATGGGCCTTCAGCAGGAATTGCCATGTTTACATCTATTGTTTCTGCTTTAACAGGTATTCCAATTCATCATAATATTGCAATGACAGGGGAAATAACACTTAGAGGAAGAGTTTTGCCAATCGGTGGTTTAAAAGAAAAATTATTAGCTGCAGTTAGAGGAGGAATTAAAACTGTAATAATACCTAAAGATAATAAAAAAGATTTAGAAGAAGTTTCAAAAGAAGAAGTTCTCTCTAAACTTGAAGTATTATGTGTGGATAATGCTGAAGAAGTACTTAAAAAGGCTTTAGTATCAAAAGTAACACCAATTAAGTGGCGTGAAAGTGATATTTCAATTGCAAAAGACTCTATAACATCCAAAGAAACTGCCCTTAGACACTAATTTCAGTTGACTAGATAAAATCGATAGTTAATATTAATTACTATTAATTAAAATGTACAAGGGGGTTATGTGAATAAGAATGAATTAATATCCAAGGTTTCTGACGATACTGGATTATCAAAAACAGATTCTGCAAAAGCTGTTGATTCAATTTTTGACTCTATAACATCTGAATTAAAATCAGGTGGTGATGTAAGATTAGTTGGTTTTGGTACTTTTCTTGTAACAAAAAGAAAAGCAACTACTGGAAGAAACCCTCAAACTGGGGCTACTATTCAAATACCTGCTGCAAATGTTCCTAAATTTAGAGCAGGCAAAGCATTAAAAGAATCAGTTAACTAATTTATTTATTTTAAAACCACATCGTTTCTAAAGTTTTTTATTAAGGTGTGGTTTTGAGTATATTTTTAACTTTTGAGAGAACCTTAATCATTTTTTCTTCATTTATTCTTTTTGTATTTACGTTCCTTGGACTTGGATGATAACAAGCCACTAAATATAGCTTGTTTTCGATATTAAATATTTCTGAATGCTGAAAAGAAATTTTTTTTTTTATCTAATTTTAAAAAACCAACGCATGTGTCAAATGCAATTTTACCTAAAGCTAATATAACTTTTAAGTTTTTTAGTATTAAAAACTCTTTTTCAAAATAATAAAAACAATTTTTTAATTCATTTGATTTTGGTTTATCATTAGGAGGCACACATTTTAATGCTGTAGTAATGTATGTATTATTAAGTTTTAGATTATCATTAATATTTTCTGATTTTTGTTTATTAGAAATATTTGATTTGTACAAACATTTATATAAAAAATCAGCAGATCTATCACCAGTAAAAATACGACCAGTTCTATTCGCTCCGTGAGCAGCGGGTGCAAGCCCCACTATCAATAATTCAGCGTTTACATCACCAAAGCCAGGGACAGCCTTTCCCCAGTATATTTCATTTTTATACTGCTTTCTTTTTTCTTTTGCAATTTTTTCTCTAAATTCTACAAGTCTAGAACATTTTTTGCATTCTATAATTTTTAAATTAAGAGAATTTATATTATTATTCATTTTTTATATGAAACTGACATTCTATTTTTTTATTTATTATCCATATTAGATGATTTATTTATTTAATGTTTAAAAACTTTTTTTTTAGAAATTAATCCTAAATAAATTAAAAATAATTTGTTTGAATTAACTTTAAAAATATTTATAAATATACAAAATTAATATTCTCAAATTTTTGGCTGGACCTTTCTATAATGCCATTATTTGAAGTTTTAATTGGGCGGTTAGCTCAGCTGGGAGAGCGCCACGTTTACACCGTGGATGTCGGGGGTTCGATCCCCTCACCGCCCACCATAAATGGGGGTGTAGTTCAGTTGGTTAGAACGCCTGCCTGTCACGCAGGAGGTCGCGAGTTCGAGTCTCGTCACTCCCGCCATTTATGAATATAAGAACNAAATTAATAATTAAATATTTATATATATATTCCAAGCGAAANTGCGATNATACTTATTAATTTTAATTAAATTTATAATTAGATTTCTATAGTATAATATTATGAAATATANTATTTTAATAAAAATGCGATATTATATATTTACTTTAATATTTTTAAATTTCTGTATAACTACAAATTTATATTCGCAGGTCCAAACAAATGATAATCTGAGTGAAATTAATAATGAGGATTTAAAACCACTTGAGATTAAAAATGATAATACTGATAACGATGAAGTATGTGAATTGTCTGATGATAAAAAATTATTAGAATTATTGGACTTTAAATTAAAAAAGTATGATCCAAATCCAAAAGAAAAATCAGATATTGAATCTGCAGGTCAGATGACACCTCAGGAAGTTAAACAAAATTCAATCAGATTTTATAATGAACANTTACTAGAANTAGATCCAGTTAAACTTGCAATTGAGACNTTTACAACTTTAGGAGGTGATACNCTTGCTTCATTGATTGATAGATCATCAAAAATTTTGTTAAAACATCCTAATAGATGTGAATTTTTTAGAATGTATGGAAATCAGGTAATTGGNAGCTTTGAGTTTCCTTTTACAAAAATTCTACAGTTATATGCAACAGCAATTAATAAGAATAATGAAATTGCTCAAGACTTCATTAAAACTCAATTGAGCCCTGCAAGTATGACTGTGGATGACGCAATTATGGCGCTTTATGATGATTATGGATATCAACAAAATGTTATTGAGTCTTTGTTACCTGAAGATGTAAGAGTATTATTTTTTGGTGAAAATCAGCTTCTAAATATTGCTGATGTAGCTGAATCTAAATTATTAGCTTTTTCTTTGCTAGGAGGAAAAATTTCTGGTGAAAAAGAAGAAATATTTGTTTTTGCTCCAGACTCTAAAAAAGGATTATTAGGTAGTAATGAGACTATTGTATTTACAAGTACTGGAAAAATTTATGAAGTTCCACTACTAAATATCCCTTTAGCATTAAATGTAATGCGATCATTAGGTTTTAGCGCAAAAATAATAATTTTAAATCATGTATACATTGACAGTGATACTTATTGTAAGGTTGGGGATGCTGGAATATGGTATCATTTTACAAGAGATCAAAAACATATGGGATGTGATTTCNTATCNAATACAGTAAACTCAATTAAAAATAAAACACTAACTTTAAGTGAATCTTACATATTATTTAAAGANAGTATTGATAGAGTAACNNCAGTAATTAAATAAACATGTAAATNTTTTTTTTNAATATTATATTATANNAAATAATNGANCANATATGTATATNGNAAATATAGAAGAATATCTNCCAGTTTTAGTTTTNTTNATTTTAGCTTTAATCATTTCTTTTGGTTCANTTTTTATGTCTTTTTTGTTTGCTAAACAAAAGCCNTATAACGAGAAAGACTCTACTTATGANTGNGGNTTTGANCCTTTTTCTGACACTAGAGGAAAGTTTGATGTTAAATTTTATTTAGTAGCAATTTTATTTATAATTTTTGATTTAGAGATTATATTTTTAATACCATGGGCAGTATCACTTGGAGAAATTGGTTGGCTTGGTTTTTGGTCTATGATGTTTTTTCTTCTAGTACTAACAATAGGTTTTATATATGAATGGAAAAAGGGAGCACTAGATTGGAATTAGTCAAAGAAAATAATACATTTAAAGATATTGAAAAGGAAATTACTAATAAAGGCTTTTTGGTAACTAAGGTCAATGATTTAGTAAATTGGGCAAGGTCTGGTTCTTTATGGCCAATGAGCTTTGGGCTGGCGTGTTGCGCTGTTGAAATGATGCAATCTGCGGCAAGTAGATATGACTTTGATAGATTTGGGATTGTTTTTAGACCAAGTCCTCGTCAATCTGATGTTATGATCGTTGCAGGAACGTTAACCAATAAAATGGCTCCAGCTTTAAGAAAAGTATATGACCAAATGCCTGAACCAAGGTGGGTGATATCTATGGGAAGTTGTGCAAATGGTGGAGGTTATTATCACTATTCTTACTCGGTTGTAAGAGGTTGTGACAGAATAGTTCCTGTTGATATATATGTTCCAGGCTGTCCTCCTACCGCAGAAGCTCTTTTATATGGAATTTTACAACTTCAAAAAAAAATAATGAGAAATGATTCTATTGATAGAACATGAGTAATGCTAAAAAAGAAAAATTTGAAGATTATTTTGAATTAATTCAAAATTCAATGCAAAAATTTGAATGTGACTTTAAATATGAAAATAATGAGTTTTCAATTCATTCTTCTAAAAAAGATTTTATAGATATTATTCATTTTATTAAAGATTATCCAACAACTAACTTTGATATTCTTGTAGATATTTGTGCTGTTGACTATCCCAAGAATAAAAAAAGATTTGAAATTGTATATCAGTTTTTAAGTACTTCGCAAAAAATTAGGATGAAATTAAAGCTTAAAATATTTGATAAAGAGAGTGTTCCGTCAATATGTAGTATCTTTCCTAACTCAAATTGGTATGAAAGAGAAATTTGGGATTTATTCGGTATTAGTTTTGATAATCATCCTGATTTGAGGAGAATTTTAACAGATTATGATTTTGAAGGAT
>PALK01000015.1 GCA_002710765.1 Rickettsiales bacterium | reverse complement strand
CCATCCTATTCTCCAACCTGTCATTGAGAAGTATTTGGAGAAGGAATTAATTACATAACAATTATCAGTTATTTCCAGAGCAGAGACGGCTTTTTCCTGATATTCAATACCGTGATATATTTCGTCGCTTATAAAGCTAATGTCATTATCTGCGCATTTATTTATTAGAGATTGCAAAGAATTAAAGTTCAGCATTGATCCTGTAGGATTAGCAGGAGAAGCTATAAGAAGCCCGTCTAGCTCTGGTCCGAAAGTACTATTTGAGGTTACTTGGAATTTTTCCTTGGAAGTTGTCTCCAGTATAATTGGTTCAAGGCCCATAGCTTTTAGAATTTGTCGATAACTGGGATAACCCGGAGCGCCTAACCCAACCCTAGCTCCCGTGTCAAATAGGGAAGTAAAGGCTAAAACAAATGCTCCAGAAGAACCAGACGTCACGATAATCCTATCTGGATTGAGTTCAAGACCATACCATTTCAGATATAGATCAGAAATTTTTCTTCTTAGTAAGGGTATCCCTAATGCTACAGTATACCCAAGTGGTTCTTTATGCATTAAATCCGACAGATCTTTAATTGCCCTTCTGGGTGCGGGGGTGCTTGGTTGCCCAACCTCCATATGAACTATATTACGGCCTGCCTCTTCTTCAAGCCTTGCCTGTTCCATTACATCCATAACAATGAATGAATCTATATTGCTACGATTAGATTTTTTCATGATTGATTGACTGGAAAAATCTTATGGTGAGTTCTGTAATTTTCATGAGCGCATTAGTATACCACTAGGATCATACGGTGAAGAGGGTATTACAATAGCGGCCTGTTCTTTACCAACGACATGAACTGTGACCTCTTGCCCGTCACTTCCATACTCTGAGTCGACTAGAGCCATTGCCAGAGACTTTTTTACCCTATGTCCGTAACCACCAGACGTAACAAAGCCGACCCTTTTCTCTTTTATCCAAATAGGTTCAAAACCACTAGCGTCAGCATCTGTGGCATTGACTTCAAGAGTTACGAGTTTTTGCTCTGGTCCTTTACCACTTTTTTCTGAATAAGCCTGCTTTTTACCAATAAAGTCTTTTTTATTCCAATTAATCCACCGGTCCAAGCCGGTCATACCCGGTGTGTAGCCTTGTGTGAATTCAGCTGACCAAATCCCAAAACTTTTTTCAAGTCTCATTGAATTCAATGCATTAAAGCCATACTCAATCATTCCAAAATCTGCCCCCTTTTCAATAAGGAGCCGGCGTAGGGCAACATGATCTCCCATCTTACAGTTAATCTCATATCCGAGTTCGCCTGCTACAGAAAGTCTACCTACCTTTGAACGGACAAGACCAATATCAAAAGATCCACACCCCATGAATGGTAAGTTTTCAATACCACCTTCACATAGTTGACTAATCATTTCTCTTGATTTTGGTCCAGCAATAGAAAACCCGCAATAATCTTCACCAAGGTCTCTAATATTTACTCCATCTATGATATGCTCTAAGAACCATCTCATATGCCAGGCTCTTAAATAATAAGAACCCATAATCCACCAAGTTCCGTCTCCCCAATTAAAGACACTTAGATCTCCCTTTAATCTACCTGTTTGGCTAAGCATAGGAGCTAAGGCTGATTTACCCAATTTTGGAAGTTTTGAAGCAAAAATTTTGTTAAGCCACTGTTCAGTCTTCGGGCCGGAAACTTCAAATCGTGAAAAGCCAGAAATATCTAAAAGTCCGACGTTATCTCTGACGGAGAGACATTCTTTACTGACAACAGAAAAGGCATTTGATCGTTTAAGTGAGGGAGTTTCTTTAAAGCCTTTTTCCGCAAAATAAAGTGGAACTTCTAAATCCCAGCTGATGCCCCATTGGCACCCAGCGTCACTCATTGCATCATGGGCCGGTGCCATTTTTAATGGCCTTCCAGCGGGTAATTGCTCGTTGGGATATGTCATAACAAACCTTCGAGAGTAAAATTGACCAGTTGTCTGACGAATATATTCTTTATTTTCGGCAAATTTTCCATAACGGGCAACGTCCATGCCATAGACATCGGCTTCAGGTTCGCCGTATATCATCCATTCAGCTAAGGATTTTCCTACCCCTCCACCCTGTAGGAATCCTGCCATCACAGCACACGCACACCAATATCCTTTCTTACCGGGGACAGGTCCCATTAGAGGGTTACCATCTGGTGAAAATGTGAAGGCCCCATTCACCCAGGTTTTTACACCTACTTCTTGTAAACACGGATATCTTTCAAATCCCAAAGTAATCTCATTTTCAATGCGATCGACTTGTTCTTTGAATAACTCCATTCCATAATCCCAAGGAGCTCCATCCATAGCCCAATGCTCATGGTTAATTTCATAAATCCCTAAAAGTACTCCTTTTTGGTCTTGTCTTAGATAGGTAAAGCCTTCTAAATCTACCGTCATAGGCACCTCAAAGCCCAGTTTTTCGACAGCTGGTATTGTGTCTGAAATCAAGTAGTGGTGTTTCAGTGGAGATACTGGTAGTTCTATTCCTGCCATACGGCCAACTTGTTTTGCCCAGAGGCCTGCGGCATTAACAATGTGTTCACAGGCAATTTCTCCATTTTCTGTAATAACCTTCCATCCATCTTTAGTTTGGATTAGTGATTCAACTTTAGTATTTTCAAAATATTCTGCGCCTCTTGATCTAGCTGCCCCAGCATAAGCCTTCACAGTTCCAGTTGTATCTAAATAACCCTCACGGTCTGCCCACATACCACCAAGTAAACCCTTAGTTGACATTATGGGATTTAGTTGGCCTGCTTCTTCAGGAGTCACTAGGCGACAGTCTTCTATCCCTATTGATTGATAAACGCGATAGGCACTTTGTAGCCATTCCCACCTTTCTGGTGTTCCTGCCATTGTAAGGCCACCAGTCATATGAAGACCTATATCTTGGCCACTTTCCTTCTCTACTTGGGGAAGTAAATCAATAGTATATGCTTGCAAGGCTGACATATTTGGATCAGCGTTAAGTGCGTGTATACCTCCAGCTGCATGCCATGAGGAGCCGGCACTTAAAACTGAACGCTCCAGGAGGCAAACATCTTTCCATCCGAGCTTGGCCAAATGATAGATNACTGAGGCGCCAACAACTCCNNCACCNATNACAACAACTCTATAATGCGATTTCATATCAAAANNCTCCAGNAAAACTCTACATCAATTATTAGAATTTAAAGATAATTTTGTGTCAAGGATATAGCATACTTTTGAAGCCTAAACCTTAAGTAAGTTGGTCCAAGAGGTTTAAAACAATATTTTCCGTTTGGTACCTATATTACTGTGAATCTTATTGTATATGATTTGATATCACTTACTATCCCAATTCATTAGCTGGATTCTTAAATCTAATTAAAATCAAACCTATTATCTCTTGTTCTACTAGGTTTGCAGTTAATATGAAAAAATAGAGGAAAAATGACTAATCATAAAAAGGGTCTAATAATCACTTCTTTAGGAGTTCTCTTTGTAGTGCCAGATTCTCTTTTTGTAAGGCTAATTGACAGTGATCCCATGATCATTGCTTTTTGGCGTGGGGCTGTTTCTGGAGCCCTTATATTTTTTGCTTTATTGATATATGGNGGGTTTTCAGTTTTTAAACCANTAATTANATCTGGCATCCCNGGTTCTATTTATATCATTCTGATAGGCTCTACGACTCCAGTCTTTGTTNTGGCTGTCGCTCATACAAGCGTGGCTAATGTAGTTTTCATATTTGCCTCTATACCAATCTTTTCTATTTTTTTTAGTTATATTTTTTTGAANGAGGCTGTTGGATTTGCTACTGTTCTTACTTCTATAATAGTTATTTTTGGTCTAGCTATTATNGCCTATGGTTCTGGCTCCTCCNATATCTCTTCTTGGAAGGGTGATCTATTGGCTGTTTATGTATCTGTAGCTTATGCAGGAGCCTTGACCGCTGTTCGAAAGATGAAGGAAATATCAATGGTCCCCGCCATCCCCATAGCTTATATAGGAACTGCACTCATAATTGGCCTTTTTTATTTTCCATTTTATGAATTTAGCAGACATGCTGCTCTTTTTTTAGGCCATGGTTTATTTATTGGAGCAGCCACATGGTTATTAACACTCGGACCTAGGTATCTTACCACGCCTGAAGTATCATTGTTGATATTATTAGAGTCAGTCCTTGCACCCCTATTAGTTTGGTTAGTAGTTGGAGAATTCCCAGGTTTGATAGCCATAGTAGGTGGTTTTGTCGTGATAACAGCCTTATGCGTTTATAATCTTTTAAAGTTATCGAATGACAGTCTATAAAATAAAAAAAGTTTAAACATAAAAGATAGATTTCAGAAATTTAGTTTGAATAATTAACTAGGTTATATTTATGAGAGAGGAAAAAAATGTCATATAGTATTTCTGCACTAGTAATGTTGGCGGCTGGACTTGGCATACCAGTTTTGGCATCTCTAAATGCCGCTTTAGGTCAGTTTATTGGCTCCCCAGTGGCCGCTGTCACGGTCCTTCTCTTTGTTGCCTTTTTTTCTATCTGTATCATCTTGGTGTTTACTGTTCAGTTCCCAGTTACAAAAGTAGCAGAAGCCCCCAGGCACCTTTTCTTAGCTGGCCTTTTTGTAGTGTTTTATATGTTATCCGTTACAGCTATTGCACCTAGTTTTGGGGTAGGCAATGCAATATTTTTTGTTTTGCTTGGACAATTAATTAGCGCTGCAGTTATCGATCATTTTGCTTTGTTTGGTTCAACTGGATCACCGCTCACATTAACTCGAACATTAGGGGTTGGGGTTATGGGGCTAGGTGTATGGCTTACTCAACATGCATAATGAGGTTAAATATTTTCCCAAATAATCTAGGGATCAAAAGTGTAAAATTGGCAATTAGCTTAAAACATTTGCCAGAAAAAAATGTGATGGTAATAATTCAATATGAAACCTTGGCAAGTTTATCTTGAAAAGCACCAATCACGGTTTATCAGCGAATTGTGTGACTTCATTAGTATCCCAAGTGTCTCAGCTGACCCGACTCACGCTGATCATGTTTTGGAAGCAGCTAATTGGGTTTCAACAAGGCTGAAANAGGCTGGAGCTGAAAATGTATCAGTAATGCCAACGGGAGGACATCCATGCGTTTATGGTGATTGGCTTCATGCTGATAATAAGCAGCCTACAATTTTAATTTATGGCCATTTTGATGTACAACCAGCTGTCCCATATGATTTGTGGACAACCCCCCCATTTGAGCCTGATATTCGTGATGGTAAAATTTTTGGACGGGGCGCCTCGGATGACAAGGGTGGTATGTTAATCCCTATTTTATCTTTTGAGTCTATAATGCAAGCTCAAGGGCGATTTCCAATTAATGTGAAGTTTATTTTTGAGGGACAGGAAGAAATTGGTAGTCCAAATATGCCTGAGTTCGTTGCTAAAAACAGGAATTTATTGGCAGCAGATATGATTTTCAGTTCTGATGGCCTTCAGTGGACCGAGGATGAACCAAATATTGTAGTAGGGCTAAAGGGCCTTTCAAGTATGGAGCTTAAAGTCACTGGTGCTAAAGCTGATCTTCATTCTGGACTTCATGGTGGGGCTGTGGCTAACCCCTTATTAGCCTTGTCTCAAATATTAGCTGGGCTGAAAAACACTGATGGTAAAATTCTAGTTGATGGATTTTATAATGGTGTCCATGATTTAGCGAAAAAGGATCGTGAAGAAATAGCCGCCGTTCCTTATGACGAAAACAAATATATGACAGAGCTTGGTGTTGAAGCCCTCCATGGAGAACCAGGGTATACAACGAGAGAGCGCGCATGGGCCAGACCAACTATGGACATCAACGGTATCTGGGGAGGGTATCAGGGTAAGGGTAGTAAAACAGTTCTACCAAATGAAGCTCGAGCAAAAATTACATGCCGTTTGGTTGACGATCAGGATCCTCAAGAAATTTTTGAGGCTATAGCCAAGTACGCTNAAAAAATATGCCCACCAGGGGTGAATTTTAGTGCTGAGCAACTTTTGGGTTCTGGAACTCCGTTTAAAGTTCCAAGAAATCATAATTCTTCCGAAGTCGCTCGACAGGTACTGGAAGAGGTTTATNAGATGGCTCCATACGTTACTAGGCTAGGAGGAAGTATTCCAATTATATCAACATTTCTAAAAGAATTAGGAGTGCACACTACGATGTTTGGCT
This sequence comes from Rickettsiales bacterium, assembly GCA_002710765.1. Taxonomy (GTDB): domain Bacteria; phylum Pseudomonadota; class Alphaproteobacteria; order Methylaequorales; family Methylaequoraceae. Next base: position 8,509 of record PALK01000015.1, on the reverse strand, counting down.
TTTCAATAGGCGATGAGAATCTACATGCTCCAAATGAATTCTTTCGCCTGAAAAACTTAAATAGAGGTCTAAAGGCCTATTGTCACCTATATGAACGCTTGTCGGTTTAAATTGGTCCCCTCTAGACCAAAAAGAAGAAATTGAATCATAAGTAAATAGATCTCTTCTTTTCAAGAGGCCCTTTTTTTGGATTTCAAAGTGATAGGATCTCAAAATTCTTTATCCGGTGAGTAATGATAATTAAGTTATGACCAACCAAAACTGTGCTCCACACCTAAAAGATGCAAAAATGTCGCGCCTATTGGTGTTGACCAATGCGTGAATTTGTAGCAGGAACAGGTTCTCATTTAGTTGAAAGGGAGAAATAAATGAAATCTTTAAAAATGTCGGCACTTGCGCTGACAGCAGCCGTTGGGTTTACTGGTTATGCAAACGCAACAGATCTTACTATCGCGATAGTAAATAATGGTCACATGATCAACATGCAGAAAGTTGCAAAAGCATACACTGCTGAAACAGGAGTTAACTTGAACTGGGTGTCNTTGGAAGAAGGCGTTCTTCGTGAGCAAGTAACATCGGATACAGCAAGTGGCGGTGGTCAGTATGACATAATCAATATCGGTATGCAGGAAGCACCGATCTGGGGAGCTGCAGGGTGGATAGAGCCACTCAATTTTGGGGCCGACTATGATATCGCCGATATGTTGCCAGCTATGCGGAATGGATTATCTCACAACGGAACGTTGTATGCGGCNCCNTTTTATGGCGAATCATCAATGGTCATGTACCGTAAAGATCTGACTGACGCAGCNGGAGTTGTTGTACGNGACAATGATAGTTGGGCTAATATTAAGGCAGCAGCAGCGGCAATCCATGATCCCGATAACGGTGTCTATGGTGCTTGTTTNNGAGGGAAACCTGGCTGGGGTGATAATATGGCTTTCATTACTACAGTCGTAAATTCGTTTGGTGGTGCATGGTTTGATGCAGATATGCGGCCAACAATAGACAGTATTCAGTGGAAAGAAGCAATCAATTTTTATGTGGACCTCTTAGGCAACTATGGCCCTCCAGGTTCTGAAGGGAACTCATTCAACGAAATCCTTGCTTTATACAATGAAGGCAAATGTGGAATGTGGATAGATGCAACAATTGCAGCATCCTTTCTAAAAGTAGATGGCGTTGCATATGCTCAGTCGCCAAATGCAGGAAATCCAGTGGGAGCTAACTGGCTTTGGGCGTGGGCTATGGCGGTCCCAGCAGGTTCGCCAAATGCAGANGAATCCAAAAAGTTTATCGAATGGGCCACATCAAAAGAGTATATTAAAGCAGTAGCTGATCATCCTGAATTTGGTTGGGGATCTGTTCCAACAGGTACACGCGCTTCAACATATGCTTACCCAGAGTTCCAAGCTGTAGCTGGTTTTGCGGCAGCTGAAATGGCTGCGATTGAATCAGCAGCTCCGGGTGCTACTGATGTAAAACCTTATGTTGGTGTTCAGTTTGCAGCAATTCCTGAGTTTCCAGAAGTAGGTATAGCCGTTGCTCAAGAAATGGCGGCGGCACTATCAGGTGCTAAGTCTGTGGAAGATGCTTTGGCTGCATCGCAGGCAGCAGCAGACGCTATTATGTCTGAAGCTGGTTACTATTAAGTTATAGATAACTGNAAAGGGCTCAGTTTATTTGCTGAGCCCTTTTTTTATGACAATAGGTTAGATTACTTTCTTGCCTAGCACAGGCTTTAAAAGAGTCTGTCTGATTATTTGTCAAATGTACAACAAAGCAATAATATAGTGCGATGGTTGATAGATCAATAACGCGACTACTACAGGCACCCTCAGTAATTCTATTGATGCTTTGGATGATAATTCCTTTAGGGATGACCTTATATTTTTCATTTATTAGATACGTGCTTAATAATTTGAGGCGTCCTGAATGGACAACACCCCACTGGAGTAATTGGCGCGGCTTTGGTAATTATGAATACGTTTTATACAAATCCAAGGATTTTTGGTTTGCCGTTGAGAACAGCCTTTTCATCGTTGGTAGCATTTTAATATTTACAGTAATCTTCGGCCTAGCCATAGCCATGTTGATTAATCGTTCGTTTCCTGGACGTGGTTTAGTGCGTGTCCTTCTTATTTCTCCTTTCTTTGTTATGCCTGCAGTTAATGCAGTACTTTGGATCAATATGATTTTAGATCCCGTGCTTGGGTTGAATGGTTTGGCAGTGCAAGGGATAAATGAAATACTTGAGAAGTTAAGAGATTTTCCATTATTAGGACATTTCTTTTCCCTATGGCCCATGATTGAGCCGATCTCGTTTCGTGCGACCCAAACTGCCTCTTATGCTGTTATCATTATGGTCACTTGGCAGTGGACACCTTTTGCAGTACTCATATTTATAACATCCTTGCAATCGGAGGATCAGCAACAAATGGAAGCTGCCATACTTGATGGGGCAAACGCATGGTCTCGTTTTATTAACCTAACTCTTCCACATTTGGCTAGGCCTATTTCTGTGGTTGTGATGATACAAGCAATCTTTCATTTATCCCTTTATGCAGAAATTGAAATTGTAAGCAGAGGTAATGGTAATAAAAACCTTCCCTATCTCATCGGGGAGTTTTCTTCAAATAACATCGGAGCAGCTAGTGCCACAGGAATTTTTGCAGTTATCTTAGCCAACATTTTAGCAATTTTCCTTTTACGAATTGTTGGTAAAAGTCTAATGGATTAGAGAATTAAATATGGCTATCGTTTCACAATCATCATCTTTGAGCAGAATATTTTTGCCGGTGCTGGCTTGGATAGTTGCCATAGTTTTTTTTCTACCAATTTTCTGGATGGTCCTCACCAGCTTTAAAACAGATGCAGATGCAGTGAAGCCAGAATATTTATTTGTTTTCGCACCAACCTTAGAAAATTACTTAAATATGACTGAGAACTACGATTATTGGCGGTTTGCAATTAATTCGGCTATAACGTCAACCTTTGCTACGGCTTTTGCTTTGTTCGTTGGAGTCCCAGCAGCTTATGCTATGGCTTTTAACCCATCGAAAAATACTAAAAATATCCTGGTTTGGATGCTCTCTACCAAAATGTTACCAGCAGCCGCGGTACTTTACCCAATGACGTTTTTGACAAAAAACCTTCTAGGAATTTATGATACACACTTTTTAATTATTCTCGTCTTATGTTTAATAAATTTGCCAATCGTCATTTGGATGCTTTTTACTTATTTCAAGGAGGTACCAAAAGAAATTATAGAAGCAGGCAAAATGGATGGAGTTAATACCTGGGGTGAAATCAAGGATATTCTAATACCGTTGGCTTGGGGTGGCATAATCTCTACGGCTTTACTATGTTTCATATTCTGTTGGAATGAGGCTTATTGGACAGTTCGTTTGACNACTAATGAAGCAGCCACATTATCTAAGCTAATCGAGGGTAACCGAGCTCCAGAAGGGCTTTTCTTTGGACGCTTGTCAGCAGTTTCAACAGCTGCAGTTGGTCCAATTGTGGTTTTGGGGTGGTTTTGCCAAAAGCAACTTGTTAAGGGATTAACATTTGGGGCAGTCAAATGAAATTTGATCCGGCCCCAACATCTTTAGAAGGAAAGACTGCCCTAGTCACTGGCGCAAATGGCGGCATAGGTGCTGCGACTGCCGCTCATTTTGAGGCGTTGGGAGCAAAGGTTTTGGCTACAGATATAGGACCAAAATTCATAGGAGAATTTGATGCTACTTACCTNCAGATTGATCTTGGGAATGAGCAGGGACTTGTTACAGTTGCTGATTGGATTGAAAATGAACAACCCGATATACTTTTTAATAATGCTGCCGTTTTTGATCTGGGGAGTATTTTAAATGCTGACTTAGACCAGTTTGACAGACTTTTTTCTGTAAATGTCCGCGCTATGTATCATGTCATGCAGTCTTGTGCTAAAACTTTGGTTAAAGCAGAAAAAAAGGGATCCATAATTAACCTGTCGTCCCAAGCCGGCCATAGAGGAGAGGCGCTTGTTTCTCATTACTGTGCAACGAAGGCTGCTGTAATAAGCTATACTCAATCTGCCGCCTTGGCTCTTGCTTCTTATAAAATCCGTGTGAATGCGATTTCCCCGGGTGTGGTAAACACTCCAATGTGGGAATCCGTTGATGCACTCTTTGCGAAAGCTGAGAATAAAAAAATTGGACAAAAAAAANAGGAAGTCGGAGAAGCTGTACCTTTAGGTTATATGGCAGAACCAGANGAAATCGCACGTGTTGCAGTTTTTTTGGCCTCAGATCAATCTCAATATATAACTGCCCAAACGCTCAGCGTTGACGGTGGTTCTGTCCTAAGGATGTAGTGGATGATAATAAAAACACCGCAGATTGAATATCTTAGGTTGCAGCTGATTAAGTATATTTTGATAGTATTCTATTATCATCTTCGAACAAAATTTGTTCCTCGGCCCTCAGTTTGGCCACAGTTTAAAAAGACCTTAACATGCCATCGTTTCTTATTTCGTGGGTTAAAATGCCTTAAAACAGTTGCTCAATACAGAACAAATAATTGATCTTTGGGAGATTCCATAATGAAGGACCGAATGGGTATGGTTCAAAGTACCAAATACGAGCGTGATGGCTGCACTATAGGAGTAGTGCACCTTGGCTGTGGAGCTTTTCATCGAGCGCATCAAGCTGTTTATATTGACGATTACATGGGTAAGACAGGAGATCTCTCCTGGGGGATAGCTGCAGTAAATTTACGCTCTGCAGATGCAAGATTTTTTGATTTCCTCTCCAGGGATAAAGGTGGATACCTATTAAAAACTACTTCACCGGATGGCATTAGCCACTTTCGTATGGTACGTTCACATGTCCATTTTTNTGATTGGTCAAAAGACCCTAGGAAAGCAGAAGAATTACTTGGTCTTCCNAGTGTCAAGGCTCTGAGCATGACGGTTACTGAAAGTGGATACTACTTAAATGATGATTGGTCTTTAGACTTGAATGATCCTTTAGTTGCCTCTGAAATTAAAGGTAACGCCAAGCGTTCAGTTTATGCATTTCTTTCTGCTAGTCTGAAATATCGTATGGAGAAAATCAATTTGCCCATCACGATACTTTGTTGTGATAATATCCGATCGAATGGGGAGATTTTAGAGCGTAATTTCCGTACATACTTAAAGAATACTGAGCAATTTGAATTAGAAAATTGGTTGAATGTGAATGTCACTTTTCCAAATTCTATGATTGATCGCATAACCCCCCGAGCTACAAGTACCTTAAAACAGGAAGTGTCCCAATTCTCTGCTGATTTAAAAGAAACGGCTATTCATGGAGAACATTTTATTCAATGGGTAATCGAACATAAGTTTGCCAATGACATGCCAGCATTAGATGAAGTAGGGGTAGAGCTTGTTGACCAAGTTAATCCTTATGAGGAGGCCAAAATCCGCATACTGAATGGGGGTCACACTGCTCTTTGCTACCTAGGTGCACTAGCAAAGTTAAATACTTTTGATCAAGTCATGGCTGATAAGACTTTGCGGTCACATTTTGACAACTTTGAGAAAGAGAACGTTCTACCTGGACTTACCCTTGATTTGCCGTTCAGTAAATATGATTACTGTGATTTAATCGCAAAACGATTTTCAAATAGTGCNATAGCTGATGATTTAGGTCGTATTTGCATGGATGGATGGTCAAAATTNCCAATATTTGTGCGCCCCACAATTAAGAGCTGCCTTAGACAAAAGATCAATCCAAAATGGTGCTATGATAGCATTGCCAGTTGGTATATCTATGCACGCCGTTTTGCTCGTGGGTTAACTCACATACCATACGTTGAGCCTTATTGGGATCAATTGGAACCTTTACTTAAAGAGGGTCAGGAAGATAACTTTTCAAAACTTGAGGCCCTATGGTCAGATTTACCCAGAAAGTATAAAGATTTNGCTCCTGAAATAGTTTCAGCAATNAAGAGAGTAGAGGAACAATGGCCAATTTAAAAATAAGAGGGGTAAAGAAAAGTTATGAATCTGATGAAGTTATCCACGGAATTGACTTAGACATAGCTAATGGCGAATTTGTAGTTTTTGTTGGTCCGTCTGGTTGTGGTAAATCTACTTTGTTGCGGATGATTGCCGGACTTGAAGANGTTACTTCNGGTGAAATTAAAATAGGCACTCAAATTGTTAATGAGCTTGCACCTTCCAAGCGTGGTGTAGCTATGGTCTTTCAGACTTATGCTCTTTATCCACACATGAATGTTTATAAGAATATGTCCTTCGCATTGCGNCAGGCTAAAATGGATAAAGCTGAAATTGATAGGCGGGTAAGAAACGCAGCAGAAATTTTACAAATTACTGATTACCTTGATCGTACACCTCGAGCNCTNTCTGGGGGACAGCGTCAACGTGTTGCGATTGGTCNGGCTATTGTCCGAGAGCCAAAGGTATTCTTATTTGATGAGCCATTATCCAATCTTGATGCAGCGCTCAGGGTAAATACTAGACTTGAAATTGCTAGACTNCACAAAAGACTNGGGACGACAATGATTTATGTAACCCATGATCAAGTTGAGGCTATGACATTNGCAGACAAAATTGTGGTTCTNAGNAATGGTAAGGTTGAGCAAATAGGCTCTCCTGTTGAGCTTTATGAGCAGCCACAGAATATGTTTGTTGCTGGTTTCATAGGAAGTCCAANGATGAATTTCTTTAGTTATGAAATGTTGGTAAAGAATATTTCAAGTATAACGGACAGANCAGTAAATAATGATCTCATTGGGATTCGGCCNGAACATTTAAAGAAAACTACTAAAGCAAANGGTTGGCTATGTGGCCGTTTAGAGCTTATCGAAAACCTAGGAGAAAATGTCTTGACCCACTTCGTCTTAAAAGATGGAACTGAATTTATTGTAAAGATGGCAACTACACCAAAAGATCCTATTGGTTCTGAAATGTATTTCATGGCCGAGGAAAAGCACATACATTCATTTTGTCGTGATACTAGCAATCGTAAGTAACAGGAAACGCCAAGTTTAGCTTGGGCCATTAACTTTGATTTTGATATTGGTTAAAAAGGAACCCTAGCTTACCGGAAATTAGTTAATCTCTTACTAAAATGTTGGTTGCATTAAACTGAGTGGATGAAATATGTTTTTAGGATTAGATCTTGGTACTTCAGGTTTAAGAGCTTTGCTTNTTGAAGAGNANGGCAANATACTGTGTACGGCAGAAATACGATATAATGTTGAGCATCCCAAACTAGGGTGGAGCGAACAAGATCCGGTAGTTTGGACTTCAGCTTGTAATCAAGTCTTTGAAAAAATGCGAGTTGATTATCCATCAGCTTTATCTGCAGTTAAGGCTATTGGTGTTTCTGGACATATGCATGGTGCCACTTTAGTGGACCATACGGGGGAAGTTTTAAGACCATGCATTCTTTGGAACGATACAAGAGCGCAGAAACAGGCGAGCAAGCTTGACGCTACAGCGGGTGTGCAAGATATTTCTGGCAATATAGTTTTTCCAGGATTTACTGCACCAAAATTAACTTGGATTGCAGAAAATGAACCAGAGGTATTTTCTAAAATAGNAAAAGTATTACTTCCTAAGGACTATTTAAATTTTTGGTTAACTGGTCAATACAGTTCTGAGATGTCTGATGCTGCAGGAACCTCTTGGCTCGATACGGGTGGTCGATGTTGGTCAAAGGATCTATTAGCTCTATCAGGGATGCGACAAGAGCAAATGCCAAGATTATTTGAGGGTACTGAAATAATCGGTAACTTACGTNCCAATTTAGTGAAGAAATGGGGGTTTGCACCAAACGTTGCCGTGGTTGCTGGTGGCGGAGACAACGCAGCTACAGCCTGCGGGGTAGGAGCATTGAATGAAGGAGACAGTTTTATATCACTTGGGACCTCGGGTGTAATGTTAGTTGTTAAGAAGCAATATTTGCCAAANCCGCAATCTGCAGTGCATACATTCTGTCATGCTATCCCTAATCGTTGGATACAGATGGGAGTCATTCTTTCTGCCACAGATAGTTTAAACTGGCTTTCACGTAATTTAGGGGTTGATGTTAGTGAACTGTCTAGGAGTTTGGGAAATAAAATTAGCGGGCCTAACAGAACCCTTTTCCTACCATACNTATCTGGTGAACGTACCCCGCATAATGATAGCAAAATCCGTGGTGCTTTCCTCAACATTGATATTGCTACATCNCGNAATGATCTAACTCAAGCTGTTATGGAGGGNGTTAGCTTNGCCTTGCGTGACAATCTTGAGGTNCTNAATNCNACNGGAACTTGTTTAAAACGATCACTAGTAATCGGAGGTGGGTCNCAATCTTTGTTTTGGCTTGAACTNCTNGCAACNGTCTTGAATTTACCNCTTGATATNCCCNANNAATCAGAGTTTGGTGCTGCTCTNGGCGCTGCAAGGTTAGCAATGGCAGGNNTTTTAAATGTGAGCTTGGAAACAATTATGGCTAAGCCNAAGATAGAAAAA
>PALK01000014.1:11290-24161 GCA_002710765.1 Rickettsiales bacterium | reverse complement strand
AACTGAAGAAATTCTATTACAAGAAAAACTAAAAGAATTAGAATCTCAATTAGTTTCAGAAATGCAACTGATTCTTGGAGAAGAATTTAAATATGACAACCTAAAATCTTCAAAAAATAATCTTTCAATTAAGAGGGAAAATATTAAAAAACAAATAAGCGATACAAAAGCTCTATTGACCAAGTCAGATGAAATAAATTATAAAAAAGATATTTTATACATTGAAAAAGAAAAAAAATACTTTGAAGAAAAAAGAGATAAACTAAAAACAATTAATGATCAAATCAATCAAAATAAAAAAGATTTACTAGAAAAACTTTCTTTTTCTAATTCCGAAATTCAAATTTTAACAGAAGAGTTTACACAAAAGTCTACTGAACTTTTAACTNTAAAAAAACTTTTTAAAGATAAAAATTTATCAACTAAATCTATTTTTAATTTACTTAAAGTTAAAAAAGGTTTCGAAAGTACAGTTTATGCAGCCTTAAAAGATGAACTTGATGCAGAATTAAGTCAGTCAAAAAAACNTTGGGTAAAAGTAAGTAAAAAAGAAATCAAAGAAATACCTGATTCTTTAATTAAACTTGTTGAAGCTCCANCTGAATTAAATTCAATATTATCGCAAATTTCTTATGTTACAAATAATGAACAAGGATATGCGAGACAACAAAAGCTCAAAGTTGGGCAAATGATTGTAGGTAAAGATGGAACTTTATGGCGATGGGATGGTTTCGTCTCAGAAAAAAGTAATGAAACAGAAAAATGGCTAGATTATAAAACAAGAATTTTAGAAATAGAGCCAGTTATATTTGAATTGAATAAAAAATTAATTAAATTAAAAAAAGATAAGGAAAAGATCGAAAATCTTATTGATAAAGAAAATATCCTAGAATCAAAAAACAAAAAAGAAACAGAGAATATATATGAAAAATTAAATTTATTTAATATAAAATTATCGAAAGTTAAAGAGAAAGATTCAGTTAAAATTACAACTTTTGAAAAACTAAATGAAAAGATCAAGTATCTTAATACTGAACTTTTATTAATTGATGTAGAACTCAAAAAAATATTTGACTCTCAAAAAAAAAATGATCTACAAATAAAAAATAAAAATAAAGCAGAGTCAAATAAGATTGAAGTTTNAATTGAAAAAATAAAATCTAGGATTATTAAAAAAAGAAAAGAAATTAGTGAGTTAAATGAAAATATATTAAGTCAAGAAATAAACTTTAAATATATAACTAATGAGCTAGAACAAAATGAAAAAAGAAGAATAGAGTGCATAGAGAGAGTTAAAACTTATAATTTGAGAGAAAAAAAATATTTAGATGAGGAAAAACAACTGCAAAAACTTCCTGAAGATTTGGAGAAAAATATATCTAAATTAGATATTATTGCTGCAAAATTAAGTTCTGATATCAATAAAAAAAACACTGAAGTTGAAAATGAAAGAAATAAGCAAAAAAAGATTGAAAAAAATATTAGAGAAGTAGCAAATAAAAAAGAAGTTTTAAAAGATAATTTTATTAGAACTGAGGAACATATAATTTACCTCAAAGAAAAAAAACATAATATTAAAGAAGTAATTTTTCAAAGAATTAAGTGTAATCCAGAAGAGATAAAAGAAAAAATTGGTTTTGATGAAGCAGAATTAAAAGCTACTGATGAACTTAAAAAAAGTCTTGAAAAACTATCTTTTCAAAGAGAACAGATGGGACCAGTAAATTTAAGGGCTTACATTGAAGAAAAAGAAATTACAGAACAATTAAATTCTATAGAACTTGAGAAAAATGATTTAACTCAAGCAATACATAAATTAAGAACAGCAATTAATAAAATTAATATCGAAGGGAAAAAAAAATTAGTAGATGCTTTTGAACTTGTGAATACAAATTTTTCACAATTATTTAAACAATTCTTTGATGGAGGTGAAGCAAGTCTTAAGCTTGTTAATTCAGATGACCCCCTACAAACAGGTTTAGAAATTTATGCAAAACCACCTGGAAAAAAATTAACAAATATTAGTTTATTATCAGGTGGAGAAAAAACTTTAACCGCAATATCATTAATCTTTTCAATTTTCTTGATTAACCCCTCACCAATATGTGTTTTAGATGAAGTTGATGCAGCATTAGATGATTTTAATGTTGAGAAATTTTGCGATTTACTCACTGAAATTAAAAATAAAACCAAAACAAAGTTTCTAATTATTTCTCATCATAAAACAACTATGGCAATGGTTGATAGAGTTTATGGAATAACAATGACCCAAAAAGGAATATCAGATATAGTTTCTGTAGATTTTAATAAAGAAAAATTTAAGAAAGCAGTATAAATTGTCAAAAAAAACAAATAATTTAGAGCAAAAATTAAATGCTTTTAAAAATGAACATAAAGGAAAAAAAAATTCAACTAATAAAGATACAAATATTACTTACGGTATAAAGATTTCAATTGATCTTGTAGCAACAATTATTGTAAGTATAATGATTGGATTAGGTATTGATAAATTATTTGATACCAGACCTATTTTTTTTTTGACTTTTATTATTTTAGGAATTTTAGCAGGCTTTATGAATTTGTATCGTAATTTAAAAATTATTGAGGAAAAAAAGAAAGGACATAATAAAGATGGCTAGTCCATTAGCACAATTTGAAATAAAAGAAATTTTTCCAATAAAAATGATGGGTTATGATATATCATTCACAAATTCATCACTAATGATGGCGTTAACAATCTTTTTTATAATTTCATTTCTTTATTTTGGTCTCAAAAGAGTTTCTTTAATTCCCGGTAAGCTACAAACATTAATTGAGTTAAGCTATGATTTTATTGGTGATATGATAAGAGATAACATTGGCAAAGAAGGATTGAAATATTTTCCCTTTATCTTTACACTTTTTTTTTTCATACTAATCGGTAATTTAATGGGAATGCTTCCTTTCAGTTTTACCTGGACNAGTCATATCATTGTAACATTTGCGATTTCTTTTTTTATTTTTTTATGTGTTACTTTTATAGCAATTTATAATCATGGAATTATTAAATTTTTAGGTTTTTTTGCTCCATCTGGAGTTCCTAAACCAATGTTACTTCTACTTATACCAATAGAAATAATTTCTTATATCTCAAGACCAATAAGTTTATCTGTTAGACTTTTTGCAAACATGATGGCTGGTCATACNCTGCTAAAAGTGATTGGNGGATTTGTTTTTGTNCTTGCTGCTAANACTTNTATTNTTGGAGGACTCTTACCAGTAGCTTTTCTNGTAGCTCTTACTGGACTTGAAATAGTAATNGCTTTTTTACAAGCNTATGTATTTGCAATATTAACTTGTTTATACATCAATGATGCAATACATTTGCATTAAATTTTAACATACTTTAAATAGGAGACAAAAATATGGATATTGAAGCTGCAAAACTTATAGGTGCTGGTATAGCCGTATTAGGGGTAATAGGATCTGGAATTGGTATTGGTAGTATTTTTGCTGCATTTATATCTGCAGTTGGAAGAAACCCAGGTGCCAGGGAACATGTATTTACAATGACTATGCTTGGGTTTGCCTTAGTAGAAGCTTTAGCTCTTTTTGCACTTATCATCGCTTTACTTTTATTATTTGTATTTTAAGAGCATTTAAAAATGATTCTATTAAGAAATCATCTTTATGTTTTATTCATAAATATTTTCCCTGCCCTAGCTTTAGCTGAAGAGGGTAAAGGGGGTATGCCTCAACTGGACCCATCGTCTTATACATCACAAATCTTTTGGCTGATNCTTTCCTTTATTTCACTTTTTTGTATTATTAATTTCTATTTTCTACCTAGAATATTTTCAGTTAAAATCTCGAGAGAAAACCTGGTAAATAACTATATTAAAGAAGCTCAAGAAATGAATAATAATGCCGAAAAGATTAAAAANGAATTAGACAANGATTTATCTATTGCAAAAAGTAAGGTCTCAGAAATAATCAAAATTACTATTGAAAAGAATAAAAAATTCTCTGATGAAAATTTTAAAAAATTAAAAGTTTCTCTAGAAAATGATTCAAAAAATCTGATCAATGATTTAGAGAATGAAAAAGCAAAGATTTTGAATAATATTGAGNAATATTCATATGAAATATCAAATATAATGTTTAATAAATTATTAAATGAAGAAAAACAATTTAGTTTAAATGAATTTAAAAAGCTTACAAAAAAGGAGAATTAAATTATGTATTTTCTGGATAATGCAACATTGTNGGTAGGGATTTCGTTTATTCTCTTTGTAGTATTAACTTTTAAACCAATAATGAATGCAACCAATAATGCACTTGAAAATAAAATAAAGTTAATAAAAAAAAAAATTGACGATGCCGAATCTTTGAGAAATGANGCTAAAAATAAACTTGATGAATATAAAAAACTTCAAAAAGATTCTAACGAAAAAATAAGTGATATGTTAAAAAATGCTGAATCGGAATCTCAACAAATAAGTAAAAGAATGATGAATGAATACGAAAGTAATTACAAAAAAAGAGAATTATTATTTAAAAAAAGATTAAAACAAACAACACTAAAAGCTAAAGAGGATATTAAAAAAGAAATACTCGAATTTGCTTTAAACTCNACAAAAAAAAGAGTTATTAATGAGCTTTCTGAAGAAAANAATAATACTTTGATCAAAGAAAGCATTANTGAAATAAAAATTAAACTCAATTAATAAAATGGCCGTTCATACCATTTTGTTAAAAAAAGAAATAGTACAATTTCTTAAAGATTATGATATTGGGAATCTCAAAGGTTTTGAAGGTATAAAACAGGGGATTGAAAATACAAACTATCTAATTAAAACTACAAAAAATAAATATATTCTTACAATCTTTGAGAAAAGAATCAAACGATCAGAACTTCCATTTTTTATAGAACTCATGGATTTTTCTAACAAAAATAATATAAGTTGTCCGGTTTCTATTAAAAACTCTTTTCAAAAAAATCTAGTTTCTTTAAAAAGTAAAAAATGCGCTTTATTTACTTTTATAGAAGGTAAGTGTTTAGAAAATTGGAGTGATATAATTTGCTATAAAATTGGTCAAATTCTAGGTGATTTTCATAATGTAAATAAAAAATTTAAAAAAAAAAATAAAAATCATTTTGACTTACAAGGTTGGAAAAAACTTTTTGAAAAGTGTGCAAGTGGAATAAATAAACTAATTCCTAATACTAAGGATGAAATCTATAATGAACTTATATACCTATCAGATAATTGGCCACAAAAACTTCCAAAAGGGATAATTCATGCAGATTTTTTTCCTGATAATATATTATTTAAAAATTCAGAAGTAACTGGAATACTTGACTTTTANTTTTCATGTTATGACTTTTTTATTTATGANATTGCAATAGCAATTAATGCCTGGTGTTTTAAAANTAATAAAATNNAATTATCNCGAATTAAACANTTATTANCTGGTTACAAATCAAAAAGAAAAATTAGTATACATGAAATGNAAGCNCTCAATATATGTCTAAGAGGGGCATCAATGAGATTNTTGTTAACNAGAATTCATGATAGTTTATTTNNAAAAAAAAACTTNCTCTANACATTAAAAAATCCAAAAGAGTACTATGACAAACTTATCTTTCATACCTTAAATATTANAAATAAAGANTATTTTGACTGATANTNTAATTNAAATTTATTCTGATGGCTCATGTATTGGNAATCCTGGTCCTGGTGGATGGGCAGCAATAATTTTAGAAAAAAATAAAAAAAAAGAAATATTTGGCGGAGAAAAAATAACTACAAATAATAGAATGGAATTAACAGCAGTAATTAAGGCTTTAAATTTAATTAAAAATGAATCAAAAATTTCTATTTATTCTGATAGTAAGTATATAATTAATGGTATCACAATATGGATGAAAAATTGGAAAAAGAATAATTGGAAGACTAGCAACAAAAAAATAGTTAAAAATAAAGATTTGTGGAATTTACTGGATAAGATTTGCAAAATACATCAAGTTAATTGGAATTGGATAAAAGGTCATAGTGGTCACGAACTTAATGAGAGAGTAGATTATTTAGCAAGATCAGAAGCTGAAAAATTAAAGTGATTTTAAAACAGATTCTGCAGAACTTTTTTCAAGTCCTCCACCATCTTCATCAAAAAAATCTATAATAACACCATTATCAATCAACATTGCGAATCTAGAGAGTCTTATACCAAGTCCTATCTCACTCAAATCTAAGATTAGATTTGTTTTTTTTGCAAATTCTGCGTAAGGATCTGCAATAAATTTTATTTTATTGTTTTTATAAACTTTACCCCATTCTGCCATTACGAACGGATCATTAACTGAAACAAAAANAATTTCATCAATNCCTTTAGAGTAAAAACTTTCTTCATTATCAGCAAATCCAGGTAAATGTTCTGCTGAACATGTTGGTGTAAAAGCACCCGGAACTGCAACTAAAATTATTTTTTTATCCTTAAAAAAAGTTTTNGAATTTATTTTTTTTGGNCCTGAATNTAANACTTGATAAAAATCAATATCTGGTATCTCGTCATTTATTNTAANTTTCATAATTTATTTTACCATTTTAATTGATTTAATAACAGAATCTTTTGTCAAAATTTCTTGTAAAATTATACCCTCTTTATTTGAAGGTCCATAAACAATATTAAAGGGTATACCATACTTATTATAATTAGAAATATAGCCAAGAATCTCCGGGGACTTTTTAGTCCAATCAGCTTTTAATAACTCAACATTATTACTGACAAAAAATTTAGAAATAGTCTGATTATTTAATACCATAGTTTTGTTAACCTGACATGTAATACACCAATCGGCTGTAACATCTACAAAAATTACTCTATTTTCATTAATTAATTTATTTAGCTTATTTTCATTAAAAATTTGCCAATTATTTTTTTTAACTTTTTCATCTAGCAGTGAATCCGCAAAAAAAGAAAACACTAAAATAAAAACTAAGGATATAACTCCTCTGTATTTTATTTTATTCTTAGAAAAATATAGAGATGCTAAGGGAAAAATTAGAAGAAAAAGTAATAAAAAGTAATCATTAAAAACTAAAATTTTTAATAACCAAAAAGATGTTAATAAAACTAAGGTTCCTAATATTTTTTTGAAATAAATCATCCACACTCCAGGCCTTGGAAAAAAATTAATTAAATTTGGTGAAATTAAAATCATAAAATAAGGCAAACTAAAGCCTGTAGCTAATGAAATAAATATTAAGAAAATAGTAATATTATCATTCATTAAAGCATAACCAACTGATGTACCAAGAAATGGAGCGCTACATGGAGTCGCAAGTAACGTTGCTAATAAGCCTGAAAAAAATGAATTTAAATATTTGTTTTTACTTGATATTTCTATTTTCTTCATTAAGGAACTGGGAAGTATTATTTCAAAAAAACCAAATAAATTCATTGAAAAAACAAATAATATAATTGAAAATAAAACAAGAAACTCTTTACTTTGAAATTGAAAACCCCATCCAACATCAATACTAAGAGTTTTTAAAAAAACTGTAATTAATGAAATAATTAGAAAAGAAAAATATATTCCACTTATTGTTAAAATTATCATTTTAGAGAAATTATGCTTCTCCTGAGAAGAAATACTAATTAAGCTATAAATTTTTAATGATAAAACAGGTAAAACACACGGCATAAAATTAAGAATTATACCTCCTAATAATGCAAAAAAAATCATTTTATAAATACTTGATTTTAAGGATTTTTTTTCTGGTAGGATTATAATTTCACTTGATAAATCATTTTGTGAAAACAATATTGACATTTTATTGTCTGATATTATTTCGTTGTCAGATTTTAAATATAAATCTAGTATATTTTTGTCTTTTATAACAACCTTCTTNTCAAAGTCATTATTTTCGTTAAAAATAAAGATATCTAAATTTTTTTCTTCAATGTTAATATTAGTTGATATATTTAATTTTATTTCTTTGTCAGATAATCTTTTTTGATTAGATATAAAAAAAAAATTTTGATATATTGGAATTTTTTTTATTACTTCTTCAAATTCAATATTTTTAATTTTTTTAATTAAGTTTTTATTTTTGAAAAGTATTTTTTTAGTAACAGATATTGGTATACAAATTTCTTTGCAAACTAGATAATTTATTTCTAAATCAATAGTCATATTTTTATATTCATTTAACTCTATTTTTACTGGAAAAATTACTTTTTTTGAATACCCAATTGTCTCTATTCCAGAATCAAAATAACGTTTAGGGGTTGGATATAATATTTCAAATGAATCAATTATTGAGTTTCTTTCCCAAGTCATTTCTAACGGAGCACCAGAATCACCTGGATTTTTCCAGTATGTTTTCCAACCATCTTCTAAATCAATTACTAAAGCAATAAAATTTTGATTATTATAATTAAATATTTCTCCATTAGAAATAACTTCAAGAGTACTNGGGTTCTTTTGATTAAAACTCATACTTTCCTGACCAAGAGGACTCTTTAAGTTAATCGATAGAAAAATTAATACTAAAATAATTTTTTTCATTTATGTTCTGTTTGAATATATAATAATTTTTTGCAATAATTTATTAATGAAAAATAAAAACTATCTATCAGGTAATATAATTTGTGCTCTACCACAATTAAAGGATCTTTTTTTTTCAAAAAGTGTAATTTATATTACTCATCATAATAAAGAAGGTGCCGCAGGTATAGTTCTTAACTATAAAATAATGAGCATAAATAGTTTAGACCTTTTTGAAAAATTAAATATAAAACTAGAAAATACCTCAATTGATCTTTCACTTCATATAGGTGGGCCAATGAGTCAAACAAATGGTTTTATTCTGCACTCAAATGAATATAATAGTGATAGTACAGTAAATATTTCAGAATCAGTTAACTTAACTTGTTCAACAAAAATCATCGAGGATATTGCTAAAAATAAAGGACCTAATAAGTATTTTATATCACTTGGTTATGCAGGATGGGGGCCAGGTCAACTTGAGAAAGAAATTATAGAAAATAGCTGGATTAAAATTAATGAAAAACTAGATCTAATTTTTGATACGGATGTTGAAAAAAAATGGAATAAAGCTATTAAAATAACCGGCATTGATTTTTCAAAATTTTCTCACTTATCAGGTAGTGCATAAATTATTAAATATTCTTAAATATAAATTGTTCAATTTTTTGAATATCATTTTCAAAAACATTAAATTTTTCTTTTTTATCATTTAACTTTTTAAGAGCAAGTGGCAATTGATTTTTTCTATTAAGCGACTCATTAATAGTATTAATAAATTTTCCATAATGTGCAGTTGCTAAATAAATTGTTTTTTCTTGTTTTTTGGAGAGGGCTCTACCTACTCCAATTCCAACTGCTGTATGTGGATCAACTATTATACCATAATTTTCATATAAATTTTTAATCATATTTTTAGTCATTTTATCACTGAGTTTTCCTCCACTAAAAAACATCAAAATTTTTTTTAATAATTTTTTACTTATATTAAATTTCCCATTGATGGATAGTTCACGAAAAAAATTACTTACATTTTTTTTTTCATCTTTTATATAATCATAAAGCAGTCTTTCAAAATTGCTAGATATCTGAATATCCATACTTGGACTAATAGTTTTAATAGTCTGAAATTTTTGCATTACACCAGTTGCAAAAAANCTAGTTAAAACATCATTTGAATTTGATGCTACAAAAAGTTTTTTAATTGGTAGACCCATTTTTTTCGCTATGTACCCTGCATAAACATTTCCAAAATTGCCGGTTGGAACACAAAAGTTTATTTGTTCTGATTTTTTTGCACATTTTAAGTATGACCAAAAATAATATACTATCTGACCCATTATTCTTACCCAATTTATAGAATTAACAGCAGCTAAATTAATTTCCGATTTTTTTTTATTTCTATTAAATAAACTTTTTACAATATTTTGACAATCATCAAAGTTACCTTTCACAGCTATATTAAAAACATTTTTTTTATTAATTGTTGTCATTTGCTTTCTTTGAATGTCACTCACTTTTTTATTTGGGAAAAGAATAAAAATATTTACATATTCAGATTTGCAGCAACCAGAAATAGCTGCTGATCCAGTATCTCCGGAGGTTGCACCTATTACGGTTAAGTTAATTTTTTTTTTTTTTAAAATATAATCATAAATATTTCCTAATAATTGCAAAGCAAAGTCTTTAAAAGCAAATGTAGGACCATGATATAAATTAAGTAAAAATTCATTTCTTTCTAAATCAGTTATAGAAATTAATTTTTCTTTAGAAAAGTTTTCATATGTTTTTTTACAAATTTTTAGATAATCAGAAGAACTAATAATTGGCTGAACAAAATATTTTGTAATTTTGTGAACTAATTGATAATATTCTAAATTTCTTAACTTCTTAATTTTCTCAAAATTTAAAAAAGGTAATGTATCTGGCACATAAAGACCTCCATCGTCAGCTAGGCCTTTTAGTAAAACATCCTCAAAGGATACTGACTTTTCATTTCCTCTAGTGGATGAGTATAGCATATTATTTTTTTTCTAGTTTTATACTGGCTGCTAAATAAACTCCAATCAATCCCAGTGCTATTAAAAACCAAGTAATTGAATATTGTAAATGATTATTTCTAATATATATCCTTGTTTGTCCTCCAAGAGGTGAATTATTTGGACCATTATTAACTGCTTCTAAATAAATTTTTTCTTCTAATTTAATATTTAAATAATCTGACATTCTTGAAGGCTCAACAAAAAACCAAAAGTTATTCTTTAAATCATTTTCTGGTTGAAATTTCCCTTTCCTTCCTGGTTTTCTTATTACAACATCAAGTTCTTGCTCTCCTTCAACTATATTAGAAATTCTTTCACTTTTTTCTTTTTTTGCCAAAGGAATCCATCCTCTATCAAATATATATACCTTCTCATCAGAGTTTTTAAATAGTGTTAAAATATGATAGCCATTATTCCCTCTTTTACTTAATGCTGGCATAAACATCTCATAATTATTAAGAAATTCACCTTTAACAGATACTTTATAAAATTCGTTATCCTCAACAAATTTTAACGAATTAAAATCCTCAACACCTTTCTCATATCTTTCTATCCTTGTGTTAATAAGATCTTTTTTCCAAATTAGTCTTTTTATTTGCCAAAAAGAGAGGGATAAAAGAATAGAAAGTGCTATCAATGTAGCAATCGAAGGTATTATTTTTGGTTCAAAAATATAGACTTTCTTTTGTAAAGTAAATTTCATTACAAATTGTTTATATAGAGGCCCACCAATAAACAAAAGTAAATAAGAATAACCAAACTACATCTACAAAATGCCAATACCACGCAGCAAACTCAAATCCTAAGTGTTTGTCTGGATCAAACTGTCCTTTTAGACCCCTAAAGAAACAAACNATTAGGAATATTGAACCAATCAAAACATGCGCACCATGAAAACCAGTAGCCATGTAAAAAGTAGAAGGATAAATTCCCTCGTCTATTGAAAACTCNGCATGTTGATACTCAAATGCTTGGAAGCCAGTAAAAATAACTCCTAGAACAACTGTCAAAAACAAAAATATCAAAAAGTTCTTCCTATCACCAGATCTTAAAGCATGATGAGCCCACGTTACAGTACCACCTGAAGCTAACAGAATTAGAGTATTTAATAGTGGAATACCAAATGGATCAATTAAAACTATATCGTCAGGAGGAAAAACTCCATCTATTGCTTCCATTCTTCCAATTAATTCTGGACTATCAACACCTGGGTAAAAAGCTACATCAAAGAAAGCCCAAAACCACGCTGAAAAAAACATAACTTCCGATGCAATAAACAAGAGCATACCATACCTTAAACCTATTTGGACAACTTTGTTATGAAACGAACCACTTTGAGACTCTCTGACAACATCCCTCCACCAAAATATACTTGACAAAACTAATGCAATCCCTCCTATTGAAAAAATAAGTGATTTTTCATCATGCATAAATACAATGAAGCCCCAAGCCATAATCAATGTAGACAGGGCTGTAATTAAGGGCCAAGGACTTGGGTCAACTAAATGATATGGGTGTTTTTGTTCTGCGCTCATATTTTATTTCCTTTTTTAATTACTCAATTGTTGTATACATAGTATACGACAATGTTAATTCATTTAAACCCTTTATAGATTTGTCATTAAGTATAGCATCATCAATAAAAAAAGAAACTGGCATTTGAACTTCTTTCCCGGGATCAAAAACTTGTTCTTCAAAACAGAAACATTCAATTTTATTAAAATATTTAGCTGCTTGTAGAGGAGTTACATTAAAACTTGCTGTTCCTTTAATCGAAACATTAGAATTATTTGAAGCATTATAAAAAATTAAATTATTTTTTCCTATTTCTGTTTCAATATATTTTTTCCCTGGTTCAAAAAATAGAGGAGTATTTTTTTCTGTTGAAGAATCGAATCTTACTTTAATTTTTTTTTGAGAAATTAAAGAAGTATTTTCTGATGACACCATTGGCGTTCCGCCATAACCAGTAACCTGACAAAAAATTTTATAAAGAGGCACTGAAGCATAGCTAAGGCCTATCATGAACAAAACAAATGTAGTTAGATAAAGTGCTTGGGTTTTTATTTTTGTCATTTTACATCTTTGTTATAGTTATAATATAAAAAATTACTGCAAGTGCAAAAAGTGCTAAACCTAACGCAATATTTTTTTTTTTTTTATTATCCATAGAACTGATTTGAAAAAAATTTGTCTAAAGCAAATGTAGTAAAAATCAAATATAAGTAAAGTATAGAAAATTTAAACACTTTTGATGCATCTGAGTCATTTTTTTCTTCATCTCCCANANGNATAT
>PALK01000014.1:0-11284 GCA_002710765.1 Rickettsiales bacterium | reverse complement strand
CAATAATAAACAAAAAAACCATTAAGAATAAATGAAGTAAATAAATATATTTTTCCTGTTAGGTTTAAAAAAAAGGGTGAGCTTGAAACTAAAAAAAGTACAATACTATAAATAAAGATTTGAACTTTAGTATTTTTTTTACCAAAAACAACTGGAAGCATGGGAATATTTACTTTTGAATATTCCATATCTTTATAAAGAGCNAANGCCCAAAAATGAGGNGGCGTCCAAACAAAAATGATTAAAAATAAAACTAGTGGAAAAATAGTTATATCTTGTGTTACGCAAGCCCAACCAATAATTGGAGGAAATGCTCCTGCAGCTCCTCCAATAACAATATTATGATGAGTTTTTCTTTTTAACCAAAGAGTGTAAATAAAGATATAAAACGCAATTGAAAGTGCTAATAAAAAAGCAGCAAAATAATTGATTGCTAAACCTAGAATTATAACTGAAGTAAAGGCTAAAAAGATTCCAAAACCCAAGACATCTTTTGGATGAATCTTACCCATTGGAATAGCCCTAAATTTGGTTCTAGCCATAATCCCGTCAATATCTCGATCACACCACATATTTATCGCCCCGGAAGCTCCCGCTCCAAGAGAAATACATAATATTGCCGTTACAGATAAAACTGGATGCAGTTCCCCTGGGGCCAAATATAGTCCACAGATACTCGTAAATATTGCAAGAGTCATTACTCTTGGTTTCAACAATGAAAAAAAATCAGAAACAGAACTATCTTCAGCTTCGTTTTTACTTAGCTGTAACTTTGTTGAATCTAAACTCATCTAACACACTAGATATAAAATCTATCTAATTTTAGGTAGTTCATCAAATGAGTGAAAAGGAGGCGGTGAACTTAGTTTCCACTCTAATGTAGTCGCTCCTCTACCCCATGGGTTCGACTCAGCCTTTCTGGATTTCCAAAAAGCTTCAATTATAACAAATACAAANAAGAATGCTGCAAAAACAGATAGATAAGCACCATAACTTGAAACAGCGTTCCACCCAGCAAAAGCGTCTGGATAATCAGGAATTCTTCTTGGCATTCCGGCTAATCCAGAAAAATGCATTGGGAAGAAAGTAATATTAACGCCAATAAATGTTAGCCAGAAATGAATTTTTCCTAAAAGTTCACTATAT
This sequence comes from Rickettsiales bacterium, assembly GCA_002710765.1. Lineage (GTDB taxonomy): Bacteria > Pseudomonadota > Alphaproteobacteria > Methylaequorales > Methylaequoraceae. The sequence continues at coordinate 10,138 of PALK01000014.1, read as the reverse complement.
TCTCTGCCAGTCATCTTACTAAACCAATAATAAAAACCAGCATATATTGAAAATAAAGCACCCATAGACATCACATAATGAAAATGAGCAACTACATAATATGTATCATGAAGGGCAACATCTATGCCAGTATTAGCCAGTACTACTCCAGTTACACCTCCTAGAGTGAATAAAAATATCATCGCTATTGCAAATAGCATTGGGGTTTTAAACTCTATTGACCCCCCCCACATAGTTGCTATCCAGCTAAATATTTTAATCCCTGTTGGAACAGCAATAACCATTGTTGCAGCAAGAAAGTAAGCTCTAGTATCAACATCTAAACCCGTTGTATACATATGATGAGCCCAAACTACAAATCCAACTACACCTATAGCAGCCATAGCATAAGCCATACCCAAATATCCAAATATTGGTTTTTTAGAAAATGTTGAAACAATGTGACTTATCATTCCAAAACCAGGTAAAATTAAAATATAAACTTCTGGATGACCAAAAAACCAGAATAAATGTTGGAATAAAACTGGATCTCCCCCCATTTCTGGATCAAAAAAAGCAGTTCCAAAATTTCTATCTGTAAGCATCATTGTAATTGCACCAGCGAGTACCGGAAGAGATAATAATAGAAGAAAAGCTGTAATTAATATAGACCAAGCAAATAAAGGCATTTTATGCATCGTCATTCCTGGAGCTCTCATGTTGAAGATTGTAGTGATGAAGTTAATTGCACCAAGAATAGATGAAGCACCAGCTAGATGCATTGAAAGAATAACCATATCAACAGCCGGACCTCCATGACCTGAAGTAGATAGTGGAGCATAAAGCGTCCAACCAGGACCAGCACCACCATCTACAAAACCTGAACCAATTAACAAAATAATTGAAGGAACTAATAACCAAAAACTCAGGTTATTCATTCTTGGGAAAGCCATATCAGGAGCCCCAATTAATAGAGGAACAAAGTAATTTCCAAATCCTCCAACCATTGCTGGCATTATCATAAAGAAAATCATCAATAGACCATGAGAGGTTATCCACACATTATATTGCTGATAATCATCTCCAAGTATTTGCATTCCAGGCTCAGCAAGTTCCATACGTATCAATAAAGAGAAGATACCACCAATTATACCCGCAATTATTGCAAATATTAAGTATAAGACACCAATATCTTTATGATTAGTTGAAAAAAAATATCTTTTAAAAAATGAAGGTGCGTGATCTGACATAATATCTCTCCCAGTTGATTATCTATTTAAGTGCTAAATTTTTATCTTTATGATTAGATGCGAATTCTTCTTTAGCTGTTTCTAACCATGAAGTAAACTCTTCATTAGTTACGGCCTTAACCGTTATTGGCATGAAGCCATGTCCAGAACCACATAACTCTGAACATTGTCCGTAATACATGCCTGGTTCATTTATATAAAAGTAAGTTTCATTCAGTCTTCCAGGTATAGCATCCATTTTTACTCCCAAAGAAGGAACTGACCATGAATGAATCACACCAGAAGGATCACTGGTAATTAATACTTTAATATTTTTCTTAACAGGAAGAACAAGTAAATTATCAGTTGTAAGCAATCTGGGTTGATTTTCTTTTAGTTCATCATCTTGTAACATTATCGAATCAAACGTTATATCATCATGATCCGGATACTCATATCCCCAATACCAAGTGTAACCAGTAGCTTTTATTGTCATATCAATATTTGAAAAATCATTCTGTTTATAAAGCAATCTAAAAGACGGAATCGCAATTACAACTAAAATTAATACTGGTATCAAAGTCCAAGCAACTTCTAAAAGAGCATTATGAGTAGTTTTAGTCGGGGTTTTGTTATTCTTTGCACTAAATTTAACGCAAACATATGCTAATAAAACAAAAACAAATAATGTAATAACAGTTATAATCCAAAAAACAACACTGTGAAAGTCAACTAACTCTTGCATCAATGGAGAACCAGGATTTTGAAAACTTAATTGCCAATCCGTTGGTTGATTAGCAAAAACTAAAGAAGGTAACAAAACAAAACTTAAAACTTTTAAAACAATTTTCATAAATACTCATTAAAATATTAGATTTTAAAATATAATATAATAACCTATATTAAAAAAACAATTGTTACATTAATAAAAAAAAGTAACAATGCAAAAAAAAATTATATAAATTAAATTATGAGTTATATAGAAAAAAATTGGTCTGAAGAAAACATTAAGGCAAAAGTTGATGAAACTATCTCAAATTATGAAGATGGAGAATTGTTTATTGAAAAAACTATTAATGAAAACATACTATTAGATGAAAATAAAATAAAAAATGCAAGTTATGACGAAGAGCAGGGCTTTGGCTTAAGAGTAGTTAAAGATGATTCGGTAGGTTTTGCTCATAGTTCAGAACTCTCAGATGATGCTGTTAAAAAAGCGATAGATTCAGTAAAAAAAATTAAATATGGTAAAAGCTTTTCCGACAAGTTGCCAATTAAAACAAACAAATTAATGTATATTGATAAAAACCCTATCCCTTTAATACAATTTAAATCTAAAATATCATTNCTTGAAGAAATTAATAAATATGCAAGAAAAAAAAGTGACAGTGTTAAACAGGTATCAATAACTTTAGCTGGTAATTTCCAATCGATTGAAATATTTAAACAAAGTGGAAACTTTTTCAATGATTCTAGACCATTAGTCAGACTAAACGTTAATGTAACACTTGAGAAAAAGAATCTTACAGAAACTGGTTCATTCGGCTTCGGAGGAAGACATACTTATGATTCTATTTTTGACGAAAATAACTGGAAAAAAGCAGTTGACTCAGCTTANAGACAAGCATTAGTCAAACTTGAAGCTGTTGCAGCTCCGGCAGGAGAACAAGTAGTCATTTTAGGTCCTGGATGGCCTGGAATTTTACTTCATGAAGCTATTGGACATGGTTTAGAAGGAGATTTCAATAGAAAAAAAACATCTGCATTTCACAATTTAGTTGGACAATCAGTAGCCTCGGATCAAATAACTGTAGTTGATGATGGGACTATAAAAGATAAAAGAGGGTCTTTAACTATTGATGATGAGGGAACACCATCACAAAAAACAGTTCTGATNGAAAAAGGAATACTTAAAAATTTCATGCAAGATAGGCTTAACGCAAGATTAATGAAAAAATCTCCAACTGGAAATGGACGAAGAGAAAGTTATTCATGTATTCCAATGCCAAGAATGACAAACACTTATATGCTAAACGGTAAATATAACCATCAAGAACTTATTGAATCAACTAAAGACGGCGTTTATGCATCACAATTTAGTGGAGGACAGGTTGATATTACTTCAGGAAAGTTTGTTTTTAGTGCTTCAGAGGCATATGAAATTAAAAATGGAAAAATAGGAAGACCTATTAAAGGGGCAACTTTAATAGGTAATGGACCAGATGTTCTTAAAAAAGTTTCAATGGTAGCTAATAATCTTGAATTAGATAATGGAATTGGGACATGTGGTAAGGATGGACAATCAGTTCCAGTTGGGGTTGGACAGCCCAGTCTTAAAGTAGACGGTTTGACAGTTGGTGGAACGGTCTAGTCTTTTTTTTGATGCACTTTATCAAAAATTTTTCTCTCGTATTCAATAAACCCTTGGATCATTTTTCTCCAAATAACCTCAATCATATCTTCAGATAGTTCTCTTTTTTTTGCATTTTTTCTCAGACTGTTGATTATTTTTTCAATTCTTTCTTTATCTACAATTTGATCTTTTCTTTTATGCTTCACGGCCTCAATAACTAATTTCCTTCTATCTGCTATTAAATCTAAAATTTTTGCATCCATTACATCTATCTTTTTTCTTACTTCATTTATTGACTTAAAGTTTTTCATAGTAATTTAATTTAACAAATTATTTAGGTTTTTGTTCAATGAAACTAAAAAAATTTGATTTATAGATATAATCAATATTTCCTTTCCACTCATTCAAATATAAATTCTTCCAATTTTCAGCAGGTGAAAGACCATTTTCTAATATTTTAAATANTGGTTTTAAAAAAATTGTTTCGTTATTACTCTTTTTTTTTATATTTCTTCTTTCAAGACCTTTACTGGAAAGTTTTAATAGCTTTAGTAAAAAAACTTTAATATCTGATTTGTCTGGTGTTTTAGATTGCAAACCTTTACGCGAAACCTCATCATAAAATATTTTTCTTTGTTCATTATTCCAATTTTTGACAAGTTCCCATACCTCATTTAAAATCTCAGAATTATAAAATATTCCTGTCCAAAATGCCGGAAGTGCACAAACACTGGACCAAGGCCCACCATCTGCACCTCTTAATTCTATAAATTTCTTTAATCTAACTTCAGGAAATGCAACTGTTAGATGATCCATCCAATCAGTCATTGTTGGAAACCTTCCTGGTAATACTCCAAGTTTACCTTCCATAAAGTCAGAAAAAAAAGAACCTGCACAATCAATATATTCTCCATCTCTCCTGACAAAGTACATTGGAACTTTAAGTAAATAATCAACGTATGATTCAAAAGAAAATCCGTCATCAAAAACAAAAGGTAAAATACCACACCTTTGGTTATCAGTTTTAGTCCAAACCCATGATCTGTAGCTTAAATAACTAGATAGTTTTCCAGAAACAAATGGTGAATTAGCATAAAGTGCAATAATTGCAGGTTGAATAGAAAGACCAACTCTAAATTTTTTAACCATATCTTCTTCTGATTCAAAATCAAAATTAGCCTGAATTGTAGAGGTTCGCAACATCATATCTAAGCCATTAGTTCCAACTTTTTGCATGTATTTTGACATTATTTGATATCTTTTTTTTGGCATTATCTTTATATCAGATAATTCCCATTTAGGAAGAAAACCCATACCCATATAGTTAATTCCTAACTTTTCTGATACACTATTTAACTCAGTTTGATGAAGATTAACTTCTTCACATGTTTGAAAAAGATTTTCAAGAGGAGCTCCTGAAAGCTCAATTTGTCCTCCAGGTTCTAGTGTTATAGAACAACCTGCTTTTTCTAAAGCTACAATATTAGAACCTTCATATATTTTTTTCCATCCAAAACTTTCGTTTAAAGCCGAAAATAACAAACTTATTTTTTCATAGTCAATTGGCTTAAAGTTTTCTGTTTGAAAAGCAAATTTTTCATGCTCAGTTCCAATTTTCCATCTTTCTTTGGATTTACATCCATCTTCAATATAGGCAATAATTTTTTTTTTTGTTAAAATCTTATTTTTCATTTTTTATTTGAAAGTATTGAATTACAACATGACAGAGCATATATTGCAGCCGTATCAGCTTTCAATAATCTTTCTCCTAGTGATACGAAAAAAATATTTTTTTTTTCCTTAAACAATTTTATATCGTTGTCAGACCAACCACCAACAGGACCAAGAAAAATTGCAAGTTTATCACTAAATGTTTTTTCAATTAGTGTTTTAGATAAACTTTCACTCTCTCCTCTCTCATCGCACACTATAATCGTACGCTCTTGATCCCAATTAGATAGTAAAGTCTTAATATAAATCGTTTTTTCTATTATTGGTATTTTCATTCCGTTTGACTGTTCAGTAGCTTCCATAGCAATTTTCTCTAATCTTTGATAGTTTAATTTAAGGTTTTGTGAAAATTCAGTATTCATTGGAATAAACTTTTCAACTCCAATCTCAGATAACTTTTCAATAAGAAAATTGTTATTTCTTGGTTTAATAATTCCAAAACATACCCAAATATTATTATTGATAACTAGTTTCTTTGTTTTTTTTTGAGGTAAAACTTTCATATTTTTTCCAGGAATTAAAATTTTAGCTTCCCACTCTCCATCTTTAGAATTAAAAACTAAGATTTGTTCTCCAGCTTTTTTTCTCATAACTTTACTTAAATAGTGTGATTGGTTTGAAGAAATTTCTAATTCTTCTTTTTTCATTATTTTTGATTTGCAGTAGATTCTGATTTTTGACATTTTAAATAATATCAATACAACATGTGTGATAATGCAACAAAAAAAATTATTAAATAAATTAAATCAATTTTTCTATTTAGGTCGTTACCATAAACCTTATGGTTCAATTTTACTTATGTGGCCTTGTTATTGGGGAATTAGTTATATAAATGATTTTTCTTTTTCAAACTTAAAACTTTTTATTTTTTTTTTCATAGGTTCAATTGTAATGCGAGGTGCGGGTTGTACAATTAATGATATAATAGATGCCAAGTTTGATCGAAAAGTTAAAAGAACTAAATATAGACCAATTGCTAATAAAAAAATTAGCAATTCAGAGGCTTACTTTTTTTTATTATTTCAACTCTTTTGTGGATTTTTAATTGTTATTAACTTTAATCTAAAAACAGTTTTATTGAGTTTTTTAATAATACCCTTNGTAATACTTTATCCTTTTTTTAAAAGATTTTCTNATTATCCACAGTTTATTCTTGGCTTATTATTTAATTGGGGTNTTTTTATTGGACATNTCAGTATNGGTTATCAANTACATTTTGANNTTTTTTGCTTGTATTTAGCAGGAACCTTTTTAACTATTGGTTACGATACTATTTATGCNTTCCANGACATAGAAGATGATNTTAAAATTGGTGTTAAGTCATTTGCAATTAAANTAAAAAGTAATCCTAGATTAAATATATTTNTTATATATTTGATAAGTTTTTTATTTTTTAGTATNGCTTTTCTTATNNATAATNCTNCNAATCTTATTTCTTATCTTTNTCTNGTTNTNATTTTTTTACATTTAGTATTTCAAGTTTTAAAGTTNAANATAAATGACAATGTCTCACTTCAAAAAATTTTTATTTCAAATACANTNTTAGGAGGAATAGTTTTTATTTGTTTAGTTTTAAAAAATAATTTTTATTTATGAGGNATAATAGTATACCTAACATAACAATCATCTACATTATTCCATGAAAAAAANTCCCACTTTTTTTTNGCTTCTTCGTANGTNTCAAAAGGACCATATTTTTCTANTTCAAAACCNTTTTTTATATTTTCAAACTTTGTATCCTTATAATGCCCNCCAACAACCCAATANCTCATATTAATTTCTCCGATAAGTTTAAGTNAATTTTTTCAGTTAATATTGTAAATATATCATTTTCACTTATAAAGAAAGACTATGGATAAAAACTTTATTTTTAAAATTATAGAAAAACTGAAAAAAAAAGGATGTGATCAATCAGACGTTTTTTTAACAAAGAACTTTTCAATTAGTTCATCAAGAAGATTAGGTAAGCTCGAGAAAAATGAGCAGTCTGAAAGTTATGACGTAGGAATTAGGGCTATCGTAGGGAAAAAACAATCTATCATTTCCTCAAATAATGTTAATTTAAAGAATATAGAATCACTAATTAGTAATTTATACGAAAGAGTTTTAGTTGTGCCGGATAATCCGAATTGTGGATTACTTGAATCAACTAAAGTATCTTCATTTGATAAGAAAAAATTTGATTCATTAGATCTTTATGATTCTAAATATCCAAACATTAATGAACTTGCTGAAAAGGCAAAAATCTTAGAAGATAGTGCATTAAAAAATCCATTGATCACAAATTCTGAAGGTGCGGAAGTTTCCTGGTCTAGAAGTAATTTCTTTTTAGGGGCATCTAATGGAATGTATCAAGAGTTTAAAAAAACTAATAGTAGTTATATTTTAGCAGTTTTAGCAAGTAAAGATTTCTCAATGGAAAGAGACTATGATTATAAGTCAAGTGTATATCTTAATGACCTTGGTGATCTAGAAAAGATTGGCACTGAAACTGCTGACAGAGCAGTATCCAAATTAAACTCAAGAAAAATAAAAACATGTAAAACAAGTGTAATTTTTGATGCTAAAGTTGCGCCTAGTTTAATAAGTAATCTTTCCTCGGCCTCAAATTCAAGCATAATAACCAGAGGAACAAGTTTTTTAAAAGATAAGTTAAATAAAACAATTTTTGGTAAAAAAATAAATATTATTGATAATCCAATGATTAAAAGACAAACTAAATCAAAGATCCTAGACTCAGAAGGGAATGAATGTTCTAATAAAAAATTAATAGAAAATGGAACATTGAAATTTTTCTTCAATTCTTTGGAATATGCTAGACAACTGAATCAAAAACCCTCAGGACATGCAAGTAGATCTCCTTCATCGTTACCATATCCATCACCAACAAATTTGTATTTGGAAAAAGGAGATATTTCAAAAGAAAAGCTTATTAAAGAATTAAATAATGGTCTATTAATTACAGAATTAATGGGGAGCTCAATAAACTATTCTAATGGAGATTATAGTCGTGGAGCAAACGGTTTTTGGATTGAAAATGGTGAAATAACTTATCCCGTTTCTGAAATAACAATAGCAGGAAACTTAATTGATATGTTTGCAAATTTAACTCCGGCAAATGACTTAGAATTTAAATTTGGAATAAATTCGCCATCTTGTTTGATCGAAAAAATGACTGTAGCTGGTATTTAATGAGTCTTATTAAAAATATAAAAAAAATCAATGATAAAATATTTAAAGCAGTTTATGACGCTGGTGAAATAGCATCTAAGTTTAATCATAATAACATTAAACATTGGTATAAATCAAAAAATCAACCTGTTACTGAAGCAGATATTGAAATAAATTCATATTTAAAAAAGTTTTTTGAAAAGCATACTCCAGAAATTGGATGGCTTTCAGAAGAGACAAAAGACGATTATTCTAGATTTAAGAAAAAAGGATTTTGGTGTTTAGATCCAATTGATGGAACTAGATCTTTCATACATGGAAAACCAGAATTTGCTATTTCTTTAGCTTTAGTTTTTAATTCAAAACCAATTTTTGGTATAATATTTAATCCAAAAACAAATGAAATGTTCTTTGCAGAAAAAGGTTCTGGGGCTTTTTGTAATAAAAAAAAAATTTCTGTTAAAATTAAAAATATTATAGAAAATATTGCTATTAGTAGTTCTGAAGCAAAAAAAATTCAAGAATATGAAATTTTTAATAAATTAAGTATAGTAAAAATGGGTTCTATAGCATACAAAATTGCACTCGTTGCCAAAGGAGAAATTGATATTGCTATTAGCTTTACAAATAAAAATGATTGGGATCTAGCAGCTGCATCATTAATTTTGGAAGAAGCTGGAGGAAAAATTTCAAATATTCAAGGAGAATTAATAAAATATAATACTAAAAGTTTAAGGATCCCCTCAGTTATTGCATGTAACAAAATAATTCACTGCAATGTAATTGAAAAAATTTTAAATAGTTAAAAAGGACAAATTTTGAATTATAAAAAGCCTAATTTAAATAAAAGTTCAACAAAATATCTTTTAAAAAGATTAATTAAAAATTATGTTAAAAAGCATTTTAAAAAATTGTTTCTTGCATTATTTTGTATGATAATTGTTTCTGCATCGACTGCAATTCATGCTTGGATGATGCAACCAGTTCTTGATGATATTTTTTTAAATAAAAATGCATCAATGCTTTTTATTCTTCCTATTGCGGTACTTTTAATATCAATAACCAAAGGTTTTGCATCATATTTTCAATCAATACTTATGAACTTCATAGGATTCAGAATAGTTGCTGATGTTCAGTCGGAAATGTTTGCATCAATAATGAGATGCGACTTATCTTTTTTCAATGATAATAATTCTGGAACATTAGTCTCAAGATTTATTGCAGATGTTGGTTCATTAACAAGGGGAGTTCATAGTGTTTTAACTAATATAATAAAAGATTTCTTAACTATACTTTTTTTAATTTCTGTTATGTTTTATCATGATTGGAAATTAGCTATTCTTGCTTTCATCGTTTTTCCAATTTCAATAGTTCCGATTATTAAAATTGGAAAAAGAATTAGAAAAATATCTACACAAACACAGGTAGGTTTTGGTGAATTAACTTCTAAATTGAATCAAGTTTTCACAGGTATTAAAACAATAAAATCTTTCAATAATCAAGAACTAGAAAAAAATGATGTTAGTTTATCGATTGAAAAAATTTTTAACTTAACTTTTAAGTCTAATAAAATTAGCTCTATTGCAAGACCCTTGATGGAAACTCTAGGAGGTTTGGCTATTGCAGGAATAATATTTGTTGGAGGAAGTCAAGTAATAGAAGGAACTACAACACC
>PALK01000013.1 GCA_002710765.1 Rickettsiales bacterium | reverse complement strand
TAATTATTTATTATATAAATCAGAGGGTTTTTCGGATAAAAGAATAATTGATTTATCTGGAATTTCATTCGAAAAAATTAATTCCCTTAAAAAAGAATTGAATTTTAAACCCGCTTTCAGAAATATAGATACCTGTTCAGGGGAGTTTCCATCTAAAACTCCTTATATGTATTCAACATGTGTTAATCTTGATTCAACACCTACATTTGAAGAAGAGACAAAAGTTTCAGATAAAAAAAAAGTTATTATTCTTGGAGGAGGGCCAAATAGAATAGGTCAAGGAATCGAGTTTGATTATTGTTGTGTTCATGCTGCATATGCTCTCAATGAACTTGATATAGAATCAATAATGATAAATTGTAACCCTGAAACTGTATCAACTGACTTTGATACATCAGATCGTTTATATTTTGAACCTTTAGATGACGAATCAGTAATTGAGATTTGTAAAGCAGAACAAAAAAATGGAACTCTTTTGGGAGTAATTGTTCAACTGGGAGGACAAACTCCTCTAAAGCTCTCAAAAACATTAAAAGAAAATAAAATTAAAATTTTAGGAACTCCATATGACTCAATTGATTTAGCTGAAGATAGAGATAGGTTTAAATCTCTAGTAACAGAACTTTCGTTAAATCAACCTGAAAGTTTTATTGTTTATAATTTTTTGGAAGCCAAGAAATTAATAAAAAAAATTAATTTCCCAGTTGTTGTTCGTCCTTCATATGTCTTAGGTGGGAGAGCTATGAAAATAATATATAATCCGAATGAATTAGAAGACTATTTTAAATTAGAAGAAATACAGACAAATAATGCAATTTTAATTGATAAATTTTTAAATNATGCAAAAGAAATTGATGTTGATGCCATATCAGATGGGAAAAATGTATTTATTGCTGGCATTTTGGAGCATATTGAAGAAGCAGGAATTCATTCTGGTGACTCTGCATGTTCTCTTCCGCCTCAAACATTATCAAAAAGTTCAATTGAATATATAAAAAAAACAACGAGAAAAATTTCACAAAAACTGAAAATAAAGGGGTGTATAAATATACAATTCGCTGTAAAAGAAAATAAAGTTTTTTTAATTGAAGTAAATCCTAGAGCAAGTAGAACAATTCCGTTTGTAGCAAAGTCAACAGGAATACCCTTAGCAAAGATTGCAACTAAAATTATGGTTGGTGTAAGCTTAAAAGATATAAATATTAATCAAAAAGAATATTCTCATGTAAGTGTAAAAGAATCAGTTTTTCCATTTGATAGATTTCCTGGAGAAGATATTGTATTAGGTCCAGAAATGAANTCTACTGGAGAGGTTATGGGTATAGATAAAAATTTTCCTATGGCCTTCATGAAGTCCCAAATTTCATCTGGTAACGATTTACCAAAAAAAGGGACAGTATTTATTTCAGTCAAAGATGAAGATAAAGAAAATATAATCTTAATGAGTCAAATATTATTAAAATTAAACTTTAAACTTATTGGCACAACTGGTACTGCAAATTTTTTGAAAAAATATGGTATAAAGATCAACTCAATTAATAAAGTCTTAGAAGGACANCCACACATTNTGGATAGAATTGAGGNAGGTAAANTTCAATTAATAATTAATACAACTCAAGATCNTGAATCTTTAAGAGATAGTCATTCAATAAGAAGAGCAGCTATAAGATTTAAAACTCCTTATGTTACAACAATCTCTGCTGCAAAATTAGCAATAACGGCAATAAATGTTATGCTTAATGAAAAAATGGAAGTCAAATCCCTGCAACAATATTATAAATAATAGAAATATTTTAAAAAAATATTATAATTAAGNTTTAAGAGAAAAGTTATGACAGAAAAATTTCCAATGACTCANGAAGGTTTCAAGAAACTTAAAATTGAACTTGAAGAATTAAGAAATGTTGAAAGACCAAATATAATTAAAGCGATTGCAGAAGCCANAGAGCATGGAGATTTATCAGAAAACGCTGAATATCATGCAGCTAGAGAAAAACAAAGTTTTATAGAGGGAAAAATAAGTGACTTAGAATCAAAAATAAATAGAGCTGAGGTAATAGATACTAAGAATTTAGATAATTCTTCTGTAACTTTTGGAGCAACTGTAGAGTTNNTTGATTTAGAAAATGATAATATTAGCACTTATACTATTGTTGGAGTTGATGAGGCTGATATAGAAAANAAANTAATTTCNATTGAAGCTCCNTTATGCAANGGAATGATAAATAAAAAANTNAATGATATTGTTGAAATTAATACTCCTAATGGAAANAAAGAATATCAAATAAAATCAATCACCTTTAAATAAATGTCNNAANTAGAAAAAGTATTGATTATTGGTTCTGGACCCGCTGGTTATACTGCAGCAATATATGCAGCTAGATCAGGTCTATCACCATTAATTATAACTGGATTAGAGCCTGGTGGACAATTAATGATAACTACAGATGTAGAAAATTATCCTGGATTCGAGAAACCTATTCAAGGACCTTGGTTGATGGAACAAATGCAAAAACAAGCTTTATCTGTTGGTGCTCGAATAGACTTTGATAGAGTTGCAAATATTAATCTTGAGACATTCCCATTTGAAACACATACAGAAAAAGGTAATAAAATTTTATCTCATAGCATCATTATCTCCACTGGAGCAAAAGCAAAGTGGCTTAATATTCCTGGTGAAAAAGAATTCATGGGTTTTGGAGTTTCGGCATGTGCTACATGCGATGGTTTTTTTTACAAAAATAAAGATGTTGCTGTTATTGGAGGCGGAAATACAGCTGTGGAAGAAGCACTTTTTTTATCTAATTTGTGTAAAAAAGTTTACTTAATTCATAGAAGATCTGAATTAAGAGCAGAAAAAATACTTCAAGACAGATTATTCAAGAAGAAAAACATAAAATTTATATGGGATTCAACAGTAGAAGAAATTTCAGGGAATGAAAAACCAAAAGAATTAAAAAAAATTAAAATTTTAAATAAAAAAAATAAAAAATATTCAAATATAGAAATTGATGGTGTCTTTGTTGCAATAGGTCATAGTCCTTCAACAGAAAATTTTGCTGATAGTGTTCCAATGGACAATGAAGGTTATATTTATACAGAAAGTGACTCAACAAAAACAAGAATTGAAGGTGTCTTTGCTGCTGGAGACGTAACAGATAAAGTATACAGACAAGCAGTAACTGCTGCCGGAATGGGTTGTATGAGTGCTATCGAAGCCGAATCATTTTTAAGTAAGAAAAATATTATATAGTATTAATACCATTAACTATTTTTTCATGAGTTGAACAATCTATTCTATTTAATTTACAACTTTTAACAACAAAACCAGATAACCAACTAAGTTCTATTTTTTTTTTTTTTTTCAAAATCTAGATACATTGATGAAGTCATATTAAATGGAAGTTTTTTTATTCTTTGCAACCACAAATCAACAGGATTTTTAGAAAAAAAAATATCAAATTTTCTGGATAATAGGAATGTTTCATTCATAGCATCTGTAAAAAAAATTTTAAGTTTCTTATTTTTAAAAATTTCTCCAAGAGTTAATCCAGTAAGAGTAGTGACCCCGCTATATGCAGTTAAAAAAATAAATTTATCCCATAATTTTTCATTAATTTTTTCTGAATATCTGAGGTCTAATCCAACTTTCTGACAATCATTTGAAAATAGTTTTAAAAGTGTGTAATTAGTTTTACTCACAAGATCACCAACAAAAAAAGTAGCTAACTTACCATTATGAACTATTCTTGCTTTTTTATCTAAATATGAAGATATTTGAGCTACTGCACCACAAACGTTTTCTTTGCCTATATTTTCTTTTAATTTTTCTTCAGCATAGATTCCATTTTGGAAAGGTAAAATTAATGGTATTTTTTTAAAATTACTTTTTATATCTAAAAGTGCTTTATCAAAATCATATAATTTCACTGCTAAGATAATAATATCAAAATCAAAATTAATTTTTAAGCTTTGAAGAATATTGATTTTCTCAAACCTCAAGTTTTCTATGGGACTAATTAACTGGATACCATTTTTTTCAAATTTTTTAAAAGTTTTTCCCCTAGAAAGAAAAAAAATCTCATGATTAGTTTTAAGAAGGAATGTTCCTATAAATCCTCCGATACCACCAGTGCCGTAAATGAGAATTTTCACTAATCTTTCATTAAAGATATTGCATGATAAATTTTTTCACATGCATTAGTTAATAACTTCATAGAGGCAGCATAAGAAATTCTAAAATAAGGAGAACTACCAAATGCTGAACCGGGAACAACTGCAACACCAGCATATTCTATAAGATAATCTGCAAAATCAATATCGTTAATGATTTTTTTCCCATTGGGAGTTTTTTTATTAATTAACCCAGCACATGATACAAAAACATAAAATGCTCCCTGAGGCATTAAACAATTAAGGCCATCAATTTTATTTAGATAATCAACAACAAAATTTCTTCTTTGAATAAACTCACTTAACCATTCATTTAAAAATAATTTTTTAGAATTCAATGCTGTTAAAGCAGCCATTTGACTAATTGAACAAGGATTAGTGGTACTTTGAGATTGAATTTTTGAAATTGACTTAACTATTATTTCTGGACCTGCTCCATAACCAATTCTCCATCCAGTCATAGAAAAGGCTTTTGAAACTCCATTAACAATAAAAGTTCTGTCAAATAATTTAGGTTCAACATTCAAAATATTAAGAAAATCATATTTATCATAAATTAAATGTTCATAAATATCGTCAGTTAGAATCCAAACATTTTTATATTTTAATAAAATTCTTGATAATTCTAATAGTTCATCCTTGGAATAAACTGCACCTGTAGGATTTGAAGGAGAATTGATAATAAGCCATTTGGTTTTTCTATTAATATTCTTTTCTAATTTGTCTGGCGTAAGCTTAAAATTATTTTCAACATTAGTTTTAACTATTCTTGGGAACCCTCCACACAAAGAAACAATATCAGGATATGAAACCCAATATGGAGAGGGAATTATAACCTCATCTAAATTATTAATAGTTGACATAAATAAATTATAAATTACGTGTTTACCACCTACCCCAACAGTTATTTGATTAGTAGTATAGTTAATTTTATTTTCATTAATAAATTTTTCTTTTATTGCTTCTTTGAGTTCCAGTACTCCGTCTACTGCAGTGTATTTTGTAAAACCTTCATTAATAGATCTTATCGCTTGTTCTTTTATATGTTCAGGTGTATCAAAATCTGGTTCACCTGAACTTAAACTTATTATTTGTTTTCCTTGAAGTTTTAATTCTCTTGCTTTTTGACTTATTTTTACTGTTAATGATGGTTTAAAACTATTTAATTTTTGAGATAGAATTGACATAAAAAAACTATTAGAAAAAAAAATTTAAAGACTTAAATTTCAAGTATATATATTGTTTCAGAAATTGGTATAAAAATGAATGTTTATTTACAGAAAATTAAACCCTTAATAAATTTAAATAACAAGAAAAAGTTTATAATAAAAAGTGATTTTTCACCAGCTGGAGATCAAAAGGAAGCTATTAATAAATTGTCTTTAGGTCTTGAAGAAAATATATCAGACCAAGTGCTCTTGGGCGTAACTGGTTCAGGTAAAACTTTTACTATGGCAAATATTATTAATAAACTTCAAAGACCGGCACTTATTTTTGCACCAAATAAAATACTAGCAGCACAACTCTATAGTGAAATGCAAAATTTTTTTCCTAAAAATGCTGTCGAATACTTTGTTTCTTACTATGATTATTATACACCTGAAGCATACGTGCCAAGGTCTGACACCTATATTGAAAAAGAATCTTCTATCAATGAACAGATTGATAGAATGCGGCATTCAGCTACTAGAGCATTATTAGAAAGAACAGATACTATTATTGTTGCGAGTGTTTCATGTATTTATGGTATTGGTTCTGCAGAGTCCTACTATTCAATGACTTTAAAAATAAAAAAAAATGAGGAAATTGATCGAGAAAAACTTAAAAAAAAATTAGTAGAACTTCAATACAAAAGAAATGATAATAATTTTATAAGAGGAACTTTTAGAAACAGAGGGGATATTTTAGAAATCTTTCCTGCACATCTTGAGGATAAAGCATGGAGAATTTCTTTTTTTTCAGATTTAGTTGAAGAAATTTATGAGTTTGATCCTTTGACTGGAAAAGTCTATTCCAAGCTTCATCAAGTTATAGTATTTGCTAATAGTCATTATGTTACCCCGAAACCTTCATTAACAAAGGCGATTGAATCTATAAAAATTGAATTAAATGATAGAATAAAATTTTTTGAAGGTAAAAAAAAACATCTTGAAGCTCAAAGAATTGAACAAAGAACAAAATTTGATATTGAAATGATGGTTGCAACTGGTGGATGTTCGGGCATTGAAAATTATTCTCGACATTTAACTGGAAGATCAGAAGGTGAGCCACCACCAACACTTTTTGAGTATCTACCCGAAAATATAATTCTATTTATTGATGAATCTCACGTAACAATTCCTCAAATTGGTGGAATGTTTAAAGGTGACAGGTCAAGAAAATCAACATTATCAGAACATGGATTTAGATTACCCTCTTGTAAAGATAATAGACCTCTTATGTTTGAAGAATGGTTAAAGTTTAAGGGACAAACTATATATGTATCTGCAACACCAGGACCTTGGGAATTAANTAAAACTAAGGGTATTATTACAGAACAATTAGTAAGACCAACCGGTTTAATTGAGCCTGAATGCGAAATACGGCCTGCAAAAAATCAAGTAGAAGACTTAATTGAAGAATGTAAAAATGTAATTACAAAAAAACTACGTATACTAGTTACAACATTAACAAAAAGAATGGCAGAGGATTTAACAGAATATATGACGGAACTTAACATTTCAGCAAGATATATGCATTCAGATATTGATGCTATTGAGAGAATAGAGCTAATTAGGAGTTTAAGATTGGGAGAGTTTGATGTTCTAGTGGGAATTAACCTTTTACGTGAAGGTCTAGATATTCCTGAATGTGGATTAGTAGCAATTTTAGATGCTGATAAAGAGGGCTTTCTTCGATCTCGTGTTTCATTAATACAAACAATTGGTAGAGCAGCTAGAAACGTTGAAGGAAGAGTATTACTATACGCTGATCAAAAAACGAAATCAATAACTGCTGCTCTAGACGAAACTGATAGACGAAGGATAAAACAAGTAAATTATAATAAAAAAAATAATATTATTCCAAGATCTACCAATAGGAAAATATTAGATATTCTTGAAGAGAAAAACGAAAAGTCATTAAAAAATAAGAAAAATAAAAATTTAATAGGTAAGAATTTATTAAATCACATCAAAGAACTAAAAAAACAAATGTTAGAAAATGCTGAAAATTTGAACTTTGAAAAAGCAGCACAAATAAGAGATGAAATTAATAAATTACAAAAAAATGATTTAGGGATTAAAAATTAATGAAGAAAAGAAAAACAGTATTAATTACTGGTGCATCAAAAAGAATTGGAAATGCTATGGCAATTTATCTTGCGAAAAAAGGATATAACATTGCAATACATTACAATAAATCCAAAAAAGATGCTGAATTACTAAAAAGCAAAGTGGAAGAATTTGGTGTTAGCTCTGAAATTTTTAGACTAAATTTACAAAATATTTCGGATTTAAATATATGGTTTAAGAAAATCGTCTCATTCTTCAATGGAGTAGATGTTTTAATTAATAATGCATCAGTTTTTGAATATGATTCACTTAAATTATCTAGTAATGAAAGTTTTGACAAACATATTAATGTTAATCTAAAAGCGCCTTTCTTTTTATCAAAATTTTTCGTAGAGAATCTAAAAAATAAAGGTAATATTATAAATATTTTAGATCAAAGAGTACTAAATATAACACCATACTTTACTTCTTATACGATAAGTAAATCAGGACTGTACACTCTAACTAAAAGTCTTGCTTTATCATTAGCACCTAAAGTTAGAGTTAATGCTATTGGCCCTGGTCCAACCCTGAAAAGTGATAGACAATCAGAACTGCAGTTCAGACAACAAATTAATAGGACTCCATTAAAAAAACAGGTGAATCTAGATGAGATTAATTCTGCAATAAATTTTTTAATTTCNAGTGATTCNGTTACAGGTCAAATAATTTTATTAGATAGTGGACAAAANATGGGCTGGGCTAATACAAATTCTAAGAAATTTATAGATGATTAAAAAAAAAGCTTGACAGCTTTAAAGTTGTTCACACTTAGTTTTGNAAAATTTNTTGGACTTANTTAATGNATAATTATAAATAATTCTTTGTAAAAAAATCATAAAGTCAANAAATATNNNTTAAATTCAATANNTTAGAGAATTGCCTANTTTTTAATCATTTTATTAAAACCCTTATATTTATTAGAGGTCAAAGATTTAAACAACTTATATTAACAAGGTTATCCACAGTTTTAGTGGATAGTATTTCTTTTAAAGAACTTGTATATTAAAACTAAATAATAAACCTATGAATGAAAATTGAAAACATGCCGATAAATTTTAAAAAAGGTTTAAGTAAGATAAAGAGTTCCTTAGAACATTGTCCAAAAGGACCAGGTATTTATCAATTNTTAAATAAAAAAAAAGAAATNTTGTATATTGGNAAAGCTAAAAATATTAATAATAGATTAAGTTCTTATCTAAATTTTAATATACTTTCTAACAGGATAAAAAGACTTGTAGGAAATCTTGATAATTTAAAATTTATTAAAACACATACAGAAATAGATGCACTAATATTAGAAAGTAATCTAATTAAAAAATATAAGCCTATTTTTAATATTAGGCTAATTGATGACAAAAGTTTTCCTTTCATAATGATCTCTAACAATCATGAGTGGCCTAGACTNNAGAAATTTAGGGGTAGTAGAGATAAGAAAAATTTTTATTTTGGCCCTTTTGCTAGTGTAAATTCAGTTGAAAAAGTAATGACTATTCTTGAAAAAGGTTTTTTACTTCGAACTTGCTCTGATTCGTATTTTNCAAATAGAAAAAAACCATGNNTATTATTTCAAATCAAAAGATGTTCAGCTCCATGTACAAAAAATATTAATAATACTGAATACAGCGAATTAGTTCAGCAAGCTAAACTCTTTTTAAAGGGTAAAGATACAAAAATAAGAGATAATTTAGTTTCTAAGATGAATATTGCTAGTTTAAAACAGAAATATGAAGAAGCAGCTTTATTTAGAGATAGAATTAAGGCGCTTTCAAAGATTTCCCAAGAACAATATTCTTCAATTGGAGAAAATCAAAACTTTGATATTATTTGTATTATCAAAAAAATTGATACTGTATACATACAAAACTTTTTTTTTAGAAATGGAAAGAACTTAGGCAATAAAGAATTTACCTTTGAAAAGCATGATGAAAAAAGTTCAAACGAAATATTAGAAGATTTTTTAACTCTTTTTTATTATAGTCATACCCCACCTAATGTTATTGTTCTAAATAAAAAAATTGAAAATAGTTCTTTAATTGAATCAGCTATTAAAAAAAATAAAAAAAAAAAAGTCAAAATATATTATCCACAAAAAGGTAAAAAATTTGATTTAATAAAGATGGTTGAGGAAAATATTAAGTTCTCAATCAAGAAAAATGAAAATAATAAAAAAAAAGGGCAAGAATTAATTAAAGAATTATCTAATACGTTTAACTTAAACATAATTCCTAATAGAATAGAAGTATATGATAATAGTCATCTAAGTGGTTCAAATCCTGTAGGCGTAATGATTGTTTTTGAAGAAAATAAATTTAGCCGAGAAAGTTATAGAAAATTTAATATTTCTGTTCCTGAAAAGAATTCTTTTGATGATTATTTAATGTTGGAGCAAGTTCTAAGAAGAAGATTTTCAAATAAATTAAAAAGCTCAAAATCAGCTTGGAAAAATAATCTTCCTGATCTGATTCTAATTGATGGAGGAAAAGGTCACCTAAATATTGCAGAAAGAGTTTTAAAAGAAAGTAAATTAAGTAATATTATTATAATGTCAATTGCAAAGGGTGAGAATAGAAATGCAGGAAATGAAACTATTTTTTATGCTGACACAAAAAAAAAAATTTTTAAAAATAATAAAATTTTATTTTTCCTTCAAAGGCTTCGTGATGAAGCTCATAGATTTGCTATTTCATCACAAAGGTACAGAAGAAAAAATGAGATTAAAAATTCTATTTTCGATCCAATACCTGGAATTGGAAGTAAAAGTAAAAAAAAATTATTATCATACTTTGGNTCAATTGAAAATATAAAAACTGCTGGAATAAGAGATTTAGAAAATACTCCTGGAATTGGAAAAGTTAGTGCGAGAAAAATATATAATGAATTTAATGAACATGATTAAATTATCAAATATTCCAAATTATCTTACTTCATTTAGAATTATATGTATTCCGATTATTATATTATGTCTTTTGCCACAAAATTCTTTTTTCAATTGGATCGCATTAATATTATATGCTTTTGCTGGACTAAGTGATTTTTTAGATGGCTATCTTGCAAGAAAATATAATATTGAAACAAATTTTGGAAAGTTTTTTGATCCTATTGCTGATAAGATACTTGTAATCTCAGTAATTTTTATTTTAGTAGCTATAGATAAAATTAGTGGTTTTTTAATATATCCCTCGCTAATTATAATAGTAAGAGAAATATTAGTATCTGGTCTTAGAGAATTTTTTTCTAAAACAAAAACTCATATAAATGTTACTAATTTATCTAAATTTAAAACTTTAATACAAATGTTTTCTCTAGGTTTTATAATAATAGGGAATGATTTTACATTGATAAATCATACATCATTAATTGGTGAAATAGGATTAACACTTGCATCGATCCTAACTATCTATACTGGATATATATATTTTAAAGATAATCTTAAAAGTTTTTAATCAATGATAGTTATAGGAATATGTGGTTGGAGTGGAAGTGGTAAAACTGATCTTGTATGCAGGTTAATAAAGTTTTTTACAAAGAACAATCTTTCTGTTTCAACATTAAAACATACNCATCATAATATTGAAATAGATAAAAAGGGGAAAGATAGCTTTAATCACTCAAAGTCTGGTGCTAAAGAAGTATTAGTTGGGGGTGGAAGTAATTGGACTTTAATACATAGAGGGAATGAAAATAAAAATTATACAATTGAATATTTAATAAATAAATTTTCTAAAGATACTGACATACTTCTGATTGAAGGTTTTAAAAATAGCAAAATCCCAAAACTCGAAGTTTTTAATAACAAACTACAAAAACCTCTAATCCATAAAAAAAATTCTTCAACAATTGCTATAATTTATGACAAATTAAATGAAGANATATTAAANACANNACTNCCAAATTTTTCTTTTAANAAAACAAAAGAAATATCTAACTTTATTATTAACTATTTTGAAATAAAAAAAAAAAATGAAAAATAANGACTGTTTCANACCAANNTTTAAATTAATAAGTGTTGNANATGCNAAGAAAAAATTAGCNAGANCNATAAAAAATTTTACNAAGAAAAAANANGTTGAAGNAGTANGNATTGAANAAAGTGAAAATAGGATTTTGGCTGAAGACTTATTATCTAATTTTAATATACCCCCATTTGATAATTCAGCAGTAGATGGTTTCGGAATAAATTTTAAAGATTTTTTAAAGAAAAAAATAAAAGTTTTCAAAATTGTTGGTAGCGCGAAACCTGGCCAGCCTTTTAAAGAAAAAATTTCATCGGGTGAAGCTATACAAATATATACTGGAGCAATGGTTCCATCATCCAAATCACTGATCATAGACACAGTGTTAATGAATGAAGATTGTAATTATAAAAATGGTTTTGTTGAGATACCAAAAAGTATAATTAAAGGGTCAAATATAAGATCCTTTGGTGAAGATATTAAAAAAAAGAGTATTATATTAAAAAAAGGTCGAAAAATAAGATCTGTAGACCTTGGTCTAATTGCTTCAGTCGGCAAAATAAAAGTTAAAGTCTTTAAAAAAGTAAAAGTTGGAATTTTTTCAACTGGAGATGAACTATCAAGAAATAAAACAAAAAAAAATTCGATTCAGATTTTTGATAGTAATAAAATTACACTTTTAGCATTATTTAAAAGAATAGGATGTGAAGTTTTTGATTTAGGTATAGTTAAAGATCACTATNATGAATCAAAAAAAAGACTATTAAATGCAACACCTAAATACGATTTAATTGTAACAACTGGTGGAATTTCTTCTGGTAAAACAGATAAAATAATAGAAGTTATCAATGAAATTGGNTCTTTAAAATTTTGGAGAATAGCTGTTAAACCTGGCAGACCAATAGCATTTGGAAATATTAATAATGTACCTTTTTTTGGATTGCCCGGTAATCCTGTAGCAGTTATAGTTACTTTCTTCATGTTTGTTTTAGATTTTACATATAGACTTAATGGAAGAAATAAATTTCCTGTGTCATACAATAAAATTCCTTCTGGGTTTAATTTTAAAAAAAAAAAAGGTAGAACTGAATGGATAAGAGGTTCAATAAAAAAAACTAAAGATACTTTAGAACTAATAAAATTTAACAAGCAAGGATCGGGTATTTTGTCATCTATTTCTAACAGTGAAGGAATTATTGAATTGGATGACAAATTTCAACTTATAAAAAAAGGTGATATATTGAAATTCTATAGATATGAGGACCTCTTAAATTGAAAATTATATACTTTGCTAATATACGACAAATCATTGGAATTGATCATGAAAAATTATCAATTAAAGAAAATTATTCAGTAGTTCAAGTTATCGAACTACTAAAACTCAAAGGTGAAAAATATAATAGAGCATTTAAAAATTTAGAAAATATTAAGTGCTCAGTAAATTGTAAGTTCGTAGATTTTGATAAAATTGTTACTAATAATGACGAAGTAGCTTTTTTCCCTCCTGTAACCGGAGGTTGATATGATAAAGATACAAAAGGAAAATTTTAATGTATCATCTGAATTATCAATTTTTTCTGAAAAAAACAAGTATTCTGGAGCTATTTCAACTTTTTTAGGAAAAGTAAGGAAAGATTCTGTTTTTGGTAATGTAAAATCAATTTATATCGAACATTATGAAAAAATGACAAGAATTCAACTATTAAAATGTATAAAAAAGGCTAAGGAAAAATGGGGTATTAACGATTTACTTATTATACATAGGTTTGGACAAATTAAAATTGGTGAGAATATAGTATTAATCTTAACAGCTTCTGACCACCGAAAAGATAGTATAGAATCATTGGAATATATTATTGATTGGTTAAAGGTAAAAGCAACATTTTGGAAAAAAGAAAAAACAACTAATGGAGATTTTTGGTTNTCGCAAAAAAGCGAAGATATAAAAAGATCAAAAAAATATTTAGATTAAATATTATTTACTAAATTTTGAAATTCTTTCATTAATATCTTAATTATAGTTCTATTTTTAAAGCTATATTCATCAATACTTTGAATTGGTGTTATTTCAACTGCTGTTCCAGTTAAAAAAGCTTCATCACAGTTTTTCATAAAGATTGGTTCTAAATGTTTTTCTTCAACTGTAATATCAAGTTTTTTTGCGATTTCAATTACTGTTTGTCGAGTTATACCATTTAAAAAACAATCTGCTTTTGGAGTAATTAGTTTTTTTTCTTTAATAAAAAAAATATTAGCCCCTGTAGCTTCAGCTATATATCCTCTATANTCNAGCATTAGNGCATCATCGAAACCTTTTGATTCTGCNTTGTGTTTACTTAAAGAGCAAATCATATATAAACCAGCAGCTTTACTATCAGTTGGTGCAGATTTGGGTGAAGGCCTTGACCACTCAGATGTGGTCATTCTAATTCCTTTTAAAATTTGCTCAGGTGAAAAATAAGATGGCCAGGCCCAAGCTGCAATTGCAATATTTGTAGTAGCATTTTTAGCTGATATAGCCATCATTTCACTTCCTCTCCATACAATTGGTCGAATATATCCGTTAATAATTTCTTGTTTCTTTACTATTTCAATTGTCGATTCTATGATTTGCTTTTTTGTAAAAGGAATAGTTAAATCTAAAATATTTGCTGAATCAATTAATCTTTGAATATGATCATCTAACTTAAAAATTTTTTTATTATAAACTCTAATTCCTTCAAAAACTGAACTTGCATAATGTAGACCATGATTTAAAATATGAACTTTAGCTTGTNCCCANTCACAAANCTNTCCATTCATCCATATAAAACCATCTCTTTTATCAAAAGGGATTAATTGCATAATTTNCTTTCAATAGTTAAAATTAAATAACTTAATAATAACTTTATATTATAACCTATTTTTTTTTGTTAATGAAATTTAAGTTTATAAAAAATCCACATATTTTATGTATTGATGATGATAATAAAATAAGAAAACTTATCTCAAAATTCCTTATTAAAAATAATTTTCTAGTTTCTTCTTCGCCAGATGCAATTGAAGCAGAAAAATTAATTAATTTCTATACATTTGATTTAATCATATTAGACATTATGATGCCCAAAATCGATGGTATTAGCTTTTTAGAAAGTTTTAGAAAAAAAAATATTAGAACTCCTGTATTAATGTTATCAGCATTAAGTGGNATTGAAAAAAAAATTAAAACATACAAAATAGGTTGTGATGATTATCTTGTTAAACCATTCGAACCAATTGAATTAATTCTTAGAGTCAACAAATTACTATCTCCAAGAATTACAGCAAAAATTAATCAAAAAGTAATTTTTGGAGACTATGAATTCGATCTGAACCTAAATGAATTAAGAAAAGAAAAACAATTAATCAAATTAACTGATAAAGAATCTTTGATCCTTAAGTTTCTGAGTAAAAATTTAAATACTCCGATTAGCAGAGAAAAAATTGCATCAAATCTAAATATGAATAATAACACTAGAACTGTTGACGTTTTTATAGCAAGGCTAAGAAAAAAAATAGAAAATAAAGACGGGAGTTCTTTTTTAAAAACAGTCAGAGGAAAGGGATACACATTAAAGAGTGATTATGAGGTTTAACATAAAAAAATTACTTCCAAAAAAAATTTTANGAAGACTACTTATTATATTTTTTCTTCCNTTGATATGTATACAATGTCTTGCNATTTTTCTTTTTTATGATCGTCATTGGGANAAGATTACAACTAGATTTGCAAATATTGCAAGTAATCAAATTAATTTAGTTATAGAAAACTATATAAATAACAATAAAATATCTAAAAATTTGATTAAAAATCTTAATATAAAAGCAAAAGTAATTGAAAGTTACTCTTCTCAAGAAGAACAAAAATTAATTAGTTTTGTTCAACACAATATAATTAATACTTTAAAAAGTAGAATCAATCATGATTTGCGAGTTAGCTTCAAAAAAGATGCGGTTTTAGTTTTTATATTTATAAATAATGAAATCTTAGAACTTTCATTACCAAAAAAATATTTAGTAAGTGAGACTCCATTAATTCTTTTTTTNTGGGTNATATTTTCNTCTATTTTACTTTCNCTCATTGCATTTTTATTTATGAGAATACAAGTCAGNGCTATAACTAGATTAGCAAAATANTCTGAGGAATTTGGNATGGGTGAAGANTCAAGAACATTTAAACCTGAAGGAGCTATTGAAATAAAANTGGCAGGTAAGACTTTTATTAAAATGAAAAGAAGAATACAAAACCAAATTAAAAATAGAACAAATTTCCTTGCCGGAATCTCACATGATCTTGGAACTATTTTAACAAGAATCAAACTGCAGTTAGAGCTTGCTTCAAATTTATCAGATATAAAAAAAATAAAAAAAGATGTTAATTCTATGGAAATTTTACTAAGTGAATATCTTCAATATTCAAAAAATGCTGATAATTCATTTAAAATTAAAAAATTAAATCTTAAAAACTTTCTTTATGAAATTATTGAATCTTCAAAAAAATCTTTCAAGAAAATAATAATAGAACTTGAGTGCAACCCAAAAATAATGGTTTCTTTAAGTGAAAATAATCTATCAAGGATTTTTTCTAATATTTTAAACAATGCATGTAAGTTTGGAAAAAAAATATTGGTAACAGCTAAAATAGAAAAAAAAAAATTAATTATTGATGTTGAAGATGATGGACCAGGCATACCTGATAATATTAAAAACAAAATTTTTAGACCCTTTTTCAAAATGGATACATCTAGAAACCTAAATTATGTTGGTTCTGGTCTTGGTTTGAGCATTGCCAAAGAAATAATTTCTAAAATAAATGGAAGAATATTAGTAAAAAAATCACGATATAAAGGTTCTTGTTTTAGAATAATTATCCCAACAACTTATCAACAAAAATAAAAAGATTAATCAAAAATTTTACTAATCTTTTTTGATTTTAATGAAGCTTTCTTTACAGCTGAATTTATTAGATTAAAAAAAGACTTTCTTTTATTCAGATGTTTTAAAGCTTCTTCAGTGGTACCTCCTCTACTCGCAACAATTTTCAACATTGAATTAAAACTTTTCTTTTTATCAATATTTTTTAAGTAATTTGCAGTTCCAAAAATTAATTCTAACACTAAACTTCTTGAATTTTCATGACTTAAACCTTTTTCTTCTGAAATTCTGGTCAAAATATCTAAAAAAGAGAATATATAAGCTGGTCCACCTCCATAAAGTGCAGTAAAAAAATCTAAA